>DATITA010000038.1:0-6458 GCA_035468355.1 Candidatus Dormiibacterota bacterium
ACCTATGCGTATTTCCGCAACCAGAAGCTGGGTGGCGGGTTTCGCTCGAGCTACCTGATCATGGCGGGGCTGACCGCGCTGCAGGGACTGATCGGCTTGGTGGCCCTGGCGCTCGGCCAGCAGCCGACCAACCTCCTCCACATCGTCTACGGAGTCTTTGCCGTCCTGTTCCTGCCGGGCGCCTACCTCTACGCGCACGATGGCAGCCAGCGGCGGGAGACGGTGATCCTCGCCGGCGCCTGCTGGGTCGTGAGCATCGCCTTCATCCGGGGCATCTTCACGGGCTGAGGGCCGATTCCCGCGCCGCTGTCTTAACGTACGGACTGTAGATGGATCCCAGCACTCCGGCCGCCGGCACTGACCCGCAGGGGCGATCGGGCACGAAGCGCGAAAAAGCGAGGCGGCGACTGCTGGTCACGGGTGGTGCGGGCTTCCTCGGCGTCAATGCCGCGGTCCATTTCATCGAGAAGGGATGGCACGTAACGCTGCTCGACAACCTCAGCCGGCCAGGCACCGAACGCAACCTGAACTGGCTGCTCACCCGTCATCCCACCGAAGCGACCTTCATCAAGGAGGACGTCAGGAACGCCGGCGCCCTGGCCGAGCACGTCAAGGACCAGGACGCGATCCTCCACCTGGCCGGCCAGGTGGCGGTCACGACATCGCTCGTCGACCCCAACACCGACTTCGACGTCAACGCACGCGGAACCCTCAACGTCCTGGAGGCCGTGCGGCTGCACAATCGCGAGGCGCCCTTGGTTTTCGCATCGACCAATAAGGTCTACGGAAAGCTCGAGCACAACAACGGTGCGTGCAAGGAGACGCAGCCGATCGACTTCCACAGCCCGTACGGCTGCAGCAAAGGCGCCGCGGACCAGTACGTCAGGGATTACGCGCGATGCTTCCAGATGAACACGGTCGTGCTGCGGCAAAGCTGCATCTACGGGGCACACCAGTACGGAACCGAAGACCAGGGTTGGGTGGCGCACTTCGTACATTCGATCCTCAACGGCCGGGCGCTGACCATCTACGGCGACGGCAGCCAGGTCCGCGACCTGCTCGACGCGCGAGACCTCAGCGCCCTGTATGCGACGGTGATCGAAAAGATCGGCCAGACGCGAGGCGAGATCTACAACGTGGGCGGCGGGACCGAGAACCAGCGCAACCTGCTCGAGGTGATCCGCCAGATCGGTGAGCTGACCAACACCAAGCCTCAGTACACCTTCGCCGATTGGCGCGAGGGCGACCAGGCCTACTACGTCAGCGACATCAGCAAGGCGAAGAACGATCTTGGATGGGAGCCGAGGATCCCGTTCGGCCGCGGGCTGAACGACCTGATCCAGTGGGCCTCATCGCAGCGCTAGCCGGCCGCACCTCGTCGCCCTAAGGGACCTCGGCCTCCTCAGTCTCTGGAGCGATTGGTCCCGTCGGCAACCCCTCGCCGTCTTCCTCGTCCCAGGTGCCGGCGAACCGACGGCCGGGGGTCCCCACCGCCGCCCCCACTCGCCGTAAGCCGGCGCTGTAGAGCTGTGGCTTGACCAGCCAAAGCCCGAGGGCGATCACCCAGAGCCCCGAAAGGAACCACATCGCTTCCTCGAACACCGTTGGGCCATACGAGAAGACGAGTTTTGACCCGGCCGGAACTGAGTCGAGCGTGGCAAGCATGAGGTCCATCTCGCTGCCGTCGAGCGGCACCGGCCGCGAGCCCCCTGGAGTGACGAGGCGCGCGGACCAGCCGGGAAACAGCGACTCCTTGAACAGGACGAGCGTTCGTTGGTCGGATTGGTTCAGCTCAAGGGTTGCCTGGTTGTCCCCGCTCCATTGCGGTGTGATCGCGACCTGCGCATCGGACGGCGGGTACAGCCATGCGAATTGCGACGCGAGAAACTGGTCTTCGTCGGTTGATCCACTCGATGCGTCATGTGCGATGAGGTTCATCCCGCTCCACACCACACGTCCCTGCCCGACTTGCCAGCGCGCGGCCACGATCTTATTGCCGGAGCGGACGAGTTCCGAGGCCCCCGGCCGTAGCGAGGAAGAACTACTGGCGCCCCAGCCGCCGCCCTGGTACGTGAAGGAGCCGAACTGCCGATCTAGAGCGCCGTTCACCGTGACGGCTGCCGATGGATCCAGTGCACTCCAACTCAGTGAAGTCACGGGCAGGACCGGCGGCGCCGTGCCCGCGTTCCAATCGGGGTCGACATACTGCCAGCCGGTCTCGACGAACAACCGGCCGCCGCCGCGAACGTAGCCGTCCACTCGAGACCACGCGGCGGCCTGGTCGTGGTACTGGTATCCGAGCATGATCACCCCCGAGTAACGGCTCAGGTCCTGCTGCGAATAGTCGTCAATGTAGGGTGACGATCCACGGACCAGCCAGGCCGAATCGAACGGAAGCATGCCCGACGTCGCGCGCTTGAAGACGGAGTTGTACAGCTCGGGCACGCTGTTCTGGGTGCCGCCCACCACCAGGACCGCCGAGCCTCCTGCCCACTGGGCGGCCAGGCCTGAGGGCTGGGGGTTCACGAACGCGAGCGGATCGTCGTTGACTTGCGTCCAGCCGAGCGCCTGATAGTCCGCTGCGCGAGCGGCCTGCTGCGTCGAGAGCACGACGGCGTCGATTCCCAACGCCTGAGCCAGCTGCGCCTTGACCGTGGTTGCCGGGGCCTGGAGCATGCTGTCCTCCAGCCACGACGATAGTTCCCTAGACGGAAGAACCTGGTCGTTGTAGCTGTGGGTTATGCCACCACCCACCAGCACGTGGAATGCCATGTCCAGTGGTCCGATGTTGGAGTTGAGCTCGGCGCGCTGCGGCGCCGATGAGAACGTGCTGCCCAACGTTGCGAGCGATTGGCGCCCGGCAGGGCAATCTAGATCGCACCTTATCTCGGGGGCGCGCCACTGGCCCACGTCGAACAGCTGGTCGGCGAGTGATGAATACCGGGCGTCGCAAACGGGGTCGGTGCGACCCGCACACCAACTGTCGGTCTGAGCGATCAAGCTCGCGTCGCCGTTCCATTTCGGCGCCACGGAATCGTCGAGCTGCAGGCCACGGCATAGCGGCGCATCGGCCCGCGTCTGGCCACCGGAGCGACATGCATTCACCAGCTGCCCGACGGAGAATCTGGCGGTGAGCTTGGGGTCGGAGCAAAGCGAGTTCCACTCTTGAGCCGGAACACCGCACACGTCTGCGGAGTGTCGCAGCCAGAGGTCTCGCACGTCTGGCGCCTTGGGCAGGCTCGGCCCGTAAGCCAGCTGGCCCCCTCCGGCTACGTGGCCGCCAAATGCGTAAACGTCCACCGTGAGCACGAGCACCAGGGCGACTGGCATCCCAAGGGCAAGGGCGGACCGGGCTCCGGCGGGCCAGGTCCATTTCCGAGCCGCCATTTCGGACAGCATCGGCGGTAGCTCGAAGAGCCCGGCTGCTCCGAGCGCCGGCGCCGCCACGATGATCAGCAGCTGCAGCGGCCGGTGGGCTACCACTCCGAATTCCTTGAATCCGGGAATGAAGAACAGCGGACGGTAGAGCTCCCGATCCGTCATCAACACGATTCCAATCAGAAAGAGCACCAGGAACAGGCGAGCGCGCCCGTCCCTCCAGGCCAGTGGTATGGCAAGGAGAGCGGGCAGCAGCACGGCGGGGCTGACGCTGTAAAGGTCATCCACGGATCCGCTGCGAAGCGGCTGCAGCGAGAGAATGCCGCTCAGCGCGAATGGCGACAGCCGGTTGATGTCAAAGCTCGTGCCCGCCCCTGCCCAGTGCGAGTGGACGACGGCCAGGTACTGGAGCTCAGCTCCCAGCCAGAACGCCGAGAGCAGCCCGATACCGAGGAAGAGGACCGGAACCACCAGGAGCACCCAGGTCCAGGCGCGCCGGGCTGAGCTGCGCCCTAATGCGAGCGCGTACAGGGGTGCCACCAGAAGCGGCGCTGCGACTATGTGAGGCGAAATCGTGCCCATCGCCGAGACGAAGACGATGAACAGGACGGCCGGCAACCGGAACTTCCGACCTCGTTCTCCCGCCACCCACGCTGCGAAGAAAGCGTCCAACGCAATCAGGCTGGGCATGAAGAGCACCATTCCGACCCAACTTGCATACAGTCCGAAATGCGTCCATTCGACCCAGCCGATTGGGCTCAGCAGGAGCATCAGGCCGGCGGCCAGGCCCGACAGCGGGCGCCGCATTCGCCAGTCGAAGTAGCAGTAAAGCCCGAGGGCAGTAGCCGGCATCAGCGTGAATTGAATGGCCTGAGCGCCGCCCTCGAGGTTGAGTCCAAGCAAGCGGGATACTGCGACAGCGGCCCAGTGCGCCGCCAGCGGATAGCCCTCCCGATACGAGACGCCCATCCCGTCCCATGGGTACCACCAGGGCAGGCTCGGAAATGCGGCGGCGACCCACGTGATGAGGTGGAGGTGAAAGGGCGCCTCGGAACCTGCCATCCCACCCCACAGCAGCTGCCAGCTGAGCACGTACGCCGCGACCAGGATGAGCGCCGCGGCAACCAGCAGCCGGACCGTGCCGAGCCAGAAGGCTTTTGACTTAGCCAGAAGCTGCCCTGTTTGCCGCCGCGCATTGCGCCGCGCTCACGGCCGGCACCTTTACATCCTCAAGCATCCATCCGTAACGGTCGACGGAACCGACCTGCGTGAACCATTCCGAGTGATGGGCGATCACTTCTGCGTACTGCCCTTTCTGGTGATCGACCGCCCACAGTCGGGTGTGAGTGGCCGCGAGCCAGCACTCCATGAGAGTGTCGCCGGTCGCGGGATGATCGGGGTAGGAGAAGTTCGTCAGGTAGTAGAAGGGGTCGTAAAGCTGGCCGACGACGTTGCGACCCTGTAAACCGTGGTACTCCACCATCGCGTAGAACATCGCGGGCTTGTCGGGTGGGATGTTGAGGACGTGACCGCGGTACTGCGGCTGGTTGTAGACGCTCATTAGCTGGGCGGCCGCTGCCTGGGACTGCGACCAGGTCGCACGGGTCCCGTCATAAAGGGAGAGGATCGGTGGCCATTCCGCCTGCGCAACGAGCAGCACGGCGCCGACCAGCACCCAGCCCAACGGGACCGCGCGATTGCCCCACCGCCGCGGCGGGATCCACAGGACTGTCACCGCCAGCAGGACGCCCGCGAACTCATACGGAAACAGGAAGAAGCGTTCCTGCCAGAACCACGATTCCCAGCTCTTCAGGTATGAGGTCAGGCCGAGCGACAATCCCGTGTACGCGAGGTAGCCGAATCCGAACGTAAGCAACATGTACGAGGTGGGCCGCTTCCAGAATGTCCACGCCAGCCCAAGGAGGCCCGCCAGCATCAAACCGACCAGGAATGGACGCGCCGCGACCTGCGCGGGGCTCAGCCCGCTGGCGAACTCCCACTTGCCGAAGATGTTCGCGAGCAGGTTCCAGTAGACGGGATAGATGGCGTTGCCGGTGCGATCTAGCAGGATCTTCATGTACAGGGCGATCAGTGCGATCCAGGCCGTCGTGGCGAGCAGCCGCTCAGGTTGGTGCGCCCGCCGGAGATAGGTCGCAATCAGCATGCCGAGACTAAATATCCAGGCCTCGGCCCGCGCCATCGCAGCGAGTGCCCACGCGACTCCTGCCCAAAAGCCGCGCCGCGGCCACAGCCAGATGCCGAGCAGCACGAGGCCGATGCCCATCGGCTCGAGAAAGCCCGTCGAATCGATGAACACGTTCGTTGGAAGCAGAGCAGCGAAGAGGGCGGCTGCGGCCGCAACTCTGAAATCCCAGTACCGCCTGCACAGCGCGAACAGGAGGACGACAGTGAGCGAGCCGAAGAACACGCTAATCAGCCTTGGGATGACGATATCCACAGACCCGGCGACAAAGAACAGGCCAACCAGCAGTACCGGGTGGACGAGACCCCAGAAGTAATCGAGGCCCTTGAGGTCCCAGAGGCGCGGACCACTTGGGTCCCACAGCCCTATCTCCTTGGTCAGGTAGGCGATCTGCCAGTGGTGATAGACGTCACCATGCCAACCATCGCCTGGATTCTGTGGATCGGTCAGGAAGAAAAGCGCGTAAAGACGCGGGGCCAGTGCAAGGATCCAGACGCCGGCGAGGATCCCCCTGGACAGCGGCGTCGAGGGGGTCCCGCCAGGCGCGGGAGTGGCTTCTTGATCGGCATCCCGGCGCTCCTCTTCCTCCTCGTCGTAGGCGAGGATCCGCGGGAGCAACTTCAAGCGGTGGCAGCTTCGGCCGCGATCTGCTCGTGAGAGCGAGCCACCTCGAGGACGCAGCGCTCGAGCGTGTCCAGGTGGCGCTCCCAGTCGAATCTCCGCGCCCACTCGACGCCGCGAACACCGGTCAACTGGTTTTCATCCGGGTCGTCGAGCAGTCTGCTGATGCCCGCCCCGTAGTCCGCGACCTCCAGCGGCTCCGCCAGGTGACCGGTGCGAGGCCCGACGGTCACCGTCGGTCCTGCCTGGTTCCACG
>DATITA010000039.1:0-2345 GCA_035468355.1 Candidatus Dormiibacterota bacterium
TGCCGCGCGCGAGCGCCTTCTGGGCGATCGCCTTCAGCGCCCCCTCGTGGAAGACCAGCTGCACGTCGTCGAGCGCGAAGAACTTTTCGTACTGCTTGACGAACGCGTTCTTCGGCTCGGTGAGGATGCGGATGATGTCCTCCTCGTCGAGGTAGTCCAGCGAGACGTTGATCGGCAGACGACCGATGAACTCGGGGATGAGCCCGTACTTGAGGAGGTCCTGGGCTTGGAGCTCACGGAGGATTCGGGTCGTCTCCTTGTTCCGGCTTCCGTGCGGCTTGCTGTTGAAGCCGATGGTGCGATTGCCGACGCGCTGCTCGATGATCCGCTCCAGCCCGTCGAAGGCGCCGCCACAGATGAAGAGGATGTTGGTGGTGTTGATCTGGATGAAGTCCTGGTGCGGATGCTTGCGCCCGCCCTGCGGAGGCACGTTGGCGACCGTTCCCTCGAGGATCTTCAGCAGCGCCTGCTGCACGCCTTCACCGCTGACGTCGCGGGTGATGCTGGGGTTGTCGGACTTGCGCGCGATCTTGTCGATCTCGTCGATGTAGATGATCCCCCGCTCGGCGCGCGAGATGTCGAAGTCGGCGGCCTGGATGAGCCGGAGCAGGATGTTCTCGACGTCCTCACCGACGTACCCCGCCTCGGTCAGCGAGGTGGCGTCAGCGATCGAGAACGGCACGTCGATGATCTTGGCGAGGGTCTGGGCGAGGAGCGTCTTGCCGCACCCGGTGGGACCAACCAGCAGCACATTCGACTTCTGCAGCTCGACATCACCGCTGGACTTGGCGTGGGCGATGCGCTTGTAGTGGTTGAAGACGGCCACGGAGAGCACCTTCTTGGCGTGCTCCTGGCCGACCACGTACTGATCGAGCGAGGCGGCGATGACCTGGGGGTTGGGGATCATCCCGCCCTTGCCGCGCTTCTGGGTGGTGGAGCGGTTGTCCTCCTCGAGCACCTCCTGGCAGAGGTCGATGCACTGGTCGCAGATGTACACGCCAGGACCGGCCACCAGCTTGCGCACCTGCTCCTGGCCCTTGCCGCAGAAGGAGCACCGAGTGTGGCGTCGCCGGTCGTCGCGCTCAGTCATCGCCAGTCACCGTACCACGGCCCGCCCGCAGCCGCGCCTGTGCAAAAGGACCGATTCGATGAACCGTCAGCGCAGGCGGGTTCATCCCGCCGGAGCTGACACCGCCAAGCTGGGGGTGCCCGAGGGGGGGATCCTGATCCCCCTCGCTCTTAGCGGGTGGCGGCGCCGCCACCCGCCTGGGGACCACCGTCGCCACCGGCGGAGCGCGCGGCGCCACCGTTGCTCTCGACCTTGGGCACAGGGCCACCCGTCTTGGGCCGACCCTGGATGATCTCGTCAATCAGCCCGTAGGCCTTGGCCTCCTCAGCGCTCATGAAGAAGTCGCGGTCGGAGTCGCGGTTGATGACCTCGATCGGCTTGCCCGTGTGCTGCGCGAGGATCTCGTCGATGCGACGCCGCACCCGCAGGATCTCCTGGGCGTGGATCTGGATGTCAGCCGCCTGGCCGCTGAATCCGCCAGAGGGCTGGTGGATGAGGACGCGAGTATTGGGGAGAGAGAAACGCATGCCGGTCTCTCCGCCGGCGAGGATGACCGCCGCCATCGAGGCCGCGATGCCCATGCAGATAGTGCCGACGCGCGGCTCGACGTAGCACATGGTGTCGTAGATCGCCAGCCCCGCGTACACAGATCCACCGGGGCTGTTGATGTAGATCATGATGTCCTTCTCGGGGTCCTCCCCGGCGAGAAAGAGCAGCTGGGCCATCACGACGTTGGCCACCTGGTCGTCGATCGGCGTCCCGATGAAGATGATTCGATCCTTGAGCAGGCGCGAGTAGATGTCGAACGCGCGCTCGCCGCGGTTGGTCGTCTCCACGACCATCGGGATCAGGTTGTGCGGAGTCATGTTCGATTCGTTGCTGATCATGGGCCGATTATAGGGACGACCCTGCAACTCATCGGCCGCCCCTGCTCAGGCGTGCGCGGTGCCGGAGAGGTGGATGAGCGCCACGCGGGCGCGCTGCGCGGTGGTGCGGTCGGGGCTGGTCGCGGCCAGTCGCAGGACGCTCCGGGCGCGCACCTCGTGGGCCCTTGCCAGCGCGTCGGTGCGGTGCGAACGGCGCGCCTCGGCCCCGGCCATGCGGTGGTACAGGCCCTGCAGCAGCCAGGCCTGGAAGCGCCGCGGGTCACCCGGAGCCGTCAGCCGCTGGAGGACCGCGGCGGCCGCGACGGCCCCCACCACCGGCGGGCCGTCGCCATGGACGTGGGCCGCCAGCAGCGCGGTGGCGCGAAGGTCATCGGCCGCGGAGATGGCCA
>DATITA010000040.1:0-6319 GCA_035468355.1 Candidatus Dormiibacterota bacterium
GGAATCACCGCCGCCCACTACGTCCCCGCCTACTACGGCAACGGCACCGCAGGAAGCGAGTTCGGCGGGGCGTGGTGCGGCGCAGTCGCGGCCCAGGCTGAGATCGGCACCGGATCCTACCTGTGGTCTTTCGAGCCTTCGCTGCTGGGAAGCTACAACAAGGCGACCGCTCCCAACTACTCGCCCAACCAGACAGGCTGCCCCGGCACCATGGCCGTCTGGCAGTACCAGCTCAGCGCCGGCTCGAATCCTGACGTGGACACCGACGAAGCCCTTTCCAAGCTGCCGTTCTGGTTCCCCTGATCCTCGTCTGCTGCCCACCGTGGGCGCAACCAATCGCAGCTGGAGATGTCGGTCCTGGTCGCGATCCTGGTGTACGCGCTGATCGGTTGGGTGATCGCTCGCATCGTAACCATCAAGTTCTCGCGCAACGTAACCGTCGCTCGCAGGAGCCACTCGCGCGCCATGCGGCCTCGAGGCTCCTAGTGGACTGTAACGGCCAGAGCTGGAGCAGGCCACGGGCTCGAAGACCGGCGTTCCAGGCGGCCGGTGCCAAGGCGCGGGTGGCGAGAGGACGATGGCATCTTTCGATGCCTGAGGACGACCGCCGGGTCCCGCAACGCAGGCATCAGCGCCCGCAGGGCGCCCGGCCGCCTGGGACGTCGGATGCTCCAGATCTGGCTGGTACTGTCCACTAGCTCCGGTTGCTGTAACGCTTCCAACTGAAGGCGACGCCGCTGACCGCGGCCGCCACCAGGACGACTGCGAGCGCGATCAAACTGTGGCTGTCGAAGGTGGCCACGGCGCCGGCCGTGAACATCACGATGAGACCAACGGCCAGGAGCATCATCACCACCAGCACCACGGCGCGGTGAAGCTTCTTCGGCGGCACTGAGCTAGCTTACCGGCCGTGGGGAAAACGCAACCGAGAGTCGTCCGCCTGGGCTCGGTGACATCGACCCAGGACATTGCGCGCGACCTACCGATCGGCGCGATCGTGGTCGCGGATCACCAGGAGGCAGGTCGTGGCCGCGGGGACAAGCGCTGGGAGGCGGCGCCCGGGACCGCCCTGCTCGTCTCGTTCGTCGTGCCACCGCACCCGATTCTCAGCCTCGCAGCGGGCGTGGCGGCCGCGGAGGCCTGCGGGCCCGAGGTCCGCCTGAAGTGGCCCAACGACCTGATGCTGGACGGCCGCAAGCTGGGCGGCATCCTGGTCGAGGTCTCACCCGCGAGGGCCGTGTGCGGCATCGGCATCAACCTCACATCGGCCCCGGTGGGCGCGGCCATGCTGCAGCGGCCCGCGGATGAGCTGCTCTCAGGGTTGGTCGAGAAGATGGACCTGTGGTGCTCTGCGCCGCCCGAGGCGGTCGTAAATCGCTGGCGCGAGCTTTCGGCCACCCTGGGCAGGCGCGTGCGGGTCGAGCTCGCCGGTGAATCGTTCGAAGGCGTCGCTGAGGATATCGGCGCCGGTGGAGAGTTGATCGTTGGCGGCCGTCCCTTCGTCGTGGGCAGCGTCACCTACCTATGAGCGGCGGCAACGCTCTCGGTTGTGTGAGACTGGCGGTCGCATTGCCAATCGCGGTTCAAGTCCGACCCGGCACCGCCAGCTCAATCCGTGCAGCCTGGGGCATCGTCACTCTGCTCGCTTTCGCGGCATGCGCCCCTTTCGGTGCATGCGGTGAAACAACGAAGACGGGTGCTCCCAGCCCATCGGTCACGCTCACCGCGTCCGCTTCGCTGACCTTCACCCCCTCCAGCGTCGACTTCCGCGACCAGCTCAGAGGCCCCGGAAGCTCGGGGATCATCGTGGTCGTGCACATCGCAAACTCCGGGACCGGACCTCCTGTCGCGTTGGGCTCGCTCTCCGTGCAGCCGGCCGGCTACGTGACGATCTCCAAGGACGGATGCAGCAACCAAACCCTGGCCCCCGGCGCCACCTGCTCGATCGAGCTCGGCTACCCGGCCACCAATGCGCCCGCGGGCACGTTTGCCGGGACGCTGGTCGTGCCGGACGACATACCGCCAGACAGGGAATCGAGGTTGAGCCTCAAGGGCAACCTGGAACAGATGTGATCCAGCGCCTCATCCATCGAAGATGAGGCGCGCGATCTCCGGGAGCACCTCGCCGGAACGGCCGCGGATGACGATGTCCGCGAGATCGTCGAAAGGCGTGGGCTCGGCGTTCACGACGATCATCCGAGCCCCGGAACGAACTGCGACCAGCGGGATCTCAGCGGCCGGGTAGACGACCAGCGACGTGCCCACGACCAGCATCACGTCGGCGGCACGCGCGAGCGCCCACGCCTCCTGCACGGCAGCTTGAGGCATGGCCTCGCCAAACAGCACCACGGTCGGCTTGAGCAACATCCCGCCGCACGACCGGCATCGCGGGGGCATCTCGACATCAAGCCGCGCCTGCACCTCTGACCGGGGCTCGCGAAAGTCGCAGTCGAGGCACTGCACGGTGCGCCCGGATCCGTGCAGCTCCACCACGCGCCTGCTCCCCGAATCCTGGTGCAGGCCGTCGGTGTTCTGGGTGACGATCGCCGCCAGGCGGCCCGCAGCCTCGAGGTCCGCCAGCGCAGCATGCCCAGCGTTGGGGCTCGCCTCGAGCGCGATGCGGCCGCGCTCTCTAGATGCGCTCCAGTACGCGCTGGGGTCGGCGAGGAAGTACTCGATCGAGGCGACCTTCACCGGGTCGAACTTCTTCCAGAGCCCGCCCTCTCCGCGGAACGTGGGGATCCCGCTTTCGGCGGAAACTCCGGCGCCCGTGAGGGCCAGCCCAGTCTTGGCCCCGGCCAGCAGCTCCGCGGCGAGCTGCACCGTCATCCGATGCGCGCCACGAGCAGATGGGCCCCGCCTCGGCCTCGCCTTCCCAGCATGCGCCGCTATGTTAGGTCGGTGCTCGCCGGCGCCCTCCAGTCACGCAGGTCGCTGGCCATCTACATCGCCGCCGGCGCGTCGTTCGCAGCCCTCTCGGCGCGCGGACTGACCGTTCCGCTGTACGCACACGACCTCGGTGCGAGCCGCTTCGAGGTCGGCGCACTTTTCTCCGTGTCGACGCTCGCCGCGGCCGTGCTCTCTTTGCCTTCGGGGATGCTCGTCGACCGCTTCGGCGCTCGCACCCTTCTTGCGATCTCGTTCGTGCTCGCCGCCACTTCACAGCTCGCCACCGCCGCGACGCCAAGCGTGGGGCCGTTGTTTCTCTGGCAGGTCGTGGGCGGCCTGGCGGGCGGCGCGCAGCAAGCATCCCTGTTCAGCGCCGTGACGGAGTCGGTCGCCCCCGGCAAGGTGGGGCGCGCCATGGGCTGGCTCACCTTCTCGATGCAGGCCGGATTCTTCATCGGCCCATCCGTGGCGGGGCTCGCGCTCCGATGGATCGACGTGAGGACTGACATCGCGATCACGACGGCGCTGCTGGTCTTCACGATCCCGGGCGCCATCGCGGCGAGCGGCACGCGCCAGCACTCCGGCCAAGGGCTTTCGCTGCGCGGACCGCTGCGGGCCTTGATGGGCCAGGCATCCTTCCTACCGGTGGCGATCGGGCTCGTCGCGGTCACTCTGTCGTGGGGCACGGTAGGCGCCTTCCTACCCGTCTTCGGAAAGGAGGCTCTGCACCTTCCGAGCGCGCAAGTCGGCTATCTCCTCGCGCTGCAGGCGGTCGTCAACGGCCTGGCGCGGCCACCCGGCGGGCGGCTGGTGGACCGCGCGCCGCACCGCTGGCCGATCGTGTTCACGGGCGCCATCGTCTGGGCTGCGGTCACCGTGGCGCTCGGGCATCTGAGCGGATTCCTATGGCCCGCGATCGTGCTGATGATCGGCACGCCATTCATGGCCACGGCTTTCGTGGCCATCGGCGTCGTGTTCGCTGACCTTTCCGCCACCTCTACCCGCGGGGTCACGATGGGGATGTATGGCACGGTCCTTTTCGTCGGCCTGTCGGTCGGGCCCCTCGCCTTCGGCCCGATCGTCCAGTCCAGCGGTTACGCCACCGGGTTCACCGCTTGCGCGGCGGCATCTGTCCTGCTCGCGCTCGTGATGGCCGCGTTCCACGCGGAGCCACTGCGCCGCCGCTCGGAGGGCCGCCTGCCGCCTCCCGCTCCTGGAACCTGAGGTATTCGGACAGCACGTGAGTGTGGCTCGGGAAGGCGAGAGGCGGCATGGCGTCGACCGGGAACACCGACACCTCGAGCATCTCCGGGCCGGCTGAAGGTGACAGGCCGGCGGCCAGCCTGCCGCGATACGCGACCCCGATCATGCTCGGCGCGTCGGTCTTGGCGATGTGGTAGACGCAGAGCAGGCCGGTCAGCTCCACAGCGGCGCCAATCTCCTCGAGGCACTCTCGGGCCGCGGCGAGCTCGGGATCCTCATCGTGGTTGACGAAACCCCCCGGTAGGCACCACAACCCATAGCCGGGCTCGATGGCGCGCCGGCCGAGCACCACGCCGCCTTCCGCCTCCACCACCACAGCGGTCGCGACCTTCGGGTCGCGCCACAGCACGAACTCGTCGTTCGGGCAGGCCTCGACCTCGCGGCCTTCGATGACGCGGGGAACGAGAGCCGCGCCGCAGTTGACGCAGAAATGCCCCATCGTGCCGGGACTTTACGGCGTGCGCGGCCCGGCGCGCCTAAGCGTGCTGCTTGGTGATCGCCGCGCTCATGTCGGCCACGCGGACCTGGTTGCGACCGCCCTGCTTGGCGGCGTACAGCGCCTTGTCCGCATGCTCCATGAGGCTCGTGAAAAGGGCGGGGTCGTCGGTCGCGGCCACGCCGATAGAGATCGTGAGCTTCAGCCCCCCGGGGAACGTGGCGGCGGCGACCTTGGCGCGAATGCGTTCGGCCAGGGTACGCGCGCCGGCCTCTGTGGTCTCGTGCAGGATGAGGGCGAACTCCTCGCCACCGTAGCGCGCGCAAACGTCGGACTCGCGGGCGCCGCTGGTGAGGATGGTGGCCAGCTCCGCCAGCACCGCGTCGCCGTTGAGGTGGCCGTACGTGTCGTTGACCTGCTTGAAATGATCGAGGTCGATCATCATGAACGCGATCGCGTTGTGGTGGCGACGCGCGCGCTGCATCTCCTGCAGGAACCGCTGCGCGAGAGCGCGGCGGTTGGGCAGCTTGGTCAGCTCGTCGGTCAGCGCGTTTTCCTCCTGGGCCTCAAACAGCTGCGCGTGCCGGATTGCGATCGCGGCCTGCGATGCCACTCCGTTGAGCAGATCGGCCTGGTCCTCGGTGAGCTCGCGCCACGCGTTGAGGTAAAGCTCCATCGCCCCCATGAGCTGGCCTGAGCGCTGCACCGGTACGACCAGAACATGCTGGGGATGGCCACCGGCCTCAAGGCCCGGGGCGGTCCTCTCGTCGAGCTTGACCACCAGCGGACGCATCGCTGCCAGGGCCGAGCGCAGCGGCTCCTCATCGATCTTTCGAGTCGCGCCGCGGGCGCGGTTGGTCAGGTTGTAAGAGGCATCTCGTTGCATCTCGACCTTGCCCTGGCGGACCAGGTACATGGAGCCTGCAACCGCCCCCATGATCCTGCCGGCGTGGGTCAGGGCCACGTTCAGCACCTCTTCTAGCGCCAGGGACGAGTTGACCGCGGATGCGATCGCCAGAAGGAGAGCGGCGCGGTCCCGCGCCCCGCTCTCATCGTCGAGCGCGGCCTGCAGCTCCCTGGTGGTGCCGCGCAACCGCATCAGCGATAGGGTGAGGAGCAGGAACGCGACCACGAGCAGCACCGAGGTGACCAGCAGCACGCCCGCGACGTCCAAAAAAGACCTCCTCCAGACCGTGAAGTTGCCATAGGTTAACGCGGGGGAAGGCGAGTTGGTTCTATACTCGGCGCGATCTGGAGCCGCTCTCTTTCGACGACCTTCCCCTGGGCGGCGAGTGGACCACCCGCCGCCGGACCATCTCTGAATCGGACATCGCCCTTTTCTCAGGTGTGGCCGGCGACTTCTCGCCCCTGACGATCGAGGCCGACCACGGCGCGGCTCGAGCGGTGCCTCCTGCCCTGCTCCTGGCCATGGCGGGCGGGCTCGGGTCGATGGACATGCCGGTCCCCTCGGTGATCGAGTGGGCGTGGCTGAACTGGAAGTTCCCCCGCCCCGTCCACGCGGGAGACACCATCTACGCCCGCTGGACTTTGACCCAGAAGCGGCCGCCGGCCGCCGGCGCCACCTCTTCGATCGTCGTTTGGCGCGTCGACCTCCACACCGCCGACGGCGCCATGTGCGCCGAAGGTGAGGTCGGGGCGACGGTGAGGCGCCACGTCGCAGGCGTTTCGCCCAGGCAGCGGATAGCAGAGCTAAAGCCCGCCGCGCCCGCC
>DATITA010000041.1:0-7875 GCA_035468355.1 Candidatus Dormiibacterota bacterium
GAAAGATAAGACAGTGAGAGGCGCTGTGGGGCTGTCGGCGCGCCACCAATCCGGATCCGCGATTTTGGAGGCGAAATCCATATCGCTGCACAGGTCGGTGCTTTAGCCTTACCCGCAATGCGTAGCCTGCACCGGATCGGAATTGCGATCGAGATTCGCCGGGGAGGTCCCCCGACTTAGCGCGCTCCGCTCGAGTCGTGGGACCTCCCGGCCATCCAGGTCGGGAGGTTTTTTTATGTCCAGCCGAAGAATCGTGGTGTACGACACCACCCTGCGCGATGGCGCCCAGGGTCCTGCCGTGTCCTTCTCCGCCTCGGACAAGGTGCGCATCGCGCGGCTCCTGGACGGTCTCGGCTTCGACTACGTGGAGGGGGGCTTCCCCGGCTCGAACCCGAAGGACGAGGAGCTCTTCGACCGCCTGCGCACCGAACCGCTGAAGACCTCCAAGCTGGCCGCGTTCGGCGCGACCCGCCGTGCGGGAGGCAGCTGCGACAACGACGCGAACCTCGCCGCGCTGGCGCACAGCGAGGCCCCGGTTTGGACCTTGGTCGGAAAGAGCGACCCATGGCAGGTCGGCGCCGTCCTCCAGACCACGACGACCGAGAATCTCGCCATGGTCGAGGAATCGATCGCATACGGCGTCGCGCAGGGACGCGAGGTGATTTTCGACGCCGAGCACTTCTTCGATGGGTTCGCCAGGGACGCGGAGTACGCGCTTGAGGTCTGCCTCACCGCCGCGCGAGCCGGCGCATCGTGGGTCGTGCTGTGCGACACCAACGGCGGCTCGCTCCCGAGCGACATCCGGCGCGGAGTCGAGGCAGTTGGCCAGGCCTTCGGTCAGGACGGGGCGAGGGCGCGCATCGGCATCCACTGCCACAACGACTGCGAGCTCGCGGTCGCCAACTCTCTCGAAGGCGTGCTGGCCGGAGCCGACATGGTCCAGGGCACCATCAACGGCTATGGCGAAAGGTGCGGCAACGCAAACCTCGTGTCGGTGGTGGCGGACCTCGTCCTGAAGCTCGGCGTGGAGGCGCTGCCCCGCGAATCCGTGGAGCGGTTCAGCGAGCTATCCCGGACGGTGGCCGAGATCGCCAACCTGGCCCTGCCGGTGCAGCAGCCGTTCGTCGGGCATGGGGCCTTCGCGCACAAGGGCGGCCAGCACGTCGCCGCGATCCTGAAGCACAAGGACGCGTATCAGCACATCGACCCGGGGCTGGTCGGCAACGAGGCTCGCGTGCTCGTGTCGGAGCTGGCCGGCCGGGGCAACGTGCTGGCGAAGGCGCGCGAGTTCGGCCTGGAGCTGGATCGCGACGACCCGCAGACTCGCTGGCTGGTCCAGCACCTCAAGGAGCTCGAGCACCGCGGTTACTCCTACGAGGCGGCAGACGCCTCCTTCGAGATGCTGGTCCGCCGGCTGCAGCCAGGTTATGCGGCGCCGTGGACGGTGGTGGACTTCACCACCCAGGTCCGCAAGAACGGCCCTTCGGTGCATGCGGAGGCCACGGTCAAGGTGGAGGTGGGCGGATCGGTGTATCACACCGCCGCTTCAGGCAACGGGCCGGTCAACGCGCTGGACGCAGCGCTTCGCAAAGCATTGAGCCCGCAGTTTCCCGGGCTCGACGGCGTCAGCCTGCACGATTACAAGGTGCGCATCCTCGACGGGGACGCCGGCACTGCGGCAACCACTCGCGTGCTCATCGAATCAGGTAGCGACGCGAAGCGATGGACCACGGTCGGCTGCTCGAGCAACATCATCGAGGCGTCACTGCTCGCCCTGGTCGACTCCCTCGAATACGCCCACCAGGCGAACGGCGGCGCGGGCTAAGCCGAGCCGCGCCGAAGGTCAGGCGGTGGCGGCTCGGGCGTCGGGGCCGGGCCGGGGGGAACGGGCCGCGGCGAGCGCCTGCCTCAATTGTCGGTTGGCGCCGGCCAGATCGCCTCTCGCCTCCAGGACCTCCGCGTAGGCCGCGCGCGCCAGCGCGAGACGTTCCGCCGCCCCGGCCTCCTCCAGCACACCGATTGCGGCTTCGAAGTCCGCCTCAGCGGCATCGTCGCGTCCCTCGGCGTCGGCGATGCGACCCAACCAGATGTGGGCGTCCGCTATTCGGCCCGCGGCCGCCTCCTTGGTGGCAAGCGTCATCGCTTCCTGCGCCAGAGCAGCCGCCGCTCCGAAGTTGGACTGGGTGAACTCGAGCTCGCTCAAGCTCAGGAGGACGTCGCTCTTGCCGGTCTCGGCTCCGGTCTCCTCGAAAAGCCGCAGAGACCGTTCGAGGTGCGTTCGCGCCGAGTCGGCCTCGCCGACGCGGACCAGGAGAAGACCCAGGTTGTTCTCGGAGCGCGCCAGCGAGATCCGGTCGTTCAAGGTTTCATGGATCGTCAGAGCGCGCCGTCCGTAATGGGTCGCCTGGTTGATCTGGCCGAGCTCCTGGTAGGCGAGGCTCAGGTCGTTGTAGATGAGCGAGAGGCGCCGCAGGTCGTGGATCGCGTCGCCCGCCGCGATCGCCGATTCGTACGCCGCGATCGCCGCAGGCCAGTTGCGATCGGTGACGTGGACGGCGGCCAGGGTGCCCAGCAGCCTGACCTCGGTCGAGGGCGGCAGGGTCTTGAGAGAACGCGCCGTAGCCAGCGCGCCCTCTGCCAGCGACAGCGCGGCTGGATCCTGCATCAAGTAGGCGCCCTGGGCCTCCGAACAAAGGCACTCGGCCGTCATCAGCATGTCGCCGACCCGCTCGAAGTGGGCCCGGGCCGCGGCGGCCATGCGCCGGCCGACCACCGGTTGGCCGAGCCGGAGATGAGCGATCGCCACCAGGTGCCTGACCGTCGCCTCAGTGTTCGGGTCCAGCCTCTGCTCGAGCAGCCTGTCTCCCGTCGAGACGACCTCGGCCAGCGCGCCCGTGGCAATCAGCCGCTCGAGCTCCGCCGTCCCGGCGTAGAGCGCGGGGTCGCCCTCGGCGGGCCGGGCCAGGAAGAAGTCCAGGGGGCGGCCCGTGCGCTCCGCGATCAACCGCAAGGTCTCCATCGAGGGTTTCGCCTTGCCGGTTTCGACGAAGAAGATCGCCGTGCGGCTGATCTGGTCGCCCGCCACCTGGGCCAGGCTCAGCCCTGCCTCGAGGCGTGCCTGCCTGGCAGATCCGGGCTTGATCTCGACTCCGCGACGGCGTCCTCGACGGGCCGAACTCTTCGCCGACCCAGTCGGAGCGCCCGGCTCGGCAGGGTGCGGAGACACGGCTGACACCGCGCCAGCTTAATGCAGCCGAACCTTACTTGACAGAAATGATTGACGAGCGCCCAGCGGTCTGGGAGCTACAGGCAGCAGCCCCCGGACCCCTCAGCACCGACGCCGATCGAGAGGACCAGGACTAGCAGCGTCGCCAAAATCGCAGCCATCAGCAGCTTTCGCAATTCAAATCACCTCCTTATGCCGCGCAGACCGCGCGGCGAAAAGACCCCGGAGAATCAGCCCAAGAGGGCTCAACGGCGTACCCGGTGACTAATCTGGCCGTGTGGTCCGACCACCAGCGGCTACGGCGCACGCCATCACCCCTGGCAGGACTCCAAGGACTACAGCGCCGCCTGCCAGCAGAACC
Source organism: Candidatus Dormiibacterota bacterium (assembly GCA_035468355.1). GTDB lineage: Bacteria > Chloroflexota > Dormibacteria > Dormibacterales > Dormibacteraceae > DATKSS01. The sequence continues at coordinate 3,588 of DATITA010000041.1, forward strand.
GCGGCCAATGCCCGCGCAGGTCCAAGCTCGGCCGTGCCGTGCGCTCGCCATCTCGGCGGCCACCGCGCCACCGCCGCCAAAAGTCTCCACGCAGTGCTCCCCCATTGGCCGTGCTCACACCCTCGCCGCCGTGCCACCGGTACTGCCTCCACATGTTAACTGCCATTCCTGCTGAATTAACATAGGAGGGGCGAAGTGTCCACTCCGTCGCCTCCGACCTATCCGTCCCTGCTCCGTCCTTCCCCACTGTCTGGGGCGGATCCTCACTCGCCTGGCTCGCGCGTGATGGCGGCCGGGCTCGGGTTGCGCGGCTGGCGCGCCTTCACGATCGCGGCCGCCGTGGCCGGGACGCTCGCGGCAGCGTTCGTCGCCTGGACCGCCTTTCGGGTCGGCGGAGACCAGGCGACGATCGCCGTCGACGACATCGGGGAGGCGGTGGCTGCCTTCATCGCAGCCGCGAGCTGCGGCCTGGCGGCGGCCAAAAACCAGCATCGCACCCGGATCGCGTGGGGACTGTTCGCAGCCTCGGCGGCCAGCTGGGGGATCGGGGAGACCATCTGGTCGGTGTACGAGGTCGGCCTCGGGGTCGGCGTCCCCTTCCCGTCAGCAGCCGATGCCGGTTACCTCCTGGCGGTCCCGCTGGCGGTGGGCGGCGTGTTCGCGTTCATCTCCGCCCCATCCCGCCTGACCACCCGCGGGGAGGCCCTGCTGGCCGGCGCGATCGTCGCCTTGTCGCTTCTCTTCATCGCGTGGGCGATCGGCCTGGGCCAGGTGTACTCGAGCTCGCCCGCCTCGCCCGCGGCGAAGCTGATCGGTCTCGCATATCCGCTGGGCGACATCGTCACGATCACGGTCCTCGTGCTGGCCATCCGCGGGGCACGAAGGACCGAGCTCGGCCGCATGCTCCTGCTGCTGGGAGGCCTGGCTTCGGCTGCGCTGGCGGACAGCACGTTCGCCCTTCTCACCGCCAACGGTACGTTCGGGGCCACCGGCAGCGTCCTGGACTCAGGGTGGGTGGTCGGGTACCTGATGATCGCCCTCGCTCCCCTGTGGCCGACCAACGACACCGAAGCCGTCAAAGTGGAGGGGCCCATCGAGCTCTGGCAGCTTGCGCTGCCCTGGGCGGCCGTCCTCGCAGCCGCAGTGGTCGCCATCGGCCTGGCCGGCACCGGCCACGTGCTCGATCGATTCGGCACCGTCCTGGTGGGCGGGGTCGGGGTCCTGCTTGTGTGCAGCCAGTTGCTCTCCCACCGCGACTCGCTCTTTCTGCTCGTCACGAGCCGGCGGATGGAAGCCCAGCTGGCGCGCCGCAACAGCCTCCTCGACCAGATCGTCACGCATGCCCCTCTGGGCATAGCCCGCGTCGGCGCCGACATGAAGATCATCGATGTCAACCCACGCCTGGCCGCTCTGCTGCACACCGAGGCTGGGCACATGGTGGGCATCCCGGTGGCCGCATACCTCCATCCCGACGAGTTCAACCGCGTGTTCGAAACCTTCCAGCCCCTGTGGAAAGGCACCGTGGACACGATCGAATCCGACACCCACGCCTTGCGCGCGGACCAGACGGAGGTGTGGCTGCACTGGAGCGCCACCGTGGTGAGGAACTCCTCGGGCCGGATCGACTACTTCCTGGCGATGTACGAGGACACGGACGCGGACCACGCCGCCAACGAGGCCGCTGCCGCCCATCTGGCCGGCCTCGAACGGCTGAACCAGCTGAAGAGCGAGTTCGTCGCCCTGGTCAGCCACGAGTTCCGGACCGCGCTGGTCGGAATCCAGGGCTTCAGCGAGATGATCCGTGATTCCGACATCACGATCGAGGACGCCAAGGGGTTTGCAGCCGACATCAACCAGGACGCCGAACGCCTGAACCGGATGATCAACGACATGCTCGACCTGGACCGGATCGAGGCGGGAAGGCTGACGCTGAAACTCGAGCCGTTGAACATCAATAAGCTCCTGAGCGAGGCGGTGGCGCGGGCCAGAGCCTCATCCGCCAGGCACGTGGTCATCTGCGATTTCGATTCGCGCGAACCAGTCGTCCAATGCGACCCGGACCGCATCGCCCAGATCATCACCAATCTCTTGAGCAACGCGATCAAGTACTCGCCAGAGGGAGGCGAGGTGGTGGTATCCAGCCGCGCTGAAGACGGATACGTGGACGTGAGCGTCCGGGACCGCGGCATCGGCATCGCGCCCGAGTTCGTGAAGAGGCTCTTCAGCCGCTACGAGAGATACGAGAAGACGAGCGGAAGGATCATCGGCACCGGGCTCGGCCTCGCCATCACGCGCCAGATCGTCGAGCTGCACGGCGGGAAGATCTGGGTCGCCACCGAGCAGGGCAACGGCTCGGACTTCCATTTCACGCTTCCGCTCGCCCCGACAGAGGCGCCCCCCGTCTCCTAGCCGCGCTTCAGGAACTCGCTCACCAGCGACTGGAAATGGAAGACGCCGTTCTCGCGCAAAGCCGAGAACCTACCCCGGTCATACGACCGCGAGCGCAGACCTCGCTGGACCTGCTCGCAGACCGCGATGTCCTCCTGCTGGATCTCATCGGAGAACGCGATCGTCTGCTGCATCGACTCCCAGCCCTCCCCTGTGCCGGGCTCCGCGAAGAACCACTCAAAGATGGTCAGGGTGCGGTCCACGCCTAAAGGCACGATGACGTTCGTGCTGATGTTGTCCTGGTAGATGTTCAGCATCGTGTTGGGGAAGATCCAGTAGTAGAGCGCGTCGTCCTCAGCCCCAGGCATTCGGATGTACCGTCGATCCCGCCCCGGGACCTCGCCCGGTTTCAGCTCGCGGATGGGCGCGTGCTGCTTCGAGTAATAGCGGAAGGTCTCGACGCGATACTGGTCGTACTCGAGCTCCTTGAACAGGCCCGGATGAGCGATAGGAAGGTGATAGCCCTCCAGGTAGTTGTCCACATACACCTTCCAGTTGCAGGCGATCTCATAGTCGCGTCGCTCGACGCGGCGCATGCGGGGCAGGTCGTAACCTGCCGCGGCGATCTCTGACGGGATCGCGCCGATCCATTCCGACAGTGGCGCCGCGTCGGGATCCAGGTTGGCGAACACGAAGGGCCCCAGCGTGTCGACCCTGATCGGAACCAACCCGAAGCTGGCCTTGTCGAAATCCTCCGTGCCCTCCATCTCTCGCGCCGTCTGCAGGCGACCGTCAAGGCCATAGACCCAACCGTGGTACCCGCACTGCAGAGACTTGCGATTGCCTCGAGTTGTGACGACCTGCGCAGCGCGATGCCGGCACACGTTGTAGAAGGCACGCAGCTTGCCGTCCTGCGCGTGGGTCAAAAGGATCGGCTCGTCGAGGATGAAAGTTGGCTTGAAGTCACCGACTCGCGCCAGCTCACCGGTGTGCGCCACGAGCTGCCAGGTTCGAGCGAAGATGCGGTCCTTCTCACGCTCGAGGACGAGCGGGTCCAGGTAGTCGCTGGAAGGAAGCGTCGAAGCGCGAGCGACGTCCGAGTTGTTGTCGAGCTTGGCCATCCCCGACATTCAATCACCTCGCGACACGGCGGGCGCGCTACCGTGGGCCGGTGCAGCGGGCGACGCTAGTGATCGTCAATGGAAGGCTCTGGGGCGCAGGGCCTGGCAATACGGCGGTGGCCGTGGCCGGGGATCGGATCGTGGCCGCCGGCGCCGATTCCGACATCCGCGAGCTGGCCGCACCCTCGGCCCAGGTGATAGACGCCGCCGGCGCGACCATCATGCCCGCCTTCAACGACGCGCACGTTCACTTCCTCTCAGCCTCGTGCTCGCTCGGCGAGCTCGACCTGCACGGGGCTTCAACCCAGGGCGAGGTCGAGCGCCGGATCGAGGACTACGCGCGGCGGCATGCCGGCCCGTGGCTTGTCGGCCGCGGCTGGTTCTACTCGGCGTTTCCGGGCGGGATGCCGGCCGTCGAGCTCCTCGACCGGCTCGTGCCCGACCGGCCGGCGTACATCGAGTCCTTCGATGCGCACACCGGGTGGGCCAACTCGCAGGCGCTGCGGATCGCCGGCGCACCGCCCGGGGAGGTTCTCAAGGAGTCCTCGATGCTGCTGGTGACGAGCCGGATGCCCTCGCCCTCTCGGGACGAGGAGCTCGAGGCGCTGCGCGCCGGGATGCGTTTGGCGACCTCGAGAGGCATCGGCTCCGTGCAGGAGGCCGGCGGTGGCCTGCGCCAGCTGCCGTTATGGGAGTCGATGCTCGAGCGCGGCGAGATGATCTTTCGGGTCCGCCTCGCCTTCGACATGAAACCCGGGTTGTCGATGAGCGACTGGGGG
>DATITA010000042.1:0-4470 GCA_035468355.1 Candidatus Dormiibacterota bacterium
CGATTCGGGCTGATCGATGGCCACCAGCGCACCCTGGAGGAGGTCGGCAAGCGGTTCGGCGTGACCCGCGAGCGGATCCGCCAGATCGAGGCCAAGGCGCTGCGCAAGCTCCGCCACCCGTCGCGCTCGAAAAAGCTCCGCGACTACCTGGAGTAGCTGAAGCTCACTTCCCTCAACTTCCCCGCTTGCGGGGAAGTACCCGGCTCAGCCGGGGGATGGGGAGGACCAATACCGACCTCCCCATCCGGCGCTGCGCGCCACCTTCCCCACTCTGTGGGGAAGCCGCTGCGCGCCACTTTCCCCAGGAATGGGGAAGTGAATCCAATACCGAAGGTCGCGAATCTCCGTTACTGACTATGTGAGGATCGCATGGGCCCTGGCGCTCGCAGCCGCGTCGGTTTTGGTCCTCGTCGGCGCCTGCTCCACACCATCGACCGCCACGCAGTCGACCCCCAGAACTACGCCCGTCTCCGACTACGGACCACCTCCTACCGGCGTTCCCCTGCTCTATGTTCACGACCCCAAGCACTCCTCCTGGCTGAGCGGCTTCGACTGGACGGGTGAGCCGCGCGGCACGATCAAGCTCCATTTATCGGTTCCCCTCAGACAGGGGCCTGACGGCTCGGCATTCGAAACGGGGACTGCCATCAAGGGTGGCGGCCAAGGCTTCCTGGACCGCCTCGGGCAAACCATCTCCGGGCCTCCTGGCGTCGCTTCGACGGTTCGCGAACTGTGGGCGGACGACAGCCGCCATATGTGTCTCGTGACGCTCGACCAGGACACGTTCACATGGGGCCTGAGCACCATCCAGCCCGGGGAGTCGACACGGCCGGTCGCGGTGATCGCGCGGGACCAGGGCATTGGTCAGTCAGGCATCGACCCGGTCGCGTGCAGCTTCAAGAACGACTTCGCGATCCTGGTGCGTTCGACGATTGCGTGGCCCGCAGAAGAATGGGTGGTGAGGCTTTCCGATGGCCTCGTGCTCGCCCACCGCCAATACGTGTTCCAGCAGCTGGAGTCCGTGGTGGCAAGCCTGGATGGCGCTTACGTCGCGGAGAATTCGGTGCACGCGAGCCCGCTCGGCTCACCGCCGCCGAATGCCGCGCCGACGACAGCGATCCGAAAGGTCGCGGACAACACGGTGGTCGCCAACCTCGATCCGAAGCTCACGGTGCTTGCCTTCAGCGGTGACGACACGCGAGTCCTCGTCGGAGACCTGATCGATCCAGTCGTGGGACAAGGCGGCGTGCCGCAAAACGGTCTGGGCCCTTCGCACCTGCAGATCGTGGACTGGAAGACGGGCCGGGTGGAATGGCGGTACGACGGACCCGAGGCTTTGGGCAGCTTTCTCGCCCAACCGGTTGCCGGCGGAATCGCCGTCGGGCTGCGGGCTGCCGAGCGCCTCGACGCTGCGCCATGTGGCAGCACGTCGCAGACCCTGTGCCCAGGGGCCAAAGACCCGCTGCGTGACATCCTGATCGTGCAGGGAGACGGTTCGGTCACTCACATCACGGGCCAGTTCGAAACGACCTGGTGAGTCCAATACCGACTTCCCATAAATGGGGAAGCGGCTAGGCCGGCGCGTTGTTACCCAGACATGTTCAAGGGTGGGTTCAAAATCTGGCGCCTGCTCTTCGTGACCGCCGCGCTCGGCCTGGCCGCCGCCTGCGGGGCGGCAGCCCCGCTCCACATCGCCAGCGTGCCGCTCCCGCACGGTACCGGCGCCTCGGCCTCGTTCGATGTCGTCGAGATCGACCAGGTCAACCACCTCCTGTACGCGGCCGACCGCGCGGGAGGGATCGACGTTTTCGACGTGTCGAAAGCCCAAGGCAAGTACGTCAAGAGCATCCCGCTGGCGGGGAGCCCCAACGGCCTGGCGCTCGCTCCTGACCTGAACCGTCTCTTCGTCGGCCTGGCCGACGGTTCGGTGGCGATCATCGACCTCAAGCCCGGCTCGGCCACCGCCGACACGGTGGTGCAGACGGCGGTGGCCGGCGGCAAGGAGGCCGACCTCCTCGACTATTCCGCCTCGACCCACCTGGTGTACGTGAGTAACGGCATCGACGGTTCGATCACGACCATCGACGCTGCGTCGGGTGATGTCAAACAGCACTACAAGGTCGGCTATGCCCTGGAGCAGCCGCGGTTCAACCCGGTTGACAGGATGCTGTACGTGACCAGTCCTGACGCCGATGCGCTGTTCCGGATCGACCCCGCCTCCGGCGCCATCAAGAACAAGTTCGCGCTTGGTGGCTGCATGCCGACGGGCATGGCGATCGACCCGCAGACCGGCCACGCGCTGATCGCCTGCCGCCTGTCGATGATCGACTGGGATCTTCGCGCCGCCAGCGGCGCCAGCTTCGGCCAGATCAGCGGCGGGGACGTGGTGACCTACGTCTCCAAGATCCAGCGGTTCTTCGTCGCAGTCCCCGGTCAGTCACCGCAGAGCTCGGTCGGCATCTTCAGCGCAAACCCGATCGGGTTCGACTCGACAGTCGTGACCAAGGCCGGCGGCAACTCGGCCGCCTATGACGAGACCAATGGGGTCGTATACACGCCGGACGTCCGTTCCGGCCGAGTGGGCCTGGCCAGCTTCCAGCCGCCCACACCCGACCAGGCGCTCGCCTCGGCGCTACCGTCCCTAGCCCCGTTTCTCGGGGTGCTGGCGGTCGTCGCCCTCCTGATCGTGCTCATCGGACGAGGGGCCGACCCCATCCGCCGCCCGATGCCGACCCCAACGAAATAACGCCGCCCGGCGCCCGCCTCGGCGATGCGGACGCCGCGTGAAGTAGATTGATCGGCGGGATGCCGGTCATCACGATCGGAAGGCAGTTCGGGGCAGGGGGCCGCACCGTCGGCGACATGCTCGCTCGGCGGCTCCACTACGACCTCCTGGAGTCGCAGATCATCGACGAGGTCGCCCACCGCCTGCAGCTCCCCAAAGAGGAGGTCGAGGCCGAGGACGAGCAACCCGGCTCGCTGCTGGCCCGTCTCCTGGTGGCGCTTGGCTCTGCGAGCACCGAGCCGATGGTTCCGGTCGACTCGACCGCCTGGAGCCCGCCCAACGCCGACCCCGCTTTCGACACGCGCAAAGCGGTCCTGCACATCACCCAGAACGTGATCATGGAAGCCGCGCGGGCGGGGAAGGTGGTGATCGTCGGTCGCGGCGGTGCGTACCTGCTGCGCGATTTCCCGGGCGCGATGCACGTGTTCCTGGCGGCGTCGGAAACCGTGCGCCTCAAGACGATCACGGCGCGCATGAACATCACCTCGCGGGAGGAGGCCAAACGCCGCATGAAGCAGGCGGATGAGAACTGGACCGCCTACGTCAAGCAGGTCTACGGGCACGATCGCAACCTGCCCGGGCACTACGACATGGTGCTCGACACCGGCCGGCTCGGCTATCAGGCGACGGTGGACGCCATCGTCGCGGCGCTCGAGAGCCTCAAGCCACTACCCTGATTGGCGATGATCCACTCGCTCGGCTCGCGCACCTCCGGCGTCGACGGCTCCAGCGAGGGCGGCCGCATCAACACGATCAACCTTCCCGGCGCCCTCGTCCTGTACAGCGTACCGCTGGTGCAGGCGGTCCAGCGCAAGAACCCCAAGTTGAAGCTCTCGGCCGCGCCCGTGAAGGTCGATGGGGTGTGGTGCCTGGAGCTCAGCTACCTGGGAGACGAGCCCATCGGCGTGCCGGAGCGCTGGCACGGTCACCGCGTGGTCCTCAAGAAGCTCGAGCCACCGCCCAGTGCCTGAGTCGTTCGGCCCGGACAGCAAGATCCGTGACGTCGTCGAGCGGCTCGGCGAGCGCGGCCGCGAGCTCCTGCGCAAGCATGGCTACGAGGTCGGGGAGGGGTTCGTCGACGTCCTCTCTCAGTACCAGAGCCTCGAGCACGCGGCGCGGGTCGACCGTCTGCGCAGCCTGGACACCCTGGTGACGGAGCTGAACTCGGCGTCATAACTGCCCGGGTCGCCCTTTACATTCTTTTGAATTGTTCCAATCGGCGAGCGCGGGGGTGTACCATGCCACGAAACCGCACTCTGGTTCGTTATACAGGTCGAGGAACACGTCATTGCAAAAGTCGAAGCTGGGACCAGGACAGGGTAAGTGCGCCTGCGGAAGGCGTCTGAAAGACGCGAGGGTCTACACCTACCGCTCTAACAACGATCGTTTCCTGTTCCACCGCTGCGAATGCGGCACCGAGTGGACTGAGCATTTGACCGACATCGACCCGACCGACCCCGTCTCGTCGGATGAGGTGATCGAGGTCCACCGCCAGCTCTCCAAGTTCGAAGGTTCGATCGCCGAGCTGCTCGAAAAGCCCTCCGCCTAGGACCGACCTCACTCCCTTGGGCTCCATCGCTCCGACCCCCAAGAGACGATGGAGCCCTCCCCCCCCATGGCGGGGGACCTAGCTAGTCGAACTTGACCTTGCGCGCCTTGGCTCTCTCGGACTCGACGTGCTTCTG
>DATITA010000043.1:0-2864 GCA_035468355.1 Candidatus Dormiibacterota bacterium
CATCCAGCCGTTCATCCCCGGCAAGTCTGCGATCGGCATCGAGGTGCCCAACAAGGCCGCCCAGCTGGTGGCGCTCAAGGAGATCGTGCAGTCGGCAGCCTTCACCGATAGCCGCACCAGGCTGGCGATCGCGCTGGGTGCCGACGTCAGCGGTCACCCCGTTGCTGGCGACCTCACGCGCATGCCCCACCTGCTCATCGCCGGGGCCACCGGTAGCGGCAAGTCGGTGTGCATCAACGCTGTGCTCGGCGGCTTTCTGCTCCAGGCCACGCCGGCTGAGCTCAAGCTCATCCTCATCGACCCCAAGCGCGTCGAGCTCAGCAACTTCGCCGACCTGCCCCACCTGCTGGTGCCGGTTGTCCACGAACCGGAAGCTGCGGTCGCTTCGCTGCGCTGGGCGGTCAAGGAGATGGAGGAGCGCTACAAGCTGTTTGCCTCGCACGGTGCGCGCAACATCGCCGCATTCAATGAGCGCGCTCCCGGCCTGGGACTGTCGGCGCTGCCGTACACGGTCATCGTCATCGACGAGCTCGCCGACCTCATGATGGTGGCCGCTGGAGAGATCGAGGACCTGATCTGCCGCATCGCCCAGCTGGCGCGCGCGGTGGGCATCCACCTGGTGGTGGCGACCCAGCGGCCATCCGCCGACATCATCACCGGTCTCATCAAGGCCAACATCCCCTCGCGCGTGGCCTTCGCGGTGTCGAGCGGCACCGACTCGCGCGTCATCCTCGACGAGATGGGCGCCGAGAAGCTGCTCGGTCGCGGCGACATGCTGTACCTGCCCATCGACCAGGGCAAGGCACAGCGTCTCCAGGGCGCGTTCGTCAGCGATCGCGAGCTCGACGCGCTGATCGCCCACTGGAAGGCCCAGGGCACGCCCGACTACCAGGACGAGATCTTCCAGGTGGAGGCGTCCGTGTCGTGGGCGCGCGAGGCCACCAAGCGAGATCCGCTCTTCGCCAAGGCCGCCCACATCGTCGCCGCCGAGGGGCGCGCCGCCGCTTCGCTGTTGCAACGCAAGATGAACGTCGGCTACACCCGCGCCGCGCGGCTGGTTGACCAGCTCGCCGAGCACCGCATCGTGGGACCGTACGAGGGCAGCAAGTCTCGCGAGGTGCTCATGGACGTCATCCAGGTGGACGAGTACCTCGCCGAGCTCGGCGAGGAGTGACTCGCGTTGTCGCGGCCGCGATCGTCGACCTCGGGCTCGAGCGCGCCCGATGAGCTTCCTCCAGGGACTGCACGGCGTGGTCGCCGTCGTGCTGCTGTGCGGGCTCCTCTTCGCGGAGGAATCGGGCGTGCCGCTGCCCTTCGCACCGGGCGAGATCGTGCTGCTGGCCGCCGGCCTGCTCATCGCGGCCGGAGGCCTCAACCCCTTCGTGTTCGTCCCGCTGGCGATGCTGGCCTGCATCCTCGGCTCCTTCGTCGGCTACGGCTGGGCGCGGCTCGTCGGCGAGCGAGGGCTCATCTCGCTGGCGCAGCGACTGCACCAGCAGCGCAACCTCGAGCGGGTGTCAGGCCGGGTGCGCTCCGCGGGCTGGGTCGGGGTGGCGCTGAGCCGCCTGATCCCCGGGCTGCGCATCTACACGACGCTCGTCGCCGGCGCCGTCCGTGTGCCGGCGCGCACGTTCGTCGTGGCCATGATCCCCTCGACGATCGTCTGGGTCGCCGCCTTCGTGGCACTGGGGACCGTCGTCGGCATCCCCGTCGAGCACTTCTTCAACCAGGTGGAGAAGCTCGCGGTGCAGGGTGTGATCCTGGTGGTGATGGGCCTCGGGGTCTTCTTCGCGATCAGGCGGACGCCGCCGTCGACGGGCGCCGGACTGGTCCGCGTCCCCCGGCTGGTGCGTGCGCTGATCGCGGCGGCCATCGACATCGGGGTGATCTTCAGCATTGTCACCGGCTTGCTCGCGCTCGGCCGTCGGCTGTTCGGGTTCGGCATCGGCGCGGGCTGGCTCGACGCCGTGGTGCCGATGGTGGTCGGGGGGATCATCTACATCGTCGCCGCCCGGCGCGGCGCCGGCGCGACAGTGGGCGAGGCGCTTCTCCAGACCAGCTACATCAGCGGACGCAAGATCCCGCGCCGGCCGCAGGAGGCATGGCAGGCGGCTCGCACACTGCTGGCCGGGTCCCCGGACGACCTGCGCCCGACGGCCGACCTGCTGCGCACGCTTGCCGACACCGACCGCCTGCGCCTGGTGCGCCATCTCCTCGACCAGCCGCGCACCGTCGAAGCCCTCACCCGTCTGACCAAGACAGAGAGCCTCGAGGTGCAGCACCAGCTCGAGCGGCTCCGCAACGCCGGCGTGCTCGGGGTGGAGGCAGAGGACGGCCCCGGGCAACGGTTCCAGATCCGCCCCGGCCTGGTCGGCCCGATCCTCGACTTCCTCTCCGCAACGCAGCGCGAGGTGGTCAGCACGGCGACCGGCGACGCCGACCCGCTGAGCCTCGGTCAGCCTCTGAGTTGAGCTCCACTGCCGCAAACGCGGCGGCCCACCTGCGCTCGCAGCCTGCCTCCTGAACCGGCGCCTTCGCGATCGGTATCCTGCTGGACATGCCCCAGGAGTTCTCGTTCGACGTCGTCAGTGACTTCGATCACCAGGAGATGGTCAACGCCGTCGACCAGGCGCGCCGGGAGATCGGCACCCGCTACGACTTCAAGAACCTCACCGCGGAGATCGAGCTCGAGAAGGAGCAGATCACCATCACCACCGAGGGCGACATGCAGCTGCGCGCCATGACGGATGTGCTCAAGAGCAAGTTCCACAAGCGCAACCTCGACCTCAAGATCCTCGACGCCCAGAAGCCGGAGAACGCCGCCAAAGGCAACGTGCGCCAGGTCATCAAGCTGCGCCGCGGCA
>DATITA010000044.1:0-24644 GCA_035468355.1 Candidatus Dormiibacterota bacterium
CGATGAACATCTCGTGGCGTCGCGGTGTCGTGCTCATGGCTCCCTCCTTACCCTCACGGTGTTTACCCGGCCGCGACTTCTCCGACCGCCGCGCCCAGGATGTCCAGGCCTTCGTCGAGTTGCTCGTCCGGGATGGTCAGCGGCATCAGCGTGCGGATCACGTTGTGATGCAGGCCGGCCCTCAGGATGATGAGTCCCTTCTCGCGGGCGGCGACCATCACCTTCGCCGTCTCCTTGTCCGCCGGCGTCTTGTCGGAGCGATCGCGAACCAGCTCCATGCCTGCCATCGCGCCCATGACCCGAACGTCGCCGATGAGGTCGTGCTCGGCGGCCCAGCCCTGCATGCGCTCCTCGAGGACCGAACCGATGCGCGCCGCGCGTTCCGGAAGCTTCTCGTCACGCATCACATCCATCACCGCAAGGCCCGCCGCGCAGGCGACCGGGTTGCCGCCGTACGTGCCGCCCAAACCTCCGGGGTCGGGGGCGTCCATCACCGCCGCGCGACCGACCACGCCCGACAGCGGGAAGCCGGCGGCCAGGCTCTTGGCGACCGTGACGAGGTCGGGCTTGACGCCCGAGTGCTCAATCGCGAAGAACTTGCCGGTGCGTCCGAAGCCGGTCTGGATCTCGTCGGCGATGAGCAGGATCCCGTGGCGGTCGCAGATCTCGCGAAGCTTCTGCAAGAACTCGGCCGGGGCAGGCACGAAACCACCCTCACCCAGCACCGGTTCGATGATCACGGCCGCGACCCGGTCGGCGGAGACCTCGGAGTCAAAGATGCCCTGCAGCGACCCCAGAGCCCGCTCGGTGTCCCAGCCGCGGTACTCGTAGGGGAACGGCGCCTGGTAGATCTCCCCGGCGTAAGGCCCGAAGTTCTGCTTGTAGGGGTTGACCGAGCCGGTGAGGCTCAGGGCCAGCAGCGTGCGGCCGTGGAAGCTGCCGCGGAAGCTGATCACAGCAGAGCGCCGGGTGTGGGCGCGGGCGATCTTGACCGCGTTCTCCACGGCCTCGGCGCCGGTGCTGAAGAAGATCGCCTTCTTCGGCCCGTCCAGGGGCGCAACCTCGCACAGCCGCTCGGCCAGGCGCAGGTACGACTCGTACATGACCACCTGAAAGGAGGTGTGGGTGGCGCGCTCGAGTTGGGCCCGCACCGCTTCCATCACCCTGGGGTGGCCGTGGCCGACGTTCATCACGCCGATCCCCCCGGCGAAGTCGATGTAGCGTCGCCCGGTGACGTCCCAGAGCTCAGCCCCCTTGGCCCGCTCGGCTACGAGCGGATGGGCGGTCGTGATGCCGCGTGGGACGTAGCGAGCCCTGAGCTCGGCGAGCTCGGCGTCGATGGAGCGGTCGCTGGCGGACAATGCCGCCCCATTCAAGCAGATACCATCCGCGACTGTGGACGCCGCGGCGCAGGCCGTAGAACGACTCTGGCCGGGACGCAGGGCGGCGGTGGTCCCGCTCGAGGGCGGAATCACCAACCGCAACTTCAAGGTCACAGTCGACGGGTCGGCGTACGTGCTGCGGATGGGGGGCGTGAGGACCGATCTCCTGGGGATCGACCGCGACGTCGAACACGCAGCAAGCCTGCGCGCCGAGGAGATCGGGGTCGGCCCTGCCGTCATCGCTTTCGTCCACTCGGAAGGCTGGCTCGTGACCCGGTTCATCGAGGGACGGCGAATCCCTCCGGAAGAGATGCGCGAGCCCAGGGAGCTCGGCCGGGTCGCCGCCGCGCTGCGCAAGATCCACTCGGCGCCGGCAATTCCCGGCCGTTTCGACGCGCACGCGGTGGTGGACGAGTACCGAGCCAAGGCGGCGGGCTTCGGAGCCAGGATCCCGGATGAGTTCGAGGGGGCGCGGGAGGTGTCGGAGCGAATTCGCTCGGCTCGCGGTCCTCAGCCCCTGGTCCCGTGCCACAACGACCTGCTCAATGCGAACTTCCTGGACGACGGCGAGGTCCGGATCGTCGACTGGGAGTACGCCGGGATGGGCGACCGGTTCTTCGACCTCGCGAACCTCTCCGTGAACCACGAGTTTTCCTTTGCGGACGACCACAGGCTGCTGTCCGAGTACTTCGGCGCCGAGCGAGACCGCGACCTCGCGTCGCTCCGACTGATGCGGTTCATGTCCGATTTCCGTGAGGCGATGTGGGGAGTGCTCCAGAGTGGGATATCGGAGCTGGATTTCGACTTTGCCGGCTACGCGGCGCAGCACTTCGAGCGCATGGAGCGGACCGCGGCGGAGGCGGAGTTCGAAGAGCATCTGAGGACAGCGGCTCTGCGGAGCTGAGCGCCGACTCCCGCGCGGGCTTGCGTCAGGTGGGCGGCGTGCGCAGCAATTCGAGGACCTCTACGCCGTATTTGCGCAGCTTTGACTCGCCCACGCCGGGCACTCGGATGAGGTCGCCCAGGCTTGCCGGTTGCGCCGTTGCGATTGCCGCGAGGGTGGCGTCGTGGAACACCACGTAGGCGGGCACGCCCGCGGCGCGCGCGGCCTCCAGGCGCCAACGTCGCAGGCGGTCCATGGTCTCGGCGGGGGCGCCGGAACCATTCGCCGCGCGGTTGCCGGGGGCGGGCGCCGCCGCCGGCAGCGTCAAAGCGGGCGGGTTACCCGCCAGGACCGCTTCGCGTCCCGCCGCGGTGATCTCGACCACGGGGTACTCGCCTGAGGTCTGGCGGGCATAGCCGGCCGCAACCAGCTCCGCCAGCAGCTGCCTGACCCGCGTGTCGGTCCATCGGTTCAGCGCTCCGTGAAATCCCAGGCCCTGGACCCACGGCTGCGAGGCTGACCATTTCGTCTTCCTACCTCCAAGCACGGCGGCGACGTTGGCCAGGCCGACACGACCCGTGAATCGCGCAATCGCCGCCAGGGCCGCGATCACCGCGTCCTCGGGAACCGGCTCTTCGGGCGGATGGTCCGCGAGGCAGTTGTCGCAGGCGCTGCAACGGCGGGCCACGCCCTCCTCGCCAAAGTAGTCGGCGATCCGCGCATGCCTGCACTCGCGCATCTCGGCGTAAGCCATCATCTGCGCCAGCCGCGCGTAGGCATGCTCCTTCAGCGGCGATCCGTCTTCCAGGCCCGACTGCTCGATGAAGAAAGCCTGGAGGTCGCGGTCCGCCGGGCTGTAGAGGAGCGTGCATTCCGCCCTCTTTCCATCGCGACCTGCACGCCCCGCCTCCTGGTAGTAGGCCTCGAGGCTGCCGGGCATGTCGTAATGGATCACGCGCCGGATGCCCGCGATGTCCACGCCCATGCCGAACGCCGAGGTTGCGACGACGACTGCCGTGCGTCCTTTCGAGAAGTCCTCCTGGACGCGCCTTCGCAGCTCAGGCTCCTGACGTCCGTGGTAGCACGCGACGCCGAGCTCGGCGGCCACCTCTTCGGCGGCCCTGACAGTGCCGACATAGACGAGGGCCTGCTGTCCCGAGGCAGGCAGCAACCGGCGCAGCTCCTCGCGCTTGGCCCGGTCTCCTCGGCATCGAGTCACCGACAGGATCAGCGTCGGCCGGTGGAACCCTGTGACAGAGATGAACGGATCTCTGAGGCCGAGCGTGGTTGCGATGTCGGCCTGTACCTGCGGCGTCGCGGTCGCCGTGAACCCCGCCACAGGTGGCCGGCCGCAGGCGGCGATGGCGGCGGACAGGAGCCGGTAATCGGGGCGGAAATCATGTCCCCAGGTAGAGATGCAGTGAGCCTCATCCACGACCACGCGGCGCACGTGCAGCTCTGAAAGGCGCTCCATGAACCCTGGCCGCCCGAGCCGCTCCGGCGCCAGAAAGAGCAGACGGTAGTCGCCGGCGATTGCCCTGCGCAGCCGGTCGACTTGCTCTGACCGGTCCAACGACGAGTTGATTGATGTGGCCGCTACGCCGCGCTCGGTGAGGCGGTCCACCTGATCCTTCATCAGCGCGATGAGCGGAGACACGACCATCGTCAAGCCGCCCTCCATGACCGCCGGCACCCAGTAGCTGATGCTCTTGCCGGAGCCGGTGGGCGCGACCGACAGCACGTCTTTTCGCGCCAGCATTGCGGCCACGACCTCAGCCTGCCCGGGGCGGAACTCGTCCAAGCCGAAGACGTCGCGAAGCACGCGGTCGGCGCCGGAGATCACTTCGCGGATTCTGACGGAACCTGGCGGCCAGGCCGACGCCCTTTACACCGCGCCCGTAGAAAGTTGGGGCCCGCGATAGCCGCTAGCTCCTGACGCGGCTTCCCGTGGGGTCATACAGGGGATCCTTGGCGACTCGGCCTGCGATCCAGGTGCCGAAGATGTCCACTTCCACAGCTTCGCCCACCGGCGTTGCCGCTGGCACGAACGCGTATGCGATCGAGTGGCCGACCGTGTACCCGTAGCCTCCGCTCGTCACACGGCCCACCACGTGGTCTTTGATCCGGACCGGCTCCGAGCCGAGCGCCACAGCGCGAGGATCCTCCAGCACCAGGCAGGCGAGCCTGGTCTCAGCCGGTTTCTTGCGGAGCTCGGTCAGCGCGGCGCGCCCGATGAAATCGCCCTTGTCGAGCTTGACGCAGAAACCGAGGCCGGACTGGTATGGGTCTGACTCGGGTCCTATGTCGGCGCCCCAGACCCGGTAGCCCTTCTCGAGCCGCAGCGAGTCCACGGCCTTATAGCCACCTGGGACCAGGCCCTTGTCGTGGCCGCCCTCCCAGATCGCGTCCCACAGCCGCAGGCCGAACTCGGAGGGGCAGTAGAGCTCCCAGCCGAGCTCGCCGACGTACGTGACACGCAGTGCGAGACAGGGCACAGACCCGACCGCCAGGTGGCGCGCGGTCATGAAGGGGAAGCCGGCGTTGCTGATGTCGGTGTTGGTAAGTGCCTGGAGGATGTCGCGCGATCGCGGCCCCCAAAGCCCGACGCACGCATAGGCAGATGTGACGTCCTCGACGAAGACCGACCCATCCTCGGGCGCGTGGTCGCGAACCCACGCCAGGTCGTGCTGGCCGAAGGCCGTGCCGGTGATGATGCGGAAGCGGTCCTCGGCGAGACGGGTGACCGTGAAATCGCATTCGATGCCGCCGCCCTCGTTGAGCATCTGCGTGTAAGTCAGGGCGCCGACGGCCCGCGCCACCCGGTTGTCGCTGAGGGTCTCCAGGAACTCCGCGGCGCGCCGGCCCCCAACCTCGATCTTCGCGAACGACGTGAAGTCGAACACGGCCGCCGCCTCACGACACGCCTGGTGCTCGACGCCGATGGCGGGAGACCACAGGCGGCCAGCCCAGCCTCGCGGGCGCAGCGCCTGGTCGCCGCGCGTCCCGTTGGGCTCAAACCAGTTGGCGCGCTCCCAGCCCGACTTCTCGCCAAACGCCGCGCCGAGGTCCGACAGCCGCGAGTAGATGGGCGAGAGGCGAAGAGGGCGGCCGGCGGCTCGCTCGTGGCCCGGGTACTTGACGTCGTAGTAGGTCGAGTAGACCTCGCGCGTGCGCTCGAGCGTGTAGTTGAGGCTGGTGTACTGGCGGCCGAAACGCCGCGAGTCCATCTCCCACGTGTCGAGGCTCGGCCTGCCGTCGACGACCCACTCGGCGACCAGGCGTCCCATCCCGCCCGCCCCGGCAAGGCCGTGGGCGCAGAACCCAGCCGCGACCCAGAAGCCGCGCACTTCGCTCGGGCCGACGATGAACTCGCCGTCCGGGGTGAACGCCTCTGGCCCGTTGACAAGCCGTACGACCTCGGCGTCTTTGATCGACGGCGTGCGCACGATCGCATTGGCCATCAGGGGCTCGAAGCGGTCCCAGTCCGGTTCGAGCAGCCGGCCGTTGAAATCGGCGGGGATTCCCTCCAGGCTCCAGGGAGCCGGGTCGCGCTCGTACCCGCCCATGATCAAGCCGCCCGACTCGGGCCGGTAGTAGACGAGCAGCGAGGGGTCGCGCATGGTCGGCATGTCCAGCGGCAAGCCCGTCGGCCTGGTGATCAGGTACTCGTGGGCCATGGGGATCAGAGGCACGGTGACTCCGGCCATGCGGCCGATCTCGGGCGCGAACATCCCGCCCGCGTTGATCACCAAATCGGTGGTGATGTCGCCCTTGTCAGTCGTAACCCCGCGCACGTGGCCTCGGGCGACGTCGATCCCGATCACGCGGGTGTCCTCGCAGATCTCCGCCCCGCGCCGGCGCGCCCCCTCCACCAGCGCGAAAGTCAGCTGGCTCGGGTCGATGTAGCCGTCCGTCGGCAGGTAGGCCGCGCCCAGCACGCCATCGGTGGTCATCGGCGGGAACATGCGCTGGGCGTCCTCCGCCGACACGAGCTCCAGCGGAAGGCCGAACGTCTTGGCCCACGCCGCCTGTCGCGTGAGCTCCTCCATGCGCTCCGGGCTGGACGCCAGGCGCAGCGATCCTACCTCGCGCCACCCGGTTTCCAGGCCGACCTCGTAACCGAGGCTCCGGTACAGGTCGACGGAATTCATCATCATCCGGGTCAGGCTCAGCGAGCCGCGCAGCTGGCCGACCAGTCCCGCGGAGTGGAAGGTCGACCCGCTGGTCACGCGCGAGCGTTCGACCAGCATTGTGTCGGTCCAGCCGAGGCGCGTCAGCCAGTAAAGGATGGCCGCGCCGCCAACACCTCCTCCGATCACGACCACGCGCGCGTTCGATCTCAAGGTGGTGTCAAGTTTGAGAGGTGTCGGGGCCGGACGCGGCCGGCCCCCTGTTGAAAACCTAGACTGCGGGCGCTTCGGCGGCCGCGATGGCTTTGGTTTCGGGCATGCCGCGCTGCGCGATGACGTAGTAGATCGCGCCGACGAGCAAGATCAACCCGAGGGTGAACTCGAAGACCGGGATGTTGCCAATCGGGCCGCCGATGGTCACGTTCGGCAAGGCGCTCAGAGGAGGGTTCTGGCCCCCGACCGCGGCGTTTCGCGGCCACAGGAAGTTGATCTCCATGCTGATGCCCCACACGAGCGCGAGGATGTTGACGATCATGCCCCAGCCGCCCAACTTGAAGGGGGTGCCCTCCGTCGGCCAGCCGCGGAAGCGGGCGAAGAGGATGGCAATGTTGCCCAGGATGTAAGAGAGGTAGATCATCCCGGTCGCGCCGATCGCGATCGTGCCGGCGCCCGCGTAATAGATGAGAGGTAGACCGGCAAGCACGCCGATCACGATGCAGGTGCCGACCGGCGTGTGCAGAGTTGGGTGGACGTTGTTGTAGGACTTGGCCAGGGGGAGCTTGCCGTCGCGCCCCATCCCGAACGCGAGCCGGATCGTTGCCGTCTGGATGGCGAGGCAGCACACGTAGATGGCTGCGAAGACCACGAACAGGTACAGGTTGGCAGCCCAGCCCGGGAAGTTTGATTCGATGATCGTCACGAGTGGGAACGGATACTTGCCGGCGGCGGTGTCGGACACGAACTTGCTCATGTCGCCAGGGATGGCGATGATCACCGCGAAGAGGAAGATCGCGCCGATGACCGCGGCTCCCAAAATGGACGCCAGGACCGCCCGCGGCGCCTCGCGCCTCGGGTTTTTGGTCTCCTCAGCCAGGGTGCTTGCCGTGTCGAAGCCGTAGATCACGAACAGGGACATGAACATGGCGGCAAGGAACGTCCCGGCCTGGTTGGAGAAGCCAGAGCCCAGTGCGCTGAAGTCGGTGAAGACCGACACCGACTGGCGGTGATAGAAGAGCAGCAGCACGAGGGCGAAAACGACCATGCCGAGGATCTCGAAAACAACGCCCGTGTTGTTGACGAAGGCAACGATCCTCACCCCGAAGATGCTGAGGAGGGTGGTGCTCAGGAGCACCACCGCGGCGGTGTTGCGCTGGGTGTCCGGGTCGTTGGGAATGTTGATGCCCAGGTTGTTCAGCAGCGGGATCAGCACCAGTGGAACTGTCGCTACAACCGCCGCGACAGTGAGCACCCCGGCGAACAGATAGATCCAGCCGCTGAACCAGGAGTAGTGCCGGTTGGACAGGTACTTGGTCCACTGGTAAACGGAGCCTGCGACCGGGAAGTGGGAGCTCACCTCGGCGAAGTTCAGACCGACGAGCAGCTGCCCGAGCACGACGATGGGCCAGCTCCAGAAGAAGGCGGGACCGGCCAGCCCAATCCCAAGGATGAAGAGGGTGAAGATGCCGGTCGACGGCGATATGTATGAGAACGCGACGGCGAAGCTCGAGTAGACGCCGAGGGCGCGCCTCAGCTCCTGCGGATGGCCGAACCGCGCCAGGTCGCGGACATCCGCGTGGTGGGCATGGTCTTCCAAGTCCTTCCTCCCCTAAAAAGAACAGGCCGTCTGGTTGCGCCGGAACCTATCACCCGAAGTTGCGGGCGTCAACGAGCGCGTGTGGCGCAACGGCCTGAGGCCGGCGGGAGCGACCCGCCGGCCTTGGGGTTTTCTACATCTGGACGATGGGTCGGACCTCCACGGCGCCGGCCGAGGCGGCCGGGCACTTGGCGGCATAAGCCACGGCCTCGTCCATGTCTTTGGCTTCGATGACGTAGAAGCCGATCACCTGGTCTCCGCCGTGGCTGAAGGGCCCCGAGTCAGCCTTGGTGGCCGAGTTGCGCATGCGGACGGTCTTGGATGTCTGCGACGGCATCACAGGGTCGCCCGCTTTGAACAGCCCAGGGCCGGAGAGCTCCTCGTAGTACTTGTTGTAGGCGTCGTTCTGCGCGTGGAACTCCGGGCTTCCCGGTGCGGGCATCTTTGCCTCATCGGCATACAAGAGATAGAGGTACTTCACGTCGACTCCTTTTCAAATGAGCCACCGCCCGGTGGCTCGCAGATCGAGGCTAGACGGGCTTGGCCTGGGCGAGGACCTGCTCGCGGGTCACGCCCTGCATGTGGTGGACCTCGCTGGCGTGCTTCTTGACCCCGTTTACGAGCTCTTCCTCGTCATCAGTCTCGAGGACCCATCCGCACTCACATTCGACTCTCTTCTTCATGTCTTCTCCTTGTGCTGTTCCGGACCAGCGCTAGCATCATCCCCCGAGGGCTTTGGCGATTCTTTGGCGTCGATGAGGCGGGCTGATCGTTGAGGCTTTACCTCACCGGGGAGGTCCAGGTCGAGAACGGAGCACGCCTGCTCCGCGAGTCTAAGCTCGGCGGCCCCCAGGGCCGGTTCGTCCTCGCATACCTGGCTATGGAGAGGAAACGGGCGGTGGCGCAGTCGGAACTCGCCGAGGCGCTGTGGTCCGGCGCCCCGCCGAGCTCGTGGCCCCTGGCTCTGAGCGCGATCATCAGCAAGCTGCGATCGCGACTCGGGGGCATCGGCCTCGACCGAACCAGCATCATCGGCCACGCCTTCGGCTGCTACCAGTTCACGGCCCCGGCCGACGTGTGGGTCGACGTCGAGGCCGCGCTGGCCGCCGTCGACCTTGCCGAGGGCGCGTTGAACGCCGGCGATCCTGGCGCCGCCTACGGCCCTTCCCTGATCGCGACCACCATCCTCCGGCGTCCCTTTCTCCCGGGAGACGGCGGCGCCTGGACCGACGAGCGGCGCCAGGTGCTAGCGGCCAACCTCCTCAGAGCCCTGGACTGCAGGGTCGAAGCGCTCCTGGCCAACTCCGAGGTCGAACTGGCGCTGTCACACGCGCGCGAGGCGGTCCGGCTGGAACCTTTTCGAGAGTCGGGCTACAGGCGGCTGATGCGGGTCCACGCCCGCAAGGGCGACCGCGCCGAGGCGGTTCGCGTCTACGCCGAGCTGCGCCGGCTGCTGGCCAAAGAGCTTGGCGTCGAGCCGTCAGAAGAGACCGAGTCGGTCTACCGCGAGGTCGCCCGCTGAAGGACGGGCAGCCAGCTGCCCGCCACCGAGCCCAACCAGGCCCCGGTCAGGCCGAGCAGCGTGCCGACCAGCAGCGTGAGCACCACCGGGATGGCGCCCTGGTGGCCGAATCCCATGATCGCCGCCAGGCTGGAGGCGGCCGGCCCCAGACCGTAGCGCGCCTGGTCGTAGAGCAACGGCCCTCCCCAGGCGAGCAGGCCGAGCAGGGCGCCGAGCGGGATGGTGACGCGCGCCCGTCCGGCGAGAGCACCGATCGCAAGGCCGGCGACAAACGGCGCCCACCAACCGAAGAGGAAGAAATCGACGACTGCCATGGCGACGACGACCACCAGGGCGATGCCGAGCGACAGCCGCCGGCTCACGACCGCAGGCTCCACTTGACGGTTCCCTTTGCCGCCGACGCCTGGTCTGCGGTCAGCATGGGCGCGTAAAGGCCGCTCCACCAGGTGTCGACCCGGTTGGTGTACCAGGTCGAGGCCGGGTTTTCGCTCTGACCGCCAGGGTAGATGCCGCTGAAGGCGCCGGTTCCCCAGTCGACCACCATTCGCCAGCTCGGACCGTGGGTGGACGGGTCGCCGCCGGAGGCCAGCGGGGTGTTGGCGTCCCCGCGGTCCGCCCGCGGTCCGTAGCTCAGGCCACTGATCTGGGCCAGGTTCTCCAGCTCGCGGGTGTGGACCCGCCCCCAGGTCCAGGTGTTCGGGGTGGAACCAAGGCTTTTCGCGAGGTTCCCCACGGTGGCGTGAAATGCCTTGAGCATCACGTCGGAGGCGGTCCGCACTCCGTTTCCAGGCGAGCTGAACGCCCGGTTCGCCGTGTCGCCAAGCGTCCACGCCTCGAGGTCCTGGCCGAGCGGGTCATCGACCTCGTGTCGATCGATCGAGACGGCTCGCGACTTCCACCAGGGGTCGAACGTCTCGCTGAGGTAGGACTGCCAGAAGGTCGACCAGATGCTCGCCGCGGCTGAGTTGGTGTCCATTCGGTAGTCCCATTTGGACAAGAGGTCCCGCGCGGCAGATTCGGTCGGGCTCAGCTGCTTGCCGGCCAGCGTTTGCACCAGCACCGGCACGATCTCCGAGGCCAGGAAATCGCGCGTGTCGGTCTGCAGCGCCATCATGTCGGCGGCGCTCAGCTTGCCGCCGTTGGCGATGCCGAGGCTCAGGACGCGGTGGATCTCGTTGGCACGATAACCGGGATCGAAGAAGTTCGAGGCGGTGCCGATGTAATACGGGTAGTCGCTGGTCACCTGCCTCTGGTTGGCGGACCAAATGATGCCGTCCGGCGGGTTGTACGCCTGGGGGATCGCGTCGTAAGGCACGGTCCCGGTGACGTCGTCCTCGCCTGTACCGGGCATCGGGATCCAGGGCTGTCCTGCGGCGACGAGCGGGAAGTAACCTGCGGAGATAAGACCGATGTTGCCCTGGTCGTCCGCGTAGACGAAGTTGTGGGTCGGCGAATGCCAAGCTCGGAGAGCGTCGCGAAACTGTGACCAGTTGGACGCCTGTCCAACACGCAGCAGCGCGTCGAAGTCCTGCGAGGGAAGGTTGCCCGCCCACCAGACTGAGGTGGTCTGCCCGCGCTGAGTGATGACGGGGCCGTGCACGCTCAGCTTGACGGTGAGGTGCTCGGCTGGGCCGCCCAGTACCGGGATGTCATAGGCCGCCGTCTTGTAGCTCTGCCAGGCGCCCTTCCAGAGGTATTGGTTGGGATGCGCTGCGTCCTCGTGCTCCAGGTAATAGAAGGTCTGCTGGTTCTGGGCGTCGGTCAGGCTCCACGCGATGTGCTGGTTGTGGCCGATCAGCACGATCGGGGTGCCGGGGATGCTCACACCGCTGGCGTGATAGTCCGGGGAATCCATGCTGATCTGGAACCAGATCGAGGGCAGCGTGAGGTGAAGGTGCGGGTCGCCCGCCAGCAGCGCTCCGCCACTCGCGCTCATGGATCCCGCCACCGCCCAGTTGTTGCTTGCGCCGCCGGTGGCGATGAGTCCCGGCGGAAGCGCGGCCAGGCGCTGGTAAAGAGCGGCGGCGGTCGCCGCCACGGAGTCGCTCACCTGGCTCATGGACTCGATCGGACCGGTGGTCGCCGTGCCGTAAGGCCCGGGATTGTAGGGCGACTGCGCGTTAGGCGGAAGGACCGGGAACCACTCGGACGTCAGATCCGCTCCCAGGGACTTGTCGAGCTGCGCGATCACCAGGGGTGTGTCGGTGAAGTTGAGCGTCTGGGTCATGTCGCCTTTCACGATCAGAGTGTCAATCGGCGTCCAGGGCGCAGGTTCATAGCCGAGGAGCGTGAACATCGCATCCAGCTGGTGGGTCGATTCGGCCTCCGAAATGCGGTCGTTGACGCCTTCCGCGTATGCCGTCAGCGCCTCGCGCGAGGGATCCTTCGAGGTCAGCTGGCTCCACTCGAGCTCGGCGGTCCGCAGCAGGCCGAGCTGGAGCTCAAAGCGGTCCGAGTCCAGCGCCGCTTTGCCGATGACCTGGGACAGCCGACCCTCGCCCTGGCGGCGCATCAAGTCCATCTGGAATAGCCGGAATCGCGCATGGACGTAGCCGGTCGTCAGGAAGAGGTCGTGGTCGGTCTGCGCGACGATGTGCGCGGTCCCATCGGCTTGGAGGCTGACGCTCACGGGTTGCTGCAGCCCGGCCAGGTGAAGTGTCTCGTTGCTCACCTGCGCCGCCGCGGCCATCGTCCACGCGCCGGTGACCGGGTTGAAGGTCGGACCAAGCGCGGGCAGGGGGCCGGCACCGAAAAAGGCGGCGTAGAGAACCGCGGCCGACACGATGATGGCCGCCACTGCATTGACTGCTCGGCGCGTGGGCCTGGGTAGTCCGAGCCTGCGAACGCTTACAGCCGGGCCCTGCGGAACGGGCGCCTTCTCTTTTCGGGTCGGCGCCTCTACGGCGGGGTCGAGGGTCATAGGCTCGAATTCTGCGCCAAGCCGCACGAAGGCAGGGAGGGCCGGGGGCCCTCCCTGTGCTTAGGCGTCGTCTTTGCCTGCTTCCTCTTTGCCGCGTCGCGCGATCTCGGCCACCACCGCAGGATCCGCCAAGGTGGTGGTGTCCCCGAGCGGCCGGTTCTCGGAAACGTCGCGCAGCAGTCTGCGCATGATCTTGCCCGAGCGGGTCTTGGGCAGCTCCGGGGTGAAAACGATGTTGGCGGGGGCGGCGAACTTGCCGATCACCTTGCCGACGTGGTCGCGCAGCTCGCGCATCATCTGCGGCGAGCCCTCCTTGCCGCCCTTCAAGGTGACGAACGCGACGATGGCCTGGCCGGTCTGGGCGTCGTTGCGGCCGGCGACTGCCGCCTCCGCGACAGCCTGATGGCTGACCAGCGCGCTTTCGATTTCGATGGTCGAGATGCGATGGCCGGAGACGTTCATCACGTCGTCCACGCGGCCCAGGAGCCAAAAGTCGCCGTCCTCGTCGATGCGGGCGCCGTCACCGACGAAATACATGTCCTTCCAGCGGCTCCAGTAGGTCTGTTGGTATCGATCGGGGTCACCGTAGATCCCGCGCAGCATGGCGGGCCACGGTTTGCGGATGACCAGGTAACCGCCTCCGCCCGGCGCCACCTCTTCGCCCTGGTTGCTGAAGACGGCCGCGTCGATGGTCGGAAATGGCTTGGTCGCCGAACCCGGCTTGAGCGTGGTGATGCCGGGGAGCGGGGTGATGAGGATCATCCCCGTCTCGGTCTGCCACCAGGTGTCGACCACCGGAGTCCGGTTGCCGCCGATGTGCTCGCGGTACCAGACCCATGCCTCCGGATTGATGGGCTCGCCCACCGTTCCGAGGAGGCGCAGTGAGCTGAGGTCGTGCTTGGCCGCGTACTCGGGTCCCCACTTCATGTGGGTGCGGATGGTGGTCGGCGCCGTGTAGAGGATGTCGGGCTTGTAGCGCTCCACGATCTTCCACCAGCGGTCCTTGTCCGGGAAGTCGGGAGTGCCCTCGTAAATGATGCCCGTGGTCCCGTTGGCCAGTGGCGCGAAGACGATATAGCTGTGCCCGGTGACCCAGCCGATGTCGGCGGCGCACCAGAAGACCGAGTTGGGCTTGATGTCGAAGATGTAGTGGTGAGTCGTGGCCACGCCGACCAGGTAGCCGCCGGTGGTGTGGATGATGCCTTTGGGCTTGGCCGTGGTGCCGCTGGTGTAGAGCAGGTAGAGCAGGTCCTCGGAGTCCATCGGCTCGCAGGGACATGACTTGGGGTCGTCGCTGAGTCCCTCGAAGACGTCGTGGGCCCAGACGTCGCGGCCCTTCTTCATCTCGATCTCGCCGCCGGTCCGCCTGACCACCATGCACGTCTTGACGGTCGGCGCGGCGTCCATCGCTGCATCCGCGTTGGCCTTGAGCGGGACGCGGTTGCCCCGCCGCCAGCCCTCGTCCTGGGTGATGAGGATTTCGCACCTCATGTCGTTCATGCGGTCGGACAGCGATTCGCCGCTGAACCCTCCGAAGACCACCGTGAAGGGAGCGCCGATGCGCGTGCAAGCGAGCATCGCCACCGGGAGCTCGGGGATCATGCCCATGTAGATCCCGACGTGGGTTCCCTTCACGACACCGAGCTTCTTCAGCCCGTTGGCGAACTGCACCACCTCGCGTTGCAGCTCGCCGAAGGTGATCTTTCGACGGTCATCCTCCGGCTCGCCTTCCCAGAAGTACGCGACCTTGTCCTTGTGTCCGCCCTCGACGTGGCGGTCGACGCAGTTGTAGCAGACGTTGAGCTTGCCGCCGATGTACCACCTGGCATAAGGCGGCTTCCATTCGTAGAGCTGCTTCCACGGTTCGAACCAGGTGACCCTCTGGTTGCCCTCCTCGGTCCAGAACTCCTCGAGCCCCTTGCCGTAGATCTCCGGCTTTGCGTTGGCTTTCTGGCTGAACTCGGGAGACGGCTTGTAGCGCCGCTCCTCGATTTGCATCGTCTCGATCGCATGGCCGGTGTGCTGGTCGTCGCTCATGTGCTTGCCTCGCTCAGCGACAGCTGCCGACCGGCAGGATCGGCCTCGCCCTCATGCTGTTGGCCACCTGGGCAGCAGGCGCGTACCAGGCCATGAGAGCGAAGGTGGCCAGGGCGAGTCCAGCCAGTACTACCGCCGCTGGATTGGCCAACACGCATCCCAGATCCTCCTTAAGAGAATGGCGCCGGAAAAGGGCCCGGCACTCCAGCAAGATCACTAAACATGCACGGTCCCACACGTGGTGTCAATTCATAAGTGCGGCTAATTGCTCTTAATGGGGCTCGAAACAGCTGGGTCCGAGATAACCTAGCGGTCGGGGCTGGACGCGGGGGGGGGATTTTGGAAGGCCCCAGGGATGGGATCGATGCAGCCAGGCATCGTTGGTATCAGAGGGGCGGTGACCGCCGCCTGGGAGCGTGATTTGCGCGCGGTGCGCCAGGACCGCTTCGACGTGGGCGGGAGCAAGGTTGCGTTGGCTTTCATCCAGCGCTACTACTCTCTCATCTCAGACCTGCGCGTTCCGATCCAGCGCGCGTGGGGTCCGGGCGGGCACGTCCACGTCGCAGACAGCCCAGTTGCGGGGCCCGGCCCGCGGGTGTCTCAGACCCGGGTGAAGCTGCGCAATCACGGCGACCTGGTGGCGCTCGAGGCCTTCACCTACATCGACGGGACGCCGATGCCGAATCCTTCGCTGGGCCTCGACCGCGAGATCAAGGTCACCGAGGTCGGTTCGCTGGCGATCGCCCAGGAGCTTTACCGACGCGCCATCGACTTCCTCCAGGTGGCACTGAACATCGACCTCGCGTTGAACGGCTCGACGTGGCTCTATGAGCAGGTGGTGGCCAACTATTTCGTCGCCAACGCTCGTTGGCCCTCGCTCGGAGACGTGTACCAGCGCGCCACGCGCGAATACGCGGTGGAAGACAGCTTCGAGCGAGTGATTTCCATGTTTGCCCCCAGCACCCACCTCGAGGGAGCGAATGGAAATGGAAACGGCTCAGGCCCGAACGGAGATTATGAAGTCGCTCTGTCGCTCGAGCAGCTGCAGCGCTGTCGCGGCACCGAGGTAGACCTCGAGAATTTCGTGCAGGTCGTGCACAAGGCCGTCGACGCCGATCAAGAGAGCACGCCCGTCACCAGTGAAGATGCGGCGCGCGATCTCAGCCTGGAATCGCCGGCGGTCGTGAAGCTGGGGCGGCTGCTGGCGCACGCGCCGGACGTGAGCCGTGACGGCGACTTCTCGAGCGACTACTCGAAGTGGAGCTTTCTACCGTCCTACAACGTGCATTTCTTCCGCCGCGTCCATGCGATCGACGACTACCTCGTGGTGGCCGGCACGCTTGTGCCGCGCGCGGCGGACGAGGGCGCCACGACCACGTCGCCTGGCACTGCGTTCAAGGTCGAGCCTGGCAGCACGCTCCCCGACGGCATCGTCACGTTTCTCATGACCGATGTCGTGGAGTCGACTCCCCTGTGGCTGCAGAGCCGCGCGCAGATGTATGCAGCCATGAGGCGGCACGACCAACTTCTCACCGCCGCGATCGAGGCCAATGGGGGGATCGTGCTTAAAGAGCGGGGCGAGGGCGACAGCTTCTTTGCCGTGTTCCTGCGCGCCACCGACGCGGTTGCGGCGGCGCTCGAAGCGCAGCGAGCGATCCGATCGGAGCCCTGGCCCGACAGGATCCAGCTGAGGGTGAGGATGGCGATCCTGACCGGAGAGGCGGACGCGCAGGACAGGGACTACCGCTCGCCGGCGGTCAACCGCTGCGCGAAGCTGCGACGGCGCGCGGTCGGCAACCAAGTGCTCGTATCCGAGACCACGTATTCGATCGTGGCCGACATCTTGCGTGACGACATCAAGCTGGTCAGCGTGGGCAAGCGGATGCTCGAGGGGCATGACCGCCCTGAGGAGGTCTACGTGCTGCAGCACGACGAGGTGACGCTCGAGAACTCGGTCGCGGAGGACGCGGTCACGGTCTGACGCCGCGCCGCCCCCGCCGGTGGCCTTAACAGCCAGGCTTGTGGCCGGCCTTCGGGTTTCGTAAATTCACCCGCAGCAGGCGCGTTGGGAGCTGGGGGAGGGGCTCCGGGGGGTGGGAGGGCCCTGGGATGGGGCGCGAGCCGGCCGCGATTGGAAGCTCGCCTGTGCGGATGCGGTTGAATGGAGGTCGATGAGAAGATCGGCCTCCCCAGCAGGCGGAATCAGCGTTGACCGTTTCTCGGTCGTCCTCGTCGCGGTGGCCGCAACCCTGTGGGCGTCGGACGCCTACTTTCGCAACCAGCTCGTCAGCCACCTCACCGCCACGCAGATCGTGGTCGCCGAGGACGCGCTGGTCACCCTGTTTCTCCTGCCTGTCCTCATCCGCAGCTCGAGCGAGCTGCGTCACCTTGGGCCGCGAGGTTGGATCGCCGTGGGCATCATCGCCGCGGGCGCGCAGTCGGTTGCGACCATCCTGTTCACGGCCTCATTCCAGGCCGCCGCCACCTACAAGGTCTTCGCCGAGACGTTCGTTCTGCAGCAAACCCAGCCCCTGATCGCGATCCTCCTCGCCTGGATAGTGCTGGGCGAGCGGCGGCGCCCGTGGTTCTGGCCGGCCGCCGCGGTTGCGCTGGTGGCCGTCTACCTGGTCGTGTTCGCGCAGGACCCGACCGCGCCCGTCTCAGCTCTACAGAAAGGAAGGGTCGAGGTCGGCCTCCTCGCACTTGGCGCCGCTGTGCTGTGGGCCAGCGGAACGGTGCTGGGTCGATTCGCCCTCGGCTCGATCAGCTTCTGGAGCATGACCGCACTGCGATTCACCCTGGCGCTGCCCGTGCTCATCGGCATCACGCTGGCGCAGTACGGCCCCTCCGGCTTCACGCACTATCGCTTGTCCGACTTCGTGCCCAACCTGCTAGCGATAGCCCTCGTGCCCGGCCTGCTCGCGCTGCTCCTGTACTACCGCGCGCTCTCCAGGACTCCGGCCTCGCTGGCAACCATCGCCGAGATGGCATACCCGGTGGCGGCCACGCTCATCGCCTCCGCTCCGCCGCCATGGGGGTTCAACCAGCCGGTCTACGCAGTGCAGATCGTCGGAACCGCACTGTTGATCGGTGTGATCGTGCTGCTCAACCTGACCAAGGAGAAAGTCGCTCCCGTCGCGCAGTCGCCGTCGCTCACGCTCGCGGAGGGCTGACTCTCTCGACGCCCCACAGCTGCTGAGCGCGCACCCCAAGTCCGTGGACAACGGCGGTGAACGCGTCGCGCTGCTCGAGCCTTTCGGCTCCGAAAGTCGAGGCCAGCTCCGCCCGGAATGCCGGGATGTAAGCCGATCCGCCCGTGAGGAGCACCCGGTCCACCTCGCGGGCGCCGATCCCGGCTTCGCTTAGGGCGCGCCGCGTGGTCAGCGCCACCTGCGTGAGCTCTGGCCGAATCATCGATTCGAAGGCCGAACGTCTCACCGTAACGTGCAGGTTCAGGGGCGCGAACTCGATCTCGGCGGCCTCGTGGTTGGAAAGGGCGATCTTGGCCGACTCGATCGCCTTGTAGAAGTCGTAGGCCTGGCCCTCGTACAGGAGGGAGTGCGCCATCTCCGCTCCGGCGCCGCCGATGCGCGAAAGGATCGCTGGGATCCCGGGGTCGGCCATCAGCAGTCGGACCGAGCTGGCAGTCCGCATCTCGTTGAAGAGCCAGTTCGGCAGTGTGTCGAGCCCTAACGCGGGGCCGACGAGCGTCTCGAAGAGCACGCCGTCCAGGATCTCCCCGCCGATCGCGATACCCGACGTGGCCGCGATCCGCGGCTCCCCCGATCGCGAATCGAGCACTGCCACGTCGTAGGTGCCGCCGCCGAAGTCGACCGCGATCTCGACGCCCGGGTGGGCTTGCTCGCCGATCACGGCCGCCGCCGGCTCCGGCAGAAATGCAATCTCGGTGAATCCCGCTTGCTCGGCCGCCTGCTCGAGGCGCCGGAAGGCCTCGGTCCTCGAGGCGGCACGGTCATCGGGATCTTCGCCCGCGAACACCACCGGGTGCCCCAGCACCACCGCGCCGACCGGGGTTCCCGCGGCGGAGTCGACCTCGTCCTTGAGTCGTTTCAGGACGACGCTCACCAGCGAGCCCACGCTGAAGTCCGTCGCCCAGGAGTTCGTGCCCGCGAACCCGAGCTTTGCCAGCTCGTGCTTGACGCCGGACAGAAGCCGGGCGTCGTTGCACCCGCCTCCCTTGCGGTACTGGCGGCAGTCGGTGTCCCATCCATACGGCGCCAGGGGGCACTTCCAGCAGTCGGTCTTCTCGTGCCCGGAACGCAGGAAGGTCCTCACAGCATCGTCGCCGGCCGCCCGCCGGCCGCCCCGGTGCAAGTAGACGAAAGACGGGAGGGTCTTCGAAGCACGCTCCGGCCCGATCCCCAGCACTTCGACGCGGTCGGCGTACGCGATCGAGATCGAGCTGTTGCTGGTTCCAAAATCGATGCCACATCCGACTGGCCGGGCGGATCGAGTCACCGGCGGACTATAGATGGAGAGCGGAAGCGGCTGAGGAGGTCCGGCTAGAGCCTCGAGAGGGCTGCGTGGACCGCGTCCGCCTCTTCCGGCGCGAGGTGGCTGCCGAGGTTGTGCTCGAGGCTGCGCACGAAAACCGTGTGGGCCTTCTCGTACGCGGCTTTGCCCTGCGCGGTGAGATGCGCATAGACGCCGCGGCGGTCGACGGGGCATGAGTGCCGGTCGATGAGGCCCGCCTTGATCATCTGCTCGATTCTCCGAGAAGCCCCGCTGTCGGTGATGCCGGCGAGCCGGGCCAGGTCCTGGAATCGGAGCATGGCGTCTGGCGCTCGGTTGAGGTGGGCGAGCATCTCGTACCATCCCAGCGCGATCCCGGCAGAGGGAAGCATGTCTTTTTCGATGGCGGCGGCGGTGGCGCTGTGAACTCGCGCGAGGCTTTCCCAGACCTCAAGCACCTTGGTTGAGCTGACCTTCTTCACGCTGCAAATGGTATTCATCGTGGGCTTGTATAGATAAGGAAGAGGCCGGGCAGCATTGCCCGGCCGTTTCCTGGGCGAACCTTACGAGGCCTGGGCAAGCTCGGCGGCCTTGACCACGATCTCGGCGTCGACCTCAAGCTTGATGGTGTGGCTCGCGAACGGCACGACGCCGGCGACCCCGTTCCAGTTCAGCCCGAACTCCATCCGGTCGATTTGGCCCCGGGCGCTGATGCCGACCCTCTCCTTGGCCCCGAACGGGTCGGGCATGCGGCCTTCGATGGTGGCTTCGAGGACGATCGGCTTGGTCACGTCCTTGATAGTCAGGTCACCGCTGACCCGCAACGACTCAGCGTCGATAGCCTCGACTTTCGTGATCTTGAAGGTGATGTAGGGGTACTTCTCCGCATCGAAGAAGTCGGCCGAGCGAAGGTGCGTGTCGCGCTGGTCGCTCCTCGAGTCGAGGCTCGCGACCTCGATCTTGACTTCGCCGCGGGCCTTCGTGAAGTCATCGTCCCGGCCTTCGAAATGGCCTTCGAACTTGTTGAACCGGCCGCGCACCGTGGAGACGCCGAGGTGCTTGGCGGTAAACCCGACATGCGTGTGCTGCTGATCGACTTCGTACTGAACCATGTGGTCCTCCTGGAAACTGGATTACTGACCACTACTACTTGCTTGTGCAATCACCTATTCCAGGACGGTCCAAGATCTCCTGCGCTGGAATGCCCGGCCCCACCTGCGCCAGCTGATCCAGGTGCCGGTCACCATGATCACCAGGAAAGCCGCCAACGCGCCCCCGAACAGGATCGCGCCGGGCTTCCCCGCTTGCACCGCGGCATCGAGCGGGCTCCAGTCCACCGTCGCGGCGCCGTTCAGCCACGCGATGAGGCCGGTCGCGAAAGCGGCCAGGGCCAGCGTCCAGCGCTTCTCGGATGCGGACATGTGACCGAGGTCGAGCCGGTGCGGGCGCGCGGACGCCTGGAGGTGGCCGAGCCGGCCGATCAGCACGAGCCAGACGATCAGCATCACGACGCCCAGGCCTAGCGCGACACGCGGGAAGGCGGTGGTATCGATCGGCGTGAGGTCTGCCGAACCGGCCCAGGCAGCCATCGGCAGAGCCCAGATCAGGCTCGCCACGGCGGCAAAACCAGTCTTGCCGAAGCGCTCCACCAGGCGAGACATCAACTCTGGTACGTCTCGGTCAAATGCTGCTCGAAGGTGATGGTGCCGTCTTTGTGCTCGGGGCAGAGCAGGCGCCCCTCCGCGAACTGCCGGCTGAACTTGAATGGCAGCCACAGATCGATCACCCGCCGGGTCTGCTTGCGGGCCGCCAGCCAGGACAAAGCGATGCTCTTGAAATCGCGCACCTCGGGGCCTCCGAAGTCGGGCAGTACACCCGCCGGCTCGTGCGTCACCACCTCGACCAGCCGCCGCGCCACTTCGCGAGCGTCGACCGGCTGGAACTGCCACCTGGTGGGGATGGTCGCGATGCCCGGCAGCTTGCAGAAGCGGCCGAGGACGAGCTCCATCAGGGAATGGAACTGGGTGGCCCGAAGGATCGACCAGGGCAAGATGTCCTCGCGTACCACCGCCTCGGCCGCCAGCTTGGTTTTGTAGTAGGGGTAAGCGACCCCTTCCATGCCGACGATCGACACGTAGACGAGGTGGCCCACGCGAGCCTCGCGTGCCACCGCCAGCAGCCTGCGGGTGCCAAGGACGTCGGTCGCCCTTCCTTGGAACAGCTCCCTGGTCGCCGAGCCCGCGTGGACGATGGCGTCCATGCCGCGCACGGCTTTCAGCAGGCCCTGGCCGGTGGCGAGATCGCCCTCGACCGCGTCGACGTGGCCGCCCACGTGGCGGGTGAGGATGCGCGCCCGATGGCCCGCCTGCCTCAACTGCATCACGAGGTGGCGTCCGAGGGTCCCTGTTCCGCCGGTGACCAGAACGTTCATTCGAGCGTCAATCCGTCATTCCTCGTACACTGGCTTCACAGCCGGTTCGCCGGCCCGCTTCGCTCGGGTCCTCTCTCGCCGTCATAGAAACGGTGTCCTGATCGCCGCAAATCCAAAAACGAGAGGACCAGGAGAATACGTTGTCTACATTCGCAGAAGCGGGCGTGAGTCCGCGCACAGTCGCCAACCTTGCCGCACAGGGCATTGCGGAACCGGTCCAGGTCCAGGCTGAGGCGATCCCCGCCCTGCTCGCGGGCCGGGACGTGGTCATGGAGGCCCCGACCGGGTCGGGCAAGACCCTCGCCTTCCTCGTCCCGATGGTCGAGCGATTGCCTCGGGGCGGCGCCGGGCCGCGGGCCCTGATCGTGACGCCAACCCGTGAGCTGGCGCTCCAGGTCGAGAAGGTGCTCAGCATGCTTTCGACCGGCCTTCGCTCCACCGTCCTGTACGGCGGCGTCGGCTATGCCACTCAGCGCCTCGCCCTTCGGCGCGGCGTAGACGTGGTCGTCGGGACGCCGGGCCGCATCCTCGACATGGTCGGGCAGGGATTGCTGTCCCTGTCGCGCATCGAGTATCTCGTGCTGGACGAGGCGGACGAGATGCTCGACGCCGGGTTCGCACCCTCGGTGGAAAAGATCCTCGGCCTGACCTACGAGCCCCAGACCGCATTGGCATCGGCCACCATGCCGAGCTGGGTTGAGCGCATGGTCGAAAAGCACACCAACGACCCCGTCGAGATCAAGGTGATTTCAGAGCACAAGGACCTCCTCGAGCACGGGATGCTGCGGGTCGACAGCGAATCCAAGCTGCAGACGCTGAGCAAGCTTCTGCGGCGTCATGGCGGCACCGCGATCGTGTTCGGGCGAACCAAGCACGGCGTGAAGAAGCTCAACAAGAACCTGCGTCAGATGGGGCACAACTCCGTCGAGCTGCAGGGCGACCTATCGCAGTCCGTGCGCGACCGTGCGATGGCGTCATTCCGCGAAGGGCGCACGCAGATCCTGGTCGCGACCAACGTCGCGGCGAGGGGAATCGACGTCGACAGCGTCGGTCTGGTCGTCAATTTCGAGCTGCCCGACTCGGCGCAATGGCTCACCCACCGCGTCGGCCGCACGGCCCGCATGGGGGAGACCGGCCGCGCCCTCACGTTCGTGACCCCCGAGGACGAGCCCGCCTGGGTCAAGCTCAGCCGCCAGGGCGCTCCCGACATCCGCGAGGTGGATGCTCGACAGCTGGTCGACGAGGGCACGTGGCTTTACCGCGAGTCGAGGCCGATGCAGAGCCACGGCGCTCCGAGTGCTCGTGGTGCGCGAGGCGTCAGCCGGCGCCGCGGGACTAGCTCGTGGCGCCCAGGTGCTCCCCGAAGAACGTCATAACTCGACGCCAGGAGTCGTCCGCCGCCTCCTTGTCGTAAGCCCGTCCGGCCTCGTTGAAGAACGAGTGGCGGGCACCCGGATAGACCTTGATGTCGTGCGCGATCCCGCTCCGGTCCAGCGCCTGCTCGAGAGACCTGCCTGCGCGGGCGGTGAAGTCTTTCTCGGGGTAGGAACCGACCACGGGGCACAGCCGCCTGGCCACCTGGAGCGGGCGTGGATTGACGCCGTAGAAGGGCGCGATGGCTTTCAGTCGCGAATCGGTGCAGGCCCACGCGATCGCAAAACCGCCGCCCAAGCAAAAGCCGATCGCGCCCATCCGCTGGGCGTCCACCTGGGGCATCTTCGCCAGCATCGTCAGCGCGGACTTCAGGTCGAAGATGCCGTGGCGGTTGACTGAGCCAAGCAGCATGCCCGCCATGTAGCGCGACATGCAGACGGCCCGGTTGCGACCGCTGAACAGATCGACTGCCAGGGCCGCGTACCCCTCGCCCGCGAACCGGCGCGCGATGCTCTTGATGTTGCCATTGAGGCCATAGGCCTCGTGGATGACCACCACCCCGGGGTGCCGGCCACCGCCATCGGGCAGCGCCAGGTACCCCCCGCCCTTGAGTTCGCTGGATTCGATGTCTCGCGTCTGCATGGTCATGGCTTCGCCTGGAAGATGGTAGTTGGGCCGGAAGGCCGATTGGAGTCGGGCGGTATCCTTAGCTACTCGCCCGGTCGCGGTGTGGGCCCGTGGCGCAGTTGGGAGCGCGTCTGAATGGCATTCAGAAGGTCAGGGGTTCGAATCCCCTCGGGTCCACCATCCGATCTGTATTCAGAACCGGCCTCTTTTCGGGGGATGTCTGCCGGCGCCTTGGGCCGATTGACATCAAATCTGACACCTTAGTGACATCACCCCGGTCCATTAAGTCAGGCTCAGAAGAGGGTCGCTTTGAAGCCTTGAGGTGCTCTGGGGCGATGTGTGCACATTCGATTCGGGTAGCACTGCGGGATCGTGTTTCTAGTGGTCCCTTGGGCTGTTGCCGGCGGATAGGCCAGCCGACAATGCCACGACGCAATTTTTGAACCGGACAGCTGGATCAGATGTCACCCGAGGCTCGGCGGACGACTTCGCGAGTATTCACGCCTGCCCTGTTTGGCTGCCGCATGAATACTTGCACCCGACACGCAACGCCAACTGCTGCCTGACGTACTTTCTGAATCCCGCAGGCTACCAGCTGCCGTCTGTCCAACTCCGAGCCGTCGACAGCACGAGGGGATCGTCAAGCAGAGCCAAACCAGCCGAGATCGTGGATTCGGCGCCGGATCGATCATTCAACGTGGCATTGTCGATCCCGTCGGCCACGCGACCGGTCGTCCGGTCAAAAACCACTGCGCCGGCTGGGTTGCGACCGTCAAACCAGCTCTTGGCCTTCTGCGCCAGTTCCAGGTACTGGCGTCGGCCCGTCGCGGCCCCCAGCCTATCCATGACAAACACCGCCGACTGGACGTCGTAGCTATGAATGTGCGGGAGGTCAAAGCCGGACTCGATTGCCTCCACAAAGACGGCTGTCGCGCTGCTGACCGCGACTGCCCGCAATCCG
Source organism: Candidatus Dormiibacterota bacterium (assembly GCA_035468355.1). GTDB lineage: Bacteria > Chloroflexota > Dormibacteria > Dormibacterales > Dormibacteraceae > DATKSS01. The sequence goes on from DATITA010000044.1 coordinate 24,554, forward strand.
TTCTTGCCGAGCGCGACCGAGGCATCGGCGAGCACGGCCTCCTGGATATGCCCCCAGAGGTGGGGACGGCCGCTCTCGTCCGGCGAGTTCA
>DATITA010000045.1:0-9280 GCA_035468355.1 Candidatus Dormiibacterota bacterium
CGGCGGCCTGCCCCGGCTCGACGCGGGTGAACCTCCGACGGGCGCGTTCGAGCACGTCTTCGATGTTGGGCATGAAACTGGTCGCCAGTATGCAGCGGATAGAATCGAGGCAGTAGCCCGCCCACGTAGCTCAGGCGGTAGAGCATTTCCTTGGTAAGGAAAAGGTCCCCGGTTCGAATCCGGGCGTGGGCTCCACGACCCTCCTGAGGCCCGATTTCGTATTCATTTCGAGGCTTTTGGAAGGCGGTGGGAGCCTGACTGGAAACGACCGGGAAACGGACCAGAACTTGCCGTGTTAAAAGGTCTGTTTGTGTCCTGTCGCATGGATCACATGTTCTGCGAAATAGGACACTCATGACATGTTATGCAGGCGCAAGGCCAGTTGCGAACTGCATAATATGACGCGCACGTCATACTTCGCAGTATGGCGGGACCAATGCAGCGAATACGTGACCTGGCTGAAGGCCAGTGGGGCCTCCTTACCGTTCGCCAGGCCACGCGGGCTCGTGTAAGTTGGCGGTCAATAGCGCGACTTGTCGATTCCGGGCTGTTGGAACGAGTTGCTCACGGGGTCTACCGAATTCGAGGATCTGTTGAACCCGACCACCTCGGCCTTCGCAGCGCATGGCTTCAGCTCGACCCCGATCGTCCGGCCTGGGAGAGGCTCGACGACCCGGACGTCGCGGTCGTGTCCCACACTTCTGCGGCGGCCCTATACGGAGTTGGAGATCTGCGTGCAGACGTGCACGAGTTCACAATTCCTCATCGCCGCCAGACACGCCGATCTGATGTTCGGTTCCATCGCGGTCGCGTCCCAGAAAACCGCCGAATCCTTCTGCACGGGCTACCCACGACGCGAGCCGGCTGGATGGTCGGCGATCTCCTCGCTGACAACATCGACCCGGACAGTGTTGCTCAGATCGCGGTCGAAGTCATCGATCAGGTCTACGACTATCCGCGAGTTCTTGCAGAAAGCCTCGATCCTCACGCTTCGAAGTTCGGGTTCCGTAACGGAGATGGCGTAGCGCTCCTGGACGACTTACTACGACGTGCGAAATACAAAGAGCGAGAACGGACCGTTGCCATGGCCCGCCAACGGTGAATCCATCTCCATACCAAGACCCACAAGCAATGCGTCAGGCGATCGATGATCGACTTCGGCGGCTGCAGCGCGAGCGCGTTGCGAGCCAGCTCTCAGACTTGCAGCGCCAGTTCGCATACGACCGTCTGCTTTGTCGCATATTTCGAACCCAACCGAACTGCTGGGTGTTGAAGGGTGCGACCGCCATGCTGGCGCGCTCAGGTGGACTTGCGCGTCACTCTCTCGACGTAGACCTCTATTGCACTCTCCCTTCCTTGACCGATGCCGAGCACGCCCTAAACGACTGTGCGGGCGTTGATCTGGGGGACTACTTTCGGTTCGCTTTACGGCCCGGGCGGCAAATGCCTCAGGCGCCGAATGCTTGTCGCGTGGCTACCCAGGCGTATTTGGGCGCGACGACGTTTGCCGCCTTCAATGTTGACCTGGTGACCGGTATCGATTTGCGCGGCACGCCCGATGAGGTCGCGCCACTCATTCCCATCGATTTGCCCGGCCTTGTCCGCGCGAACTATTTCGTCTGGCCGATCACTGATCACATCGCGGACAAGCTGTGCGCGATGATCGAGCTTCATCCGCGACAAGGTGGACATGCAATGCCGAGCACGCGATACAGGGACCTGGCTGATCTAGCTGTATTCGCTCATAGCGCGGACGTCGATGCAGAACAACTGCGACGCGCACTGGCAGCGGAGGCCTCGCGGCGCCAAGTCCAACTGCCCGACGCGGTTCCGGAGCCCGACGGACCCAGGTGGCGTCCTGGTTACGCGCGGGTCGCGAGAGAGGCTCCAAATCTTGTTGAGAAGGACCTCGAAGCTGCCCTCCGTACCGTGAGGGGTTTTCTCGACCCGATTCTTTCTACAGAGGCGGCGGGATCTTGGGAGCACGACGTCCTGCGATGGTCCGGCTGATACGCACTGCCATATGACCACGTCGGAATTCGACGTCCTGGGGTTTGAGTCTCAGCTCACCGCTTTCTTCACGAGCGAGACGATCCTGGCCTCGTCGGCGGCGGTCAGCTCCTTCAGCGCGAAAGCGACCGGCCACATGGCTCCCTCGTCGAGTTTCGCCGCATCGCTGAAGCCCAGGGTGGCGTACCTCGTCTTGAACTTCTGCGCAGCCTGGAAATGGCACACGATCTTGCCGTCCCTGGCATAGGCGGGCATCCCGTACCACAGCCTCGGCGCAAGGTCTGGCGCGCTGGCTTTGATGACGGCATGCAGCCGCTCGCCGAGCGCGCGATCCGACTTTGGCATCTCGGCGATCTTCGCGAGCAAGGCGCTTTCCTCGTCCGGCTTTTGGGCGCGCCCGGCCGCCTTCAGCTCCTTGTGGCGCTCCTTCATCGCGGCTCGCTCGTCTTCCGTGAATCCCGCGGACTTCTGCTTGTTCTTCATTTCAGGTTCCCTCTTCGACAGATCTGATGGATCGGCCTGATTCTAGGTAGCCGCCGGCGCAAGGGCGTCTCCAAAACTGCTCAAAAGCAGCTCGTTTCCGGGCTGCTTCAGCCTCGATCCGATGGATACGGCGTGACGGTGCTCCTCATCCAACGAGAACGGACTATGCTCAGTTCACAGTGACCCTTGAAGAGCTCGACATCCAGGTACAGAAGATGGGTGACGAGCTTCGCCTCCAGGCTGAAGCAATCACCAAGCTGGTGGAAGTGGTATCCAAGCTCGATGGTGTCGACGCTGGGCCCGTGAAGTCTTACGCCTTGCGCCTGAAAGGGTCGCACGTCGAGGCGCCTGCTGCGCGGGAAGCCCCCGCTGTTGTTCAACCTGCAACCGAAGCGGCGCCTTCTTCGCCTGATCAATAAGCAGCTCGCGTTCAATACGCGAGCCCGGATCGCGGCCGGGATGGGGTCGGATCAGTAGAACCGGGGCTTACTTGTGTCCCGTCGGGGGTCCCGCGGGCCCACCGCAGGTGTCAGGCCATCCGCTCTTAGGGGCCTCTCTGCCCTAGTCACCCATGGCGACAAAAGGGCCGCCTCGGCGCAACCTGACCAATGGATGAAAGCGTTTTCTGCTGGCCAGGCTAACCACCCGTTGCGGCGATGAAAGCGACCGTGGTGCTCGACGACGCGATAGGGAGGAAGAAACCTCGGCCGGCCGGCGCCACGAAGCAGATCGGCGCGACGCTGTTCAGCGATCCGCAGGCCGCCGCCAGCTTCATAGGCAACGTGCTCGAGGCCTCGACGGAGTACTCGATCATCGGCACGGACCTGGAGGGCAACATCGAGCTGTGGAACGAGGGCGCCCACCGTCTCTACGGATACCAGCCGGAGGATGTCGTCGGCAAAGCCAACTTCTCGATTCTCCACGCCTCCGAGCGCGTCGCCGTCGGGCTGCCCCAGCAGATGATTGCGACCGCGCTCGGCAACGGCAAATTCGAAGGCACCACGGTTCGGAGGCGTAAGGACGGCACGACCTTCACGGCCCGCGTGGTCATCACCCCGCGGCGCGACGAGAAGGGCAAGGCGATCGGCCTCCTCCTCATCTCCAAAGACATCTCAGACGAGATTCGCCTGACGCACGACCTCGAGGCCACCCAGGTCTACACGCGCTCTCTGATCGAGTCGAACATCGACGCGATCATGACCACCGATCCGCTGGGCGTGATCACTGACGTCAACCAGCAGATGGAGTCCCTGGCCGGGCGCTCGAGGACTGAGCTGATCGGGTCGCGCTTCAACGGATATTTCACCGACTCCAAACGGGCTGACGACGGCATCCGCCAGGTGCTGCGCGAGGGCAAGGTGACTAACTACGAGTTGACAGCCCGCTCGAAGGACGGGACGGAGACGCTTGTCAGCTACAACGCCACGGCCATGTTCGACGTCGACGACAAGCTCCAGGGCGTGTTTGCGACCGCGCGCGACATCACGGAGCAAAAGAAGCTCGAAGAGCGGCTGCGCGAGCAGCAGACCTATCTTCGCGGACTGATCGAGTCCAGCGTCGACTGCCTGCTCACGATCGACACCAAGGGGCTGGTGTCCGACGTGAACGAGCAGATGTGCCGCCTCTCCGGCTTTGGGCGCGAAGACCTGCTTGGCACCACGTTCGCCAACTATTTCGCCGAGCCTGACGCGGCGACAGCCGCAATCCAGCTGACCTTCGACGTCGGCCTGGTCAAGGACTGCGTACTCACCATGCTGACGCGATCGGCGCAGCGCCTGCAGGTTTCCTTCAACGCCTCGGTCTTCGAGGACCACCTCGGCAGCGTGCGGGGCATCTTCGCGTCGATCCGCGACGTCACCGACCAGACCGTCCTGCAAGCACTCCTGCTGAGCGAGCGAGCCTACAACCGAGGCCTTCTCGAGGCGCTTGTCGACGGCCTGGTCACGGTCGACCCGATGCTGAAGATCACAGACGTCAACGAGAAGATGTGTCACATGTCCGGGTACGCGCGCGCCGAGCTGATCGGGAGCGCGTTCGAGGACTATTTCACGGACTCCAAGCGAGCCGCCGCGGGAGCCCGCGACACCCTGGACAAGGGCGCGCTGACCAACTATGAGCTCACCCTTCGGACCAAGGGTGGCCAGGAGCTGCTGGTTGCCTTCAACGCGGCAACCTTCACCGACCAGGCCGGCCAGGTGCGCGGCATCTTCGCGTCGGCGCGAGACATCACCGACCAGGCGCGCTGGCAAAAGCAGCTCGCCGAAGAGCAGGCGTACAACCGGGGCCTGTTCGAGGCCTCGCGTGACGGACTCGTGACTGTCGATGACGAGATGCGGATCATCGACCTGAACGAGACCCTGTGCAAGATGGTCGGCCAGAGGCGGGCGCAGCTCGTGGGTTCGGTATTCTCCGACTACTTCGTCGAGCGAGAGCGAGCAGCAGACGGAGTGCGGCTGACGTTCGAAAAAGGCCTCGTGACCAACTACGTCCTGACCATGAAATCGGCCAACGGGCAGAAGCTTCCGGTCTCCTTCAACGCCGCAGTTTTCCGCGATGCCGCCGGGGTCGTACGCGGAATCTTCGCCTCGTTCCGCGACATTACCGACCAGCAGGAGCTCGAGCTCCAGCTGCGGGACACCCAGAAGTACACCCGGTCGCTGATCGAGTCGAATGTCGACGCGATCATGACCACCGACCCGCTCGGCGTCATCACCGACGTCAACGAGCAGATGGTCGCCCTGACCAACCGCACCCGCGAGGAGCTGATCGGCTCGACGTTCAAGACGCACTTCACCGAGCCGGGTCGAGCAGAGGAAGCCATCCGGCTCGTGCTCAGCGAAGGCAAGGCGACCAACTACGAGCTGACGGCGAGGTCGAAGGACGGCCGCGAAACGGTCGTGAGCTACAACGCGCGGGCGCTGTTCGACCGCGAGAACCGCCTGCAAGGCGTATTCGCAGCGGCCCGGACCATCACCGAGCAGAGGAAGCTGGAAGAGCAGCTGCGCGAACAGCAGGCGTACCTCAGAGGTTTGATCGAATCGTCAGGCGACGGGTTGATCACCGTCGCTCCCGACGGCTTCATCTCCGACGTCAACGAGCAGATGTGCCGGATGTCCGGCTACGGACGCGCCGACCTCCTTGGGACGCCTTTCGCCAACTACTTCATCGACCCCGAGCTTGCCCGCGCCGGAGTCAGGCAGACCTTTGAGATGGGCGTTGTGACCGAGTACGCCCTGACCCTCGTTTCGCGCACACGCCGTCACCTGCAGGTGTCCTACAACGCTTCAGTGTTCAGGGATCCGGCCGGCAGCGTGCACGGCATCTTCGCCTCTGTCCGCGACGTCACGGACCGCGTCCGCCTGGAGGAGCAGGTCCGTGAGCAGCAGAACTACCTGCGAGGCCTCATCGAGTCCTCAGGCGACGGCCTGGTGACCGTCGACCCTGAGGGCTTCATCACCGACCTCAACGAACAGATGTGCCGCATGACGGGCTACTCGCGCCAGGAGCTCATGGGCTCTGTCTTCAAGCGGTACTTCACGCAGCCGGAGGAAGCCGAGGTGGGCGTTCGCCGCACGCTGGCCGAGGGAGGGGTCACGAACTACGAGCTGATCCTGGAGTCGAAGAGCGGCCGCAAGGCCACGGTCTCGCTGAATGCCTCGGTGTTCAGGGCCCCGGACGGCCACATCGAGGGCATCTTCGCCTCTGCCCGCGACATCTCCGAAGAGGCGCGCCTGCGCACGCAGCTGACCGAGCAGCAGGTCTACAACCGCTCCCTCTTCGAGGCCTCCGCAGACGCCCTGTTTGCCATCGCTCCCGACGGGGTGATCACAGACGTCAACGAGGAGGCCACGCGGCTCACCGGCTACTCGCGGAAGCACCTGGTCAGCACTCGTTTCAACGACTACTTCACGGAGCCCGTCCGCGCGGCCGCAGGTATCGACCAGACGTTCGCAGAGGGTCGGGTCACCGGCCACGAGCTCGTGATGATCACCAGGCAGGGGCGGCGGATCACCGTCAGCTTGAGCGCCGGAGTGTTCACCGACGTGGCCGGACTTCCGCTGGGAATCCTCGCCGGCGCTCGCGAGAACAGCGCGCAGAAGCAGCTGGAGCAGCAGCTGCGCGACTCGCAGGTCTACACGCGCTCCCTGATCGAATCGAACATCGACGCGCTGGTCAGCACCGACCCCGTCGGCGTGATCACCGACGTCAACCAGCAGATGGAAGCCCTGACGGGGGTGGGGCGTGACGAGCTGATCGGCTCCGAGCTGAAGAAGTACTTCACGGATCCGGCATGCGCGGAAGAGGGCTTGCGCCAGACCCTCCGCGAGGGCAAGGTCACGGACTTCGAGCTCACCGCCAGGAGCCGGCGCGGCGACGAGACGATGGTGGCGTACAACGCGGCCACGCTGTTCGACCCGGACCACAAGCTGCGCGGAATCTTCGCCACGGTCCGCGAGATCACCGAGCGCAAGCGCTTCGAAAGGCAGCTCCAGGAGACCAACCTCGAGCTCGCGCGCGCAGACCGAGCCAAGGACCGGTTCCTGGCGAGCATGAGCCACGAGCTTCGGACGCCCTTGAACGCGATCATCGGGTTCACCGGCACGCTGCTCATGAAGCTGCCGGGGCCCCTGAACCCCGAGCAGGAAGAGCAGCTGCAAACGGTGCAGTCGAGCGGCCGCCACCTGCTGTCGATCATCAACGACCTGCTGGACCTGGCCAAAATCGAGTCGGGCAAGTGGGAGGGCGATTTCCAGGAGCTGGACTGCGTCGACGTGGCGCAGAGTGTGGTGGACGGGCTGAGGCCCCTGGCCCGAAACAAAGGCCTGAGCTTCACAGTCGTCGGCCCCGACCACCCGGTGACGGGTTCGATCGACCGCCGGGCGCTAAACCAGATCCTGATCAACCTGAGCAACAACGCCATCAAGTTCACCGACGCGGGCGAGGTGCGCCTCGAGATCAAGGAGACAGTCTTCGAGGGCGAGGCGGCCGTGCGCTTCGACGTGATCGATACCGGAATCGGCATCAAGCAGGAAGACCAGGCGAAGCTGTTCGAGGCCTTCGAGCAGGTCAAGAAGCACCTCGCCACGCCCAGGGAGGGCACGGGCCTCGGCCTCTACATCTGCCAGCGGCTCGCCGGTCTGCTCGGGGGCAGTATCGAGTTCATCAGCGAGTACGGCAAAGGCAGCACGTTCAGCTTCCTGGTTCCGAGGGATCACCATGAGCCCTAATGGCCTGATCCTGGTGGTGGAGGACAACAAGGCCAGCAGCGACCTCATGGCCTATCTTCTTCGGGCCGCCGGCCACACGGTCCTTACCTGCAGCGACGGCGCCGATGCGATCACCATCGCAGCGCGCGAGCACCCGAGGGTGATCGTGATGGACCTTCAGCTCGACCGCATGAGCGGCCTCGAGGCGGCGGTCATCCTCGCGGCGGATCCCGAGCTGAGGGCGATTCCGCGCGTGGCGGTGACGGCGTACGCGATGGTCGGCGACCGCGATCGTGTGCTCAAGGCCGGTTTCCACGGATACATCGCCAAACCCATCGAGCCGACCACGTTCGCCGCCCAGATCCGCTCGTTCTTCGTGCCCGTCGAATTGCGGATGGAGGCGAGCTGATGGCCAGGGTCGTCGTCATAGACGACGCGGCGACCGATCGCCTGCTCGCCCAGACGCTGCTCGAGCACGAAGGTCACAGCGTGGTGCTTTGCGAAGACGGCCAGGTGGGCCTCAAGCTCATCCTCAAGACGAAGCCCGATCTCATCATCACCGACCTGGTCACGCCGAGCCTGGACGGCTACGACCTGGCGCGCGCGGTCCGCTCTAATCGAAGCACCGCCTCGCTTCCGATCATCATGGTCACCGCCCACTACCTCGAGGCCGAGGTACGCCGACTCGCCCTGGGCATAGGGATCCAGCAGGTCCTGATCAAGCCATACGAGCCGCAGCTCTTCCTTCGTACCGTGGCCACCGCTCTTGCTGAGAAACTGGCCCCTGACCAGGTCCGCGCTGTCCGCCCCAATGCGCAGTTCAAGACCGAGCACCTTCGCCTGGTCACGGCCAAGCTGCGGGAAAAGGTCGTCCAGCTTGAGGCCATGAGCCAGGAGCTGAGCCGTACGGCGACCGCGTACCTGCTCCTCTTCAAAGCGCACCCGGAGCCGAGCTGGGTTTACGAGCTGGGCACGCTGAGATTTCTCGAGGTGAACGATGCAGCCATCAGGCGGTACGGCTACTCGCGCGAGGAGTTCCTGGCAATGCGTGTCCCCGACATACACCCGGCCGAAGATGCAGCCGCAGTGGAGGCCGCGCTGGTGAGCTTGATGGCCCACCCGGACGAGTCGCTGCCCACACGGTATGTCACGAAGCAGGGAACGATCGTCGACGTCGAGACCAGATCCGCCGACCTCGTCTTCGACGGTCGACCCGCCCGTTCCGTGATGGCCCAGGACATGACGCAGAGGCGCAAGGTCGAGCTGCAGGCTCAGCAGACCCAACGGCTCGAGAGCCTCGGTCAGCTGGCGGGCGGAGTGGCGCACGACTTTAACAACCTGCTCGGGGTGATCCTCAACTTCAGCTGGTTCGTCAAAGCGAATCTCACAGCCGAGGTGGAAAGCGGGAACGGTGAAAAGTGGCGGCCGGCGCTGCGTGACATGGAGCGCATCGAACGAGCGGCCGAGAACGCCGCGAGGCTGACCCATCAGCTCCTCGCATTTGCGCGTGTGGAGGTCGTGCAGCCGCGGTCGATGAACATCAACTCGGTCGTCGACGAGATGGCCCCGCTCCTGCGGCG
>DATITA010000046.1:0-1819 GCA_035468355.1 Candidatus Dormiibacterota bacterium
CTGCATCGTGACGAGCGCAGCGGCACCCTGCACGGGCTCCTGCGCGTTCGGCACATCACCCAGGACGACGCCCACATCTTCTGCACTCCGGACCAGATCCAGGACGAGATCCACGCCATCGTCGAATTCGCCAACCACCTCTACGCGATGCTCGGGGTGGAGCCGCGCGCGGAGCTGTCCACGCGGCCGAACAAACGGCTGGGGAGCGACGCCCAGTGGGACCAGGCCGAGGCCGCGCTCGAGGAGGCGCTGAAGCGGCACGGCATGGATTACGTCATCTCGCCGGGGGAGGGCACCTTCTACGGCCCCAAGATCGACCTCCACATGACCGACTCGATCGGCCGCTCGTGGCAGATGGGCACCATCCAGCTCGACTACCAGATGCCGGCTCGCTTCGGGCTGAGCTACGTCGGCGATGACGGGGAGGACCACACGCCGGTGGTCATCCACCGGGCCCTGCTGGGGTCGCTCGAGAGGTTCATCGGCATCCTCACCGAGCACTACGCCGGCCACTTTCCGGTGTGGCTGGCGCCAGTGCAGTGCGAGATCGTCCCCGTCCAGGACGATGCCCCGGAGGTCCTCGACTACGCCACCGGGTTGCGCGATGCGATGCGCGCCGCCGGGCTGCGCGCTGAGGTCAACGACAAGCCGGGAGAGCGCATGCAGGCCCGCATCCGCGACGCGGAGCTGCGCAAGGTTCCGTACATCGCGGTGGTCGGTCGCCGCGACCTCGAGCGCGGCGACGACGTCGTCAACGTCCGCTCGACGCGAACCGGCACGCAGGAGAACCTCGCGGCCGCTGACCTGGTCACCCGCCTGGTCGCTGAAGCGGCGGCCCGCTCCAACGGCTGAGTGGCGCGCCAGCGCGGCTCCCTCGCAAGGGAGGTGGCGGAGCTCTTTCCCGGTGACGACGCTGCCCTGCTGATCGCGTCGGGTGAGGTGCTGGTCGACGGGGTGCCCGTGACCAACCCGCGCAGCCGGTTGCGGCCGCTCGCCAGGGTCACCCGCCGGCCAGTCACCGTTCTGCGTGGCTCGGCCAAGCTTCGCGCCGCGCTGCAGGCTTTCGATGTCGACGTGACCGGTCGCGTCGCGCTCGATGTCGGCGCGGCCTCCGGTGGGTTCACGACGGTGCTGCTCGAGGCGGGTGCCCGCCTCGTGTACGCCGTCGACGCCGGTCACGGGCAGCTCCTTGGCTCGCTGCGACAGGATCCTCGGGTGGTCAACCTCGAGTCGGTCAACGTCGCCGAGCTCGACACGGACCGCGTGCCCGACCTGGTGGAGGTTGTGACCATGGACGTTTCCTACCTCAGTGTCAGCGCCGCCGCCGCACAGCTCAACCGCATCGCGCTGGCGCCGGGGGCCTCGATGGTCGCGCTGGTCAAGCCGATGTTCGAGCTCCGTGCGGCGACGGCGCCGTCGGACCGGGCCAGCCTCGACAGAGCCCTCGCGGCGGCCACGGCAGGGGTCACCGCCGCCGGCTGGGAGGTGACGGCGTCCATCGACTCGCCCGTCACCGGTAGCCACGGGGCCAGGGAGATGCTGCTGCACGCGGAGCGAAGAGGGGAGGGAACTGCGCCGCCTCCGTGATATGCTCGGCCATCGGACGCCAACGTGGCGCCGCAAAGAGGGCTCGCGTTGCGGTCCCCACCTTCCGGGTTCGCCTTGGAGGTCCAGAACGACCCAGGCCTGGATAGCGGATCGCTGTCCAGGTCTTTTGTGTTTGGAGGTTTCCACCCATCGCCTTTCGAGAGTTGAGGATCAACGAGCAGATCCGCATTCCGCAGGTGCGTCTCTTCGACGACACCACCGATGAAGCGCT
>DATITA010000047.1:0-17115 GCA_035468355.1 Candidatus Dormiibacterota bacterium
TCGTGAGCAAGAGAAAGGTTTCCGGCGGGATCACTCGGCGCGAGATGCTCAAAGGCACCGGGCTGGTCCTCGGAGGGCTCGCCATGCCGGGCGCCCTGGAGGCATGCCTGTCCTCATCCACCTCCTCAACGCCGAGCGGCAGCATCAAGATCGGCTTCATCAGCCCCATCACCGGACCAGCGTCCGGTTTCGGCGAACCCGACTCGTATGTCATCAGCCTGGCCCGAAAAGCGTTCGCCGGCGGACTTTCCATCGGTGGCACGAACTACTCCGTCGAGATCGTTTCGCGCGACGGCCAATCCACGCCTTCGGTCGGCTCCCAGGTGGCGCAGGACCTGATCCAGAACCAGAAAGTCGACATCATGCTCGCGACCTCGACTCCAGAGTCGGTGAACCCCGTTTCCGACGCGTGTGAGGCAGCCGGCGTCCCATGCATCTCCACGGTCGTGCCGTGGGAAGCGTGGTACCTGGGCCGCGGCGCGAAACCTGGTCAGCCGTCGCCGTTCAAGTACACCTTCCACTTCTGCTTCGGGGTCGAGCAGTTCTTCAAGGCCTATACACATCTCTGGCCGCAGGTCACCACCAACAAGAAGGTTGGCGTCATGTATCCGAACGACGCGGATGGCAACGCGATCCGAGGCGCGCTCGCGCCCCTGCTGAAGCAGGCCGGCTACACCATCGTTGACCCCGGGGCCTACGAGGACGGGACCAATGACTACACCGCCCAGATCCAGAAGTTCATCGAGGAGGATTGCCAGATCTTCAACACCTTCCCGATTCCCCCTGACTTCGCCACTTTCTGGCGGCAGGCGGCCCAGCAGGGATACACGAAGCACGTGAAGATCGGGCAGATCGCCAAGACAGGCCTTTTTCCATCGCAGGTCTCATCGCTCGGAGCCATTGGCAACGGTCTCGCGTCGGGTGTGTACTGGGCGCCGTCGTGGCCGTACAAATCCTCGCTGACCGGCATTGCCAACAAAGACCTCGCGAGCGGCTACGAGTCTTCGAGCAGCAAGCAATGGAACCAGCAGCTGGGTCCGAGCCTGGCGCTGTTCGACGTGGCCGCGGCGGTGCTCAAGGCGAGCAGCAACCCGAAGGACAAGACTGTTGTCGCAAACGCCATGAAGACGCTCGCCGTCGACACGCCGGTCGGCCACCTCGACTGGTCGAAGCCCGCCTCCCTGGCGGGAGCGCCGGTCCCCAACGTGGTCGCCGCGCCGATCATCGGCGGCCAGTGGAAGCAGGGCGTCTCCAAGTGGCCGGTCGACTTCGTGATCTGTGAGAACTCGTCGGACAGCAACGTTCCCGTGGCGTCGACTCTGCAGCCATACCAGGGCTAGACATGGAGGCGGCGGTCCTCGCCGCGGTTGACATTCGGAAGCGGTTCGGCGCTCTGGCCGTGCTGGACGGGGTCAACCTGGAACTGGGGGCGGGAGAGGCGGTCGGGATCGTCGGTCCGAATGGGGCCGGCAAGACCACGCTCCTGAACGTCCTGTCGGGCTCGCTCCGGCCTGACACGGGCACCGTCCTGTTCCGAGGTCGGGACATCACCACCAGGGACGCGGCCGACCGCTGCACCCTCGGCATCGCCCGCACGCACCAGGTGCCTCGGCCCTTTGTGGGTATGACCGTGTTCGAGAACGTGCTGGTGGGGGCGACCGCCGGCGGCGGCAAGCGAAAAGCCGAGGCCTACCGACTCTGCCTCGACACCCTGGAGCAGTGCGCCCTCACGCACCTCGCCAACCGCCGGGCGGGGGACCTGGGATTGCTGCAGCGCAAGCGCCTCGAGCTGGCGAGGGCGCTTGCGGTGGAACCGGCCGTGCTGCTTCTCGACGAGATCGGCGGCGGCCTCACCGACGCCGAGTCAGGGGCCCTGGTCGAGACGGTCGCCGGCTTGCGGGATCGCGGCATCGCGATCCTGTGGATCGAGCACATCGTCCACGTGCTCATGCAGGTGGTTTCGCGGTTGGTGTGCATGGATGCGGGGCGGGTCATCGCCGACGGCGCGCCCGAGGCCGTGGTCGCGCATGCGGCTGTGATCGACGCATACCTGGGCAGCCGCGCGTGACGGTTCTCCAGGTTGAGGAGCTCGATTGCCGGTACGGCCTGCTCCAGGCGGTGCGCGGAGTTTCCCTGCAAGTCGAGCAGGGCGAGACCGTGGCCCTCATCGGGGCCAACGGTGCCGGCAAGACCACGCTCCTCAGGGCGATAGCCGGCGCCCACCGCCCTCACGCGGGAAGGATCTTCATGGACGGCGTCGACGTCACTCACGTCCCGGCGCACCGGCGCGTGGCTCTCGGCCTCGCCCTGGTGCCGGAAGGGCGGCGGCTGTTCCCGGGCTTGACGGTCGAGGAGAACCTGCGGGTCGCAGCGGCCGGCGGCAGGCGGGGCCGGTGGAACCTGCAAACCGTGTTGGAGGCTTTCCCGCTCCTTGAGCCCAGGCGCCGAATGCCCGCCGCGAACCTGTCGGGTGGTGAGCAGCAGGCTGTTGCGATCGGGCGGGCGCTGATGAGCAACCCGCGCATTCTGCTGCTCGATGAAGTGTCGCTCGGCCTCGCGCCGGTGGTCGTCGATGCCGTCTACCGCTCGCTCTCAGAGGTCATCAGCGGAGGCTCCACGGTTCTGCTCGTCGAACAGGACCTCACCCGTGCCCTGCGGGTCGCCGGCCGCGTCGTCTGCATGCTCGAAGGGCGTGTGGTGCTGCAGGGCGACGCCGCGTCGCTCGACAGGGACCGCGTGGTCGACGCGTACTTCGGACTGCGACGGCCGGCCGTGGGAGGAGCTCCGGCGTGATCCTGGTCAACGCGGTCGTGCAGGGCATCTTCCTCGGAGCCTTTTACGCCGTGCTCGCGTGTGGGCTCTCGATCATGTTCGGCGTCATGCGCATCATCAACCTCGCGCACGGCGACATCGCAGTGCTTGGCGCCTACGTAGCGTTCGTGATCGTCGAGCGGACGGGCGTTTCGGCCTTCGTCGCTTTCGCCGCTGCCCTGCCGATCATGCTGGTGCTCGGCTACGTTCTCCAGCTGACAGTGCTCGAGCGCAGCCTCAAGGCCGGCATCCTGACTCCCCTCCTCGCAACCTTCGGGCTCTCGATCGTGATCCAGAACCTCCTGCTGCTTACCTTCTCCCCTGACGTGCGCTCGCTCGGAGGGGCGGCGGGCGGTTTCACGACTGCAAGCTGGCACGTGACCAGCCAGCTCACCGTCTCCGCGCTGGGCGTGCTCGTCCTCGCGGTCGCGGTGGTCGTCTTCGGCCTTTTGCAGCTGTTCCTGTCACGCACACGGGCGGGATGGGCGATGCGCGCGACGGCGGAGGATGCGGATGCCGCCGAGCTGGTCGGGATCGACTCTCGGTCTGTTTACGCGCGCGCCACCGCGATCGCGGTGGCGATCGCCTCGCTCGGCGGCCTGTTCCTCGCCATCCGGTCCGTTTTCGACCCGGCCAGTGGGCCGACGCAGCTGATCTTCGCTTTCGAGGCGGTCGTGATCGGCGGGATGGGATCACTGTGGGGAACCCTGGTCGGCGGGATCGCCCTGGGGCTGGCGCAGACTCTCGGGGCACAGCTCAATCCCGAGTTCTCGGTGCTCGCCGGCCACCTGCTGTTCCTGGCCGTCCTCGTGGTGCGATTCGGGGGCGGGCGGATCACCTTGCGGACTCTGAGGCTGGCGAGATGAACGTAAGGCGGTGGACGCGCACGTCGAAGGCGTTCACCGGCGGGACCGTGGCGGTGGCGGTCGGCCTCGCCTTCGTGCCCCTGGTCTTCGATCCTGACGTCGTGCAGAAGCTCACCAACCTGCTGATCCTGGTCCTCCTCGCGGCCATGTGGAACGCCCTGGCGGGATACGGAGGATTGCTGTCGGTGGGCCAGCAGGCCTTCATCGGAGTCGGTGCTTATGCCACCGTGTTTTTCGCCAGTTTCGGTATCACGCCCTACCTCGCGATGGTGCTTGCGATGCTTCTGGCAGGTGCCGTCTCCATCCCCATCTCTCTTTTCGCGCTGCGACTTCGCGCCGCCCAGTTCGCCATCGGGATGTGGGTCATCGCGGAGGTGATCTCGATCCTGGTGAGGCTCGACCAGAACCTGGGCGCTGGGACCGGGATCTCACTCATCGAGATGAACCAGTTCGATCCCAACTACCGCCAGGCCTACACGTTCTGGCTGGCCCTCGCATTCACCGCGCTGTTCCTGTCCGCCCTGTTCTTCCTGCTGCGCTCGCCGCTGGGCGCGTCATTGCAGGCGATCCGCGACGACGAGGACGCCGCCCGCTCGCTGGGCGTGAAGGTCGCGTCCCGCAAACGGCTCCTGTTCGTCATGGCAGGCTTCGGCTGCGGAGCCGCCGGGGTGCTGATCGTGGCGAACACCCTGTTCATAGAGCCCGGATCGGTATTCAGCGTCCAGTGGACGGCATACATGATCTTCATGGTGCTGGTCGGTGGCCTGGGAACATTCGAAGGTCCGATCCTCGGTGCGATCCTCCTGTTCGCGATCCAGACCACGTTCACGGCGGGAGGGCCCTGGTATCTCGTGGGCCTCGGAGCGACCGCAACCTTGTTTGCGCTGGCTTTGCCGCGTGGGCTCTGGGGCACGATCGAAAAGCGCCTGGGACTGCGCCTGCTGCCGGTCGGTTACCGCGTGGAATCGCGCAAGCTGGAGACCCCGGCCCGATCGTGACGGTGGCGCCCCCTGCACAGGACTTGATGCGCCATCCTGAGCTGCTGCGTCTCCTGACCGAAGTCGTCAAGTCGAACGAGCGGGAGCAGCCTCGCGCCGCGAAGCCGCAACCTCGTCGGAGCTAGTGGACCGTACCAGCCAAATCCGGAGCATCCGACGTCCCAGACGGCCGGGCACCACGGCGGGAGGCGCGCTGGGCCGGGCTCACGCCTCGACCCGGACGATTCGCTTCGACTTCAGCTCCGAACGGGGCAGCGTCCCGCGCTCGACGACCCGGCATCCGAGTCGCACTCCCAGGGCCTGCCTGAGGTCTGCCTCCAGCCGGGCGGTCGACACGTCGTCTCCCGCCATCTCGACCAGCAGCGTGACCTCGTCCATCTGCCGGATGCGGCGATGCTCGATCACGAACTCGGCCACGTGGGGGTGCCGGCGGACGATGTCCTCGACCTGGGAGGGGTACAGGTTCACCCCGCGCACGGTGAACATGTCGTCGACGCGGCCCAGGATCCCTCCCTGGAGCTTCATGAACGGGCTCCCGCACGAGCACTGCTCGCGCGACACCCTCACCTTGTCGCCCGTGCGGTAGCGGATCAGCGGCATCCCCCAGCGGCCGAGGTTCGTGGCCACCAGCTCGCCTTCCGAAGCCGCGCGGCCGCCCGCGTCGAGCACCTCGAAGATGAACTCGGACTCGACGACGTGGATGCCGTCCCGCTGCGAGCAGCTGTGCCCGGTCGGGCCGAGCTCGGTCATTCCTGTGTGGTCGAAGCACGCCGCCGAGTAGGCCGCTTCGATGGTGGCCCGGGTGGCCGGGATGCTGGCGCCCGGCTCACCGGCGTGGATCGTCACCCTCACCTCGGACGCGGCCAGATCCAGCCCGAGCGTCCGCGCGACATCAGCCAGCCGCAGGGCGTAAGTAGGCGTCGACAGCAGGACGGTCGCGCGCAGGTCGAGCATGTTGCGCACCCGCTGCTCGCTGGTCATGGCGCCGCCCGAGATGGCGAGCGCGCCCAGCCGCTGGGCGCCGCCGAACGCGCTCCAGAAGCCAATGAAGGGACCGAACGAGAACGCGAAGAACACGCGGTCCCCCGGGTGCACGCCCGCGGCCCGGTACACGTGATCCGACCACACCCGCAGCCACCACTCCCAGGACTCGGCGGTGTCGAGCCAGCGGAGCGGATGGTCACCGCTGGAGCCCGAGGTCTGGTGCAGGCGGATGTAGCGCTCCATCGGGAAGGTCAGGTTGGTCCCGAACGGCGGGTGCGCAGCCTGGTCCGCGAGCAGCTCGGACTTGCTGGTCAAGGGCAGCCGTTCGAAGTCGTCCCAGGTCCGGACGCTGTGCAGCCGGGCTCTCCAGAATGCGTTGGTCTTCAGCACGCCCACAAGCCCTGCGCGCAGCTTTTCGAGCTGCCCCGAGCGAAGCGTGTCCAGGCTATCCCCGGAGCGCGCGGTCGCCGATCTCAAGTGCCGAGTCGAGGATCTCGAAACCCTCGTCCAGCTGGGCCTCCGTGATGCACAGGGGAGGGTTGGTCATGATCGTGTTCCATCGCACGAACGTGTGCATGCCGGCGTCGAGCAGGGCCTGGCCGATCGCCTTCATCTCGGGCGAGGTGCCGTTGAACGGCGCCAGCGGCTCCATCGTGTTGCGGTCGCGCACCAGCTCCAGCCCGCCGAACAAGCCGATCGACCGGGTGGCGCCGACGCAGGGATGGCGCTCCTGCAGCTTCTTGTGGTGGCGCGCGAGCACCTCGCCCATTCGCGCGGCGTTGCCGACCATGTCGTCCTCTTCATAGGCCTGGATGGCTCCGAGCGCCGCGGCGCAGCCCAGCGGGTGGCTGTTGTAGGTCAGTCCCCCGTAGAACACGTGGTCCTCGAAGTAGGCTGCCACCTTCGGTCTCATGCCCACCGCGCCCAGCGGCACGTAGCTGCTGGTCAGTCCCTTCGCCAAGGTGATCAGGTCGGGCACCACGCCCCAGTGGTCGACCGCAAACCATCGGCCCGTCCGTCCGAAACCTGTCATCACCTCGTCGCAAATCATCAGGATCCCGTGCCGGTCGCAGATCTCCCGAACGCCCTGCAGGTAACCGTCGGGCGGGACCAGGATCCCATTGGTGCCGGTGACCGGCTCCAGGATGAAGGCCGCGATCGTCTGAGGCCCTTCAAGCTGGATCGTCTCCTCGAGGTCGGCCAGCGCCTCGGCGGGCGTGTCCCAGCCGCGCTGGATGCCGTGGTAGGGATCGAGCACGTGGACCACGCCCGCGGTCACCCCCTCGTTGGCCCAGCGGCGAGGGTCGCCGGTCGCCTGCACGGCGCTCCCGGTCGAGCCGTGGTACGAGCGGTAGCGGGCGAGGACCTTGGAGCGCCCCGTGACCGTGCGAGCGATCTTGATCGCGTTCTCGTTGGCGTCCGCGCCCGCGAGGGTGAAAAACACCTTGTCGATGTCGCCGGGCAGCAGCTCGGCCAGCTTCCGGCCCAGCCTGGCCCGCACCTCGGTCGCCATGAAGGGGCTGATGTATGGGAGCTGATCGGCCTGGGCTTTGATCGCGTCGATGATCCGGCGGTCGCCGTGCCCCGCGTTCACGCACATGAGCTGGCTGTTGAAGTCGATGAACCTTCGCCCGTCGACGGTGTGGAAATAGATGCCCTCGGCGCTGGCCACTGCCGGCGGCTTCAGGCCGTGCTGGGCCGACCAGTCGTACAGCGTGTGGCGGAGGCAGAGTTCGGTGATCTCCTCGGCGCTGAGCGCCTTGACGGCCTCGGTCACCACGCTTGAGATCGTAGCTCTCCGGCTGCGCCGCAGCTCGAGGTCGATCGCGCGCTACCGACCCTAGGGGATCACCGGAATCAGCAGATGAGAGTCGTAGCGGCCGCCCGTGTGGATCACGTGCGCGCCCTTGTTCCGGGTCACCGAGTGCCCCATGGCGACCACGCCCGGCGGGTACTGCTGGACGTCGCTGCCCTGGATCACGAGTCGGAGCTGCTCGCCGGCCAGGAACCGCGTGCCGGAAGGCCAGATCTCGATGTCCACGGGCACAACCTTGCCTGGCTTCAGGCGCTGCTCGCGCAGGTGAGTGTGCCATGGCTGCTCGCGGCGAGACCGCTCCCGGTCCAGCTCCCGGTGTGAGACGCGAAGCCAACCCAGCGCCACGGGGCCGTCCTCCAGGGCGTTCAGGAACGAGAACGGCACGAGTTCGCCGGCAGCGTCGAGCTTCTGGAGGCCGAGGAAGAGGTCCATGTCGTCCGCGCCCTCAGCTTCGACCCACAGGCGAACCTTCATGTGCCCGATGAGCTCGGTTTTCTCGGCGAACCGGTGCACGAACTCGACCCGGCCGTGCTCGGCGGGGTACCTGGCGGAGGCTTCCACTGTGGCTGGGCGCGAGCCCATGGAGCCGGCCGCCGCGTCGAGGTACAGCACCTCGTACCTGGTCCGGGCGAGCGGCCACTCGTGCTCGTCGCGCATGTCGCCGACGTAGAAACGCTCTCGCACCTCGAGGCGAACCTTCGGCCAACGTTCGACCTCGTTGTCCACCCCTTTCAGGAATCGGTCGAAGAACTGGCGCAGCCGTTCGACGTTGTCGGGCTGGTAGTAGTACTGCCATTTCTTGCGCCCGTGCACGACCAGCCACTTGTGCCGGGATCCGATTTGCTTGAAGCCCTCGAGGGTCCCGCGCGTGTGGAGGCCCTGGTCCGACCAGCTGGCGACGATGAAGGCCGGGACCTCGATCTTCGACAGGTCGGGCGTCTTGCTCTCCCAGTAGGCGTCCCACAGCGGGTGCTCGGCGTACATGGTCACGGTGTCCTCGACCCGCTGGTGCGAGTAGGCCACGCGCCGCGAACGCCACATCGGCCCGAAGCGGTTTTCGGGGATGCCGCCGTGGTACGCCATCTCGCGGTACCGGTCGCTGACGCCCTCCCAGGGGTTGATGGCGGCGAGGTGGGGCGGATGCTCGGCCGCGGCGCGCCACTGCACGATCGCGAGATACGAGACGCCCGACATGCCGACCTTGCCGTTGCTCCAGGGCTGCGTGCCTGCCCACTCGATGAGGTCGTACACGTCCTCGGCCTCCTGGGCGCTGTAGAAGGTCGCGTCGCCCTGAGAGTTCCACATCCCCCGCGGGTCGACATTGACGACCGCGTATCCGTGGCGCGTCCAGTACAGCGGGTCGGGGGCCTCGAAACCCGCGTACTTGGAGATCCAGCCCGGGTCCACTCCGTGATTGGGAAAAATTTCGTACTTGACGGGAGCGTGCTTACCGTACGGGCCCCAGGCCACGATCACAGGGGTCACGGCGCCCTCTTCAGGCCGGAAGACGTCCACATAGATCTCGATCCCATCGCGCATGCGCACCGGGGCGTCGTATTCGATGAGCATCCCGTCGGCCTGGACGGTGCGGTGGTCGAGCGGCGGACAGCCGCCGTCCGACGGCGGCAGGCCGGGCAGGAATTTGGTCTCGAAGGTATTGGCTTCCATGGTGCTTCCTCGAGCCCGCCAGGGGATGCCGGCGTGCTTCCACTTGCGCTGGCGACCCGCGGCAACTATGGTACTCATCACGGCGGTAGGGTGTACGCTTCCGTCACGCGTTTTTTGGACGCGTTTTTGGCCGGCTGACAGGCTGGCACAGGAGGGTTTCGGATGCGGATCCTGCGAAATCGACTGGCCTCCACGGCGGCGTTGGGGACGGCCCTGATCCTCGTGGCCTGCGGCGGGGGCGGCGGCGGGAGCACCGTGCCGACCCAGACCGGGTCCCTGAACATCGGGGTCATCGCCCCCTTTACCGGGCCGGCCGCCGAGTTCGGCACGTTGCTCACGGCGCCCTGCTTGGCGGCGAGCGACCTCATCAACGCAGCCGGCGGCATCATGAGCCACCAGGTCAATTGCCAGTCCATCGACGACACGGGCGACCCCGCCGACGCCGTGCCCAACGTGACCAAGGCGATCGCCACCAGCACCAACCTGGACATGGCGATCGGGCTCGAGAGCAACACTGCCGCGACCACCGTCCCGATCGTGAACAACGCGAAGATCCCGTTCCTCACGACCAACGGCCTGGTCGCGTTTACCAGGAACAACTATCCGTACTACTACCGCCTGACCCCCGGTGACGACGCCAACGGCGCGGCGTTCGCGGTCTGGGCCGTCCAGCAGGGCTACAAGAAAGTCGCCGTCGTCTTCCAGAACGCGATCGGTTCGGAAGGCAACCTCCCCGGGCTGCAGGCCGCGATGCCGAAGCTCGGAGGCAACGTCGTGATCAACAAGACCATCCCGGCCGATGCAGCTTCCTACTCGGCTGAGGCGGCCAGCGTGATCGCGGCCAACCCCGACGTTTTGATCTGGTCAGCCGACCCGCAGACCACGGCGACCTTCATGTCCAACTACAAGCAGCTGAACAGCGGCAAGCTGCCTCCGATGGTCACGGCCACGGACTCGTTGACGCCGGACTTCTTCAACGCTGTCAAGAGCGCGGTCGGCCTCGACTACGTGACGAGCAAGATCTGGCTCGTCGGCTCGTACTTCGACCAGACGACTCCCGCGTTCAACACCTACAAGAACGCCTTGCTCGCCAACTCGAAGACGCATGACATCGCGCCGGTCCTGAGCACCGTCGGCCCGCCTGCTGGGGCATACGACGGCATCAACATCATGGCGCTGGCCATGATCATGGCCAAGACCACTGTCGGCTCCTACTACAACCAGTACGTCCTCCAGGTCGTGCTTCCGAAGGCCGGGGCGACGGTCGTGAACAACTACGCCGATGGCGCGAAGGCGCTGGCCGCGGGCAAGACGATCCAGTACGTAGGCGTGTTGGGCCAGCCCACCTTCGACAAGTACCACAACTCGGCAGGCGAGTTCGACGCCAACAAGTTCAACAGCGATGGCAGCGCGACCCAGGTGGGGACGATCTCCGGGGCCCAGGTCATCAAGTTGCTTGGCTAGAGGTCAGCAACCGATTTGAAAAGCCTGCAATGAGCAGGCCGGCCTAGGTTGCTGATCCAGGCGATCGAGGCGATTGGATTTGGCATCGCCACCGGAGCGGTGATCGCTCTGGGTGCGGTCGGATTCTCCGTGCAGTTCGGGATGAGCAACATCCTCAACATCACGTATGGGTCCCTGATGACCCTTGGCGCGTACCTGGGGTTGTTCCTGATTGATCGGGGGGCCAACGCGTGGTTCGCCCTGCTCGTCGCCGGCGTTGTGATCGGCGTGGTGTCCGTCGGGTTTCACCGCTGGCTGCTCGCGCCGCTGGTGAGGCGCGGCACCCGGGCCTTCGCGCTCGTGATCGTCACGGTCTCGGCCGGCGTGGTCCTGCAGTACGTGATCGTCGCGTTCGCCGGGCCGGATGCCAAAAGCTACGGGGAGCAGAGCGGGCAGACCTTCCGATTTGCGGGCTTCCTGCTGACCGCAAGCCAGGTCACGATCATCGTCCTGACCCTCGTCGTGATGCTCGCGCTCCATCTGCTGCTGACACAGACGACGCTGGGTCGTGCGATGCGGGCGACCGCCTCCAACCGCATCCTCGCGCAGAGCTGCGGCATCAACACGGATCTGATCAGCGACACGGCTTGGCTCCTTTCGGGTGCTCTTTGCGGCGCGGCCGGCGTCGCCCTCGCGATCACGACCGTGAGCTTTGATTTCACTCTGGGTCCGATCTTTCTCATCCCGATGATCGCGGCGGCGGTGCTCGGAGGCATCGGGCAGCCATATGGCGCCATGGTCGGCGGCCTGGTGGTCGGGATCGCCGGCGAGCTTGCGGCGAGCTTCGCCAACCCCGAATACAGCCAGGTGGCCGCATTCGCAATCCTCATCCTCATGCTGCTGTTGCGGCCGCGAGGCCTGTTCGGCTCAGCGTCCGCGACGCGGCGCCTGACAGCCTAGTGGACCACTGAGATGGAGTACTACCTCATCGTCCTGCTCGTGTACCTGGGCACCGACCTGCTCGCGGCGTGGGGCCTCAACCTGGAGTTCGGCGTGGCCGGCGTCGCCAACCTCGCGTTCATCGTGACGATTGCCGCGGGGGCTTACACGTACGCGATCTGCACGCTCGGTCCGCCGGCCGCCATGGGCAGCTTCCAGCAGTACGTCGGCGGCTTCACGCTCCCGTTCCCCATCGCGGTGGCCGCGGGCGGGCTGATCGGTGGGGTGGTGGGGGTGCTGATCGGGATCACGGGCCTCAAGCGCCTGCGACCGGACTATCAAGCGGTGGCCATGCTGGTCGTCTCGTTGATGGCAGCCACCGTCGTGAGTGCCGACACCGGGTTCCTCAACGGGAACGCCGGCCTGGGCCTGATCCCCGCTCCCTTTTCCGACCAGGATCCCGAGATCCAGCGCTGGGCTTACGTGGCCATCGTGGTCGTATGCTGCGTCGCCGCCTACCTGGTCCTGCGGCGGTTCACCGACGGACCGATCGGACGCGCCCTACGCGCGATGCGTGACGACGAGTTCGCCGCCGCCGCGATCGGCAAGGACATCGTGTCGATGCGTCTCATGGTCCAGGCCGTGGGTGGCGTCTTCGGCGGGCTGAGCGGCGCCCTGCTGGTTGCCTTCATCGGGGGCTGGTCGCCCGGAGCGTGGAACTACATCGAGACGCTGGCGCTCCTGACCGCGGTGATCGTGGGCGGGATGGGCAACAACCGCGGCGTCACGATCGGGACCTTCCTGATTGCCATTCTCATCCTGCAGGGCGTGCAGTTTCTGCCGCAATCGATCAACACGTTCCGCATCGGCCTGCGCGAGGACCTGGCTTGGATCGTCCTGGGCATTCTGACCATCGTTTTCATCTGGGTGCGACCTCAGGGCGTGGTGGCGGAAAAGCGCCCCAGGTACGGCGGCAGCCCTTGAGCCCGGCCGGCCCGATCCTCGAGGTCCGCGAGCTCGTCAAGACCTACGGCGGCGTGCGCGCGGTCAACGGCGTCACGTTCACTGCGGCGCGCGGTGCGATCACCGGCCTGATCGGACCAAACGGCGCGGGCAAGTCGACGGCCCTGAACGTGATCGGCGGCTTCCTGCCGCCGGACGGCGGCCGGGTGATCTTCGACGGCGAGGACGTCACGGGCTGGCCGATGCACCGCCTCGCCCGGCGCGGCCTGGTGCGAACCTTCCAGCTCGCCCGCGTGTTCGGTGGCCTCACCACCATCGAGAACCTGGTGGTGGCGGCGCCTGGTCACCGGGGCGAGTCGGCCTGGGGAATCCTCGCCGGCAGGAGGTACTGGGGCAAGCAGGAGGACCAGCTGGTCGCGCAGGCGCGCGAGATGCTGCGCGCGTTCGGGATGGAGGCCAAGGCCGACGAGTACGCGCGAAACCTCAGCGGCGGCCAGAAGCGCGCCGTCGAGACCATGCGCGCGTTGATGATGCGGCCGAAGCTGCTGCTGCTCGACGAGCCGATGGCAGGTCTGAGCCCCAGCCTCTCGCGCCAGCTCGAGGAGCTGTTCCTCAAGCTCACGAGCGAAGGCATGTCATTGCTCCTGGTCGAGCACGGTCTGGACACGGTCGAGCGCATCTGCGGCCAGGTCGTGGTGATGGCGCAGGGCAAGGTGCTGTCCGAGGGCCGTATGACTGAGCTCCGCACCCGCAAGGAGGTGCAGGACGCCTACGTCATCGGCTGACGGCGCGGTGGCGGCGCCGGCCCTGGAGATCCACGGGCTGACCGCGGGCTATGGCGACACCCCCATCGTCTACGACGTGGACCTCAAGGTCATGCCGGGCATGGTGGTCTCGGTCGTGGGGCCCAACGGAGCGGGCAAGAGCACGTTGCTCAAGGCGATCCTGGGCATCGCGCGCCTCGTGGGCGGCCGGGTCGAGCTCAATGGCAAGGACGTGACCGGCCTCCCGCTGTCCCAGCTAGCTCGCGCCAGGATCGGCTACGTGCCGCAAATCGAGGACGTGTTCGAGGGCCTGCGCGTGAGGGAGAACCTCGACATGGGCGGCTATTTGTTCGGCGCTCGCGAAAGGGCTTCGAGGGCAGAGAAGGCCCTGGACGTCTTCCCCTCCCTCCGCAACAAGCTCAACCGCTTCGTCGAGACCTTGAGCGGCGGCGAGCGGAAGATGACCGCCATCGCGCGCGTGCTCATGCTCGACCCTGCCGTCCTCCTGCTGGACGAGCCGACCGCGGGACTTTCCCCGGAGCTCTCGCGCACCGTGCTGGAGCAGCAGATCCGCACTCTGGGCGACCACGGCAAGTCGGTGCTGCTGGTGGAGCAGAAAGCAGTTGCCGCGCTGGGCGTATCGGACTGGGCCTACATGATGGTGCGGGGCCGAATCGTGATGTCGGCGAGCGGCGCTGACGTGCTGGCCAAACCGGACATGCGCGAGATATTCCTGGGCGCGCACGGCCCGCAGGAATCGGAGCGCGGCGACGAGCTCTCAGACGAACCGAAGTAGACGCTAGGGCGGGCCGCCTTTGTACGGGTAGTTTCCGTCCGCGTACGGTGGGAAGAGAGGAACGTATTTGCCGGGGAGGTCGGTCTCGGTGCCGTCCGCGTGGACGATGATGATCGGCTTGGAGTAATCCTGGGTGAGGCTGGACTCTTGCTCCTGCGAAGCGATCGCAATGGCGACGTCACCGGTTCCGGGCTCGACTTGCACCGGCTCAGGCCAGCCGCTGCCGGCCGATCTCCACACCTCTCGGTTGGTCCGCCAGTCGACCAGGCTCATCGGAGCGGCCGTGCTCAACGGGCCTTCGACCACGAAGCGGTCGTCGCCCGAAAAGGCATAGACCGCGGCATGAGGAAGCGTGGCGACGATGGCGCCGTCCGGGATGCTGCGGATTTGCGTCGATGCCGTTCCGATCTCGGCGATGAGCTTGCCGTCGCTGGACGGGACCACACCGGTGATCCCACCGGCCGGGTATGACCAGTGGGCGAGCTTGGCCCCATCCGACAACCGAAGCACCCAGGTGTCGGACGGCGCCATCACCGCAGTGCGCACCGCGATGGCCAGGTTGGCCTGGAAGTTGCACTCGACGGTGTCGATGCCGGTCTGGCCGAGGTTGCCTTCGTTGCCGATGACCGCGATGCGCCTGGGCTCTGCGGCCCCCAGCACCGTGTAAAGGACGTCGTCATAGGTTTGCTGGTCCTCGAGCACGTAGCAGTGCGTCTCGACCACGAGCTGGTGCGCGAGCGGGACGGTGAGCTGGATCGTCCCCCGCGGCCTACCCTGCCAGTCGAAACCGGTGATCCACAGCGGGTTGGCGGGGTCGCCGCCGTAGATCAGCGGCACCCCCGCGGGCGGCGTTCCAGAGTCATGCGGCGGAGCCGGCGCCGGGGAGGCGCTCGCGGCCGGCAGAGCGCTCGGTGAGGTGACTGCGGCCACAGGCTGCGGACGAGGCACTCGCGGGCTGAGCACGAGAGTGCCTGCCGCCGCCGCCAGCACTATGGCGACCCCGATCGCAATCCCGCGAGCCATGTCGATGCAACGTCAAGCGGACGCGCTGGGTTATGGCTAAACGACCCGGGCGGCTCCCGCGGGCAGCTTCAGCAGGCGCTGGGCATTGCGATACAGGATCTTGGCGCGGTCGTCCTCCGCCATCGCCATGGTCTTGATGTTGCGCAGCTCGTCCAGCGGCCAGCGCTCCCCCTCGTCGGGGCCGAAGGGAAAGTCGGTGCCGAACAGGATGTGGTCGGCCCCAAAGAAATCGATCGCCATGCGCACCGCATCCGGGGACCCGTTGCTGATGGCATCGTTGTAGAAGCGCCGGAAGTGGTCGAGCGGCGCGCCGGTCAGCCTGGGTCCGCTCTCGCCCAGGCCGAGCTTTGTGTACTCCTCGGCGCTGGTCTCGGCGAACGCGGCGAGGCGGGCGGCGAAGTAGGGGATCATCCCGCCCATGTGGTGGGTCACGATCTTGATGTCCGGGTAGCGCTCGAACACCCCTCCATAGACGAGCCTTGCCATCGCGAGCGACGTGTCGAAGGGCCAGGCCAGAGCCCGGTCCAGCACGTCCTTCCTTATCCACGGGTAATAGCCGGCGTGCTGCGGGTGGATCCAGATGGGGAAGTCGAGGGCGGCGCAGCGCTCGTAAAGAGGCCACATCGATGCGTCGTCGAGGGGCTTGCCCTCGATGTTCGAGAAGATGAGCACGCCTTTCAGGCCGAGCTCGCCATGCACACGTTCCAGCTCGTCCATCATCACGTCGTCCACCACCGGCATCACCCCGATCCCTGCGAAGCGGTCCGGCCTGCGTGAGGCGAACTCCGCGATCGACTCGTTGGCCACGCGCGTCATACGGTGGATGTCGGGTCGCTGCATGCCGAGCCAGACCGGCGGGCGGGCCAGCACCAGGACCTGGAGGTCGAAACCGTGCTCGTCCATGTAAGCGAGGCGGCCGTCGTGCTCGAAGTTGTGCTTGCTCTGCGCCTTGAGGGCGGCGAGCTCGGCGCTGGGCTTGACCTCCGCCAGCGCATCGATCAGCCGCGTCGGGAACACGTGCGCGTAGGCGTCGATGACCATGCCCGTCCGATAATACCTGCGAGGGTAGTGACGAAAGCCGAAGGCTATATCGGCCGTTCCATGCGCCGGCGTGAAGACCCGCCCCTGGTCCAGGGCCGCGGCAGCTTCGCGGCGGACCACAACCCGCCAGGCACCGTCCACCTGGCCATCCGCCGCGGCGGCGTGCCCCGCGCGAATGGACTGAAGGTCGACGTGTCGGCCGCGTCGCGCATGCCCGGCGTCGTCGGCGCGTGGACCTTCGGACAGTTGGGCCTGGCGGACGACTACATGCCCGACCCCAACCCGAAGCAGGCGCTGCCGGTCCGGCGTCCTGTGCTCGCCAGGGAGGAGGTTCGCTTCGAAGGCGATGCGGTCGCCGTGGTGGCGGCCGAGACCGAGTACCAGGCCCAGGACGCCGCGGACGCGATCGAGGTCCAAATGGAGCAGTTCGCCCCCGAGGCCGCTCTCCTGCCCGCGCAGCATGTTCGCAAGTCCGGCGACTCCGCCGGCGAAGCGCCGGTCAGGGTGCGCGAGAAGCTGACCATGGCGCGGATCTGCGGCGGGGCGATGGAACCCAGGGCAGTGTTCGCCGAATGGAACGAAAGCGAGCAGACGCTCTTCATCAGGGCCAGCGTCGGTGGCGTCCACATCCTTCGAGACACGCTGTGCAGGTGCCTCGGCCTCGATCGTGCTCACGTGGTGGCCCTTTCACAGGACGTCGGTGGCAGCTTCGGCGCCAAGAACCACCCGTACCCCGAGTACGTGATGGCGGCCGCGGTCAGCCGGATCTTGAAGCGACCGGTCCGCTGGGTGGCCTCGCGTACCGAGGACGGCCACACCACCGGCCAGGCGCACTCGGCCGAGCTCGACTTTGAGATCGCGTCCGATTTGGACGGCCGCCTCGCCGGACTTCATGGGCGGGTCGCGTGGACCGTTGGCGCGTACCTAGGCCGAGGCGCGTTCCAGGCGGACAGCATGGCGGCGCACGCCATGTCCGCCTACCGCATGCCGGCGGTCGAGGTGG
>DATITA010000048.1:0-2448 GCA_035468355.1 Candidatus Dormiibacterota bacterium
AGTTCACGCTCGCCATGGAGCGCTCGCGGTTGCCCATCATCGCTGCCGTCAACGGGATCGCCTTCGGAGGCGGCTGCGAGCTGACGCTTGCCTGCGATGTGCGCATCGCCTCGAGCAACGCGCGCTTCGGACAGCCGGAGATCAAGCTGGGCATCATCCCGGGGTGGGGTGGCACGCAGCGGCTGCCCCGGCTCATCGGCCGGACCGCGGCGATGGAGCTGCTGCTCACCGGGGAACCCATCGACGCTGCGCGGGCCCTGGAGCTCGGGCTGGTGTCCCGTGTCGTCGAGCCCGAGGAGCTGCTGGACACGGCCCGGGAGATCGCCAAGCGCTACGCGGCCCAGGCCCCGCTGGCGCTGGCGGCCACCAAGCGCGCGGTCGCCGACGGGCTGGATCGCCCGCTCGCCGAGGGTCTCGAGGCGGAGCGGCGGGAGTTCGTCGGGCTCTTCAGCACGGCTGACGCCGCCGAGGGCATCACCGCGTTCCTGGAGAAGCGGCCGCCAACCTGGACAGGCCGGTAGCGATGACCGCGATCATCAGCCCGATCGCCCTGGTCGTCCTCCTCGGAGGCGCTGTTGTGGCCACCGGGATGCGCTGGATGCTGCTCATCAAGGCGATGCTGCGCAGCCGTCGCCCCGACCCGCGGTTCGACAGGGTCGGTGAGCGCATCCGGGCGTTCTTCGTGTATGTCATCGCGCAGGGGCGGCTGCTGCGCTGGCCGTACGCCGGCATCCTCCACGCCTTGATCTTCTGGGGATTCCTGGTCCTGCTCACCGCCATCGCCCAGGCGATCGTCGAGGCGCTGTGGCAGGGCTTCCGCTTCAATGACGTCCCCGGCGCCTTCGTCATCGCGTTCCTGCAGGACATCTTCTGTGTCGCCGTGCTCACCGGCGTGGCCATGGCTCTCTTCAATCGACTGGTCGTCAAGCCGCTGCGCTTTCGCGGCAGCCATCTCGGCGACGCGGTGCTCATCCTCTGCTGGATCGGAACGTTGCTCATCTTCATGACGCTCAACTTCGCGACCCTGATCGCGCAGGGCAACCCGCCCCAGGCGATGGCCGCCGCCCGGCCCTTCGCCAGCGCTGTCTCGCGGCTGTTCACCCCGCTCGGCGCCCACAGCAGCGTGCTCGTCGGACTCCACGGGTTCTTCTTCTGGGGCCACCTCATCCTCGTCTTCGGCTTCCTCGTATACCTGGGCTACAGCAAGCACCTGCACATCGTCAGCGCGGCGCCCAACGTGGTCTTCAAGTCGACCAAGCCGAAGGGACGCCTGCCCCAGCTCGACATCGAGGCCGTGATGAACGCCGAGGACGAGGCCGACCAGCACTTCGGGCCGGTGAAGCTGGAGCACTTCAGCTGGAAGGACATGCTCGACCTGTACACGTGCACGGAGTGCGGACGCTGCCAGACGCACTGCCCCGCCTACAACACCGGGAAGGTGCTGTCACCGAAGACGCTCATCACCGATATGCGTGACCACCTCTACGAGAACCTTGCCGGCGGCTACGGAGCAACCACGCACGACGCCCACGTTGCCCAGGGCGCCAGGGACGATGGCACGCCAGCGGCAGACGGCGCGGTGATGTGGGCCACCGGCGACCACCACGCAGGCTCGCTCCACGACCTGCCGGGCCACTTCCAACCGTCGTGGATAGCGCCCGACGACGTCGCCACCGCGGTGGAGGCTAACGACGGCGAGCGCCCGCTCTTCGGCGGCACCATCGCGGACGACACGCTGTGGGCGTGCACCACCTGTGGCGCGTGCATGGATCAGTGCCCGGTGCTCATCGAGCACGTGCCCAAGATCATCGAGATGCGCCGCCACCTCGTCCTCGACGAGTCGCGCATGCCCAAGCAGGCGGAGACCGCGCTTCGCGGCATCGAGAACGTCTTCAACCCGTACGGGCTCTCGCACCAGACGCGCGCGGACTGGGCGCGCGACCTCGGCGTGCAGTTTGCCGCCGACAAGCCCGATGCGGAGTACCTCTACTGGGTGGGCTGCGCGGCGTCGTTCGACGACCGCGCCAAGACGATCGCCACCGCGCTGGTGAAGATCCTCCAGGCGGGCGGCGTCGACTTCGCCATCCTCGGCACCGAGGAGAAGTGCAACGGCGACCCCGCCCGGCGCATCGGCAACGAGTACCTCTTCCAGGAGCGCGCCAAGGAGAACGTCGAGGTCCTGAAGAAGTACAGCGTTCGCAAGATCATCGCGTCCTGTCCCCACTGCTTCAACACGTTTGCCAACGAGTACAAGGACTTCGGCGGTGACTACGAGGTGGTTCACCACACCCAGGTGATCGAACGCCTGCTCGAGGACGAGCGCATCACTCTCGACCCGGCCAAACGGCAGGAGGAGACGATCACCTACCACGACTCCTGCTACCTGGGACGCTGGAACGACATCTTCGCGCCGCCGCGCGACATCCTCGAGCAGATTCCCGGGCTGCG
>DATITA010000049.1:0-12087 GCA_035468355.1 Candidatus Dormiibacterota bacterium
CTGCTTCAACCCCCAGGACTCGCTGAGCTTCTCGCGCATCGTGTCGTTCCCGCCACGCAAGATCGGCAGCGTGACGGTCGACGCGCTGAACGCGCGGGCGCGTGAGACCGAAGACGACCTTCTGGCCATCCTGGCGGATGCCGCCCGCGTGGCCGGCGTGCCCAAAGCCGCGTTCGCCCCATTGCAAGTGTTTCGCTCGCAGATCGAATCCGTGCGCGCGACCATGGGAGTCCTGCGGCCGAGCGAGCTGCTCGACCACATCGTCGAGGTGATGGACCTCCGCCGGCACTACCTGGACGGCACGCCGCAGGGCGAGGCGCGCATGGAGAACATCAACGAGCTCCGCGGCCTGGCCGAGAGCTTCGACGACCGCGAGCCTGCGCAAGGCGTTGAGGATTTCCTCGCCGAGGTCGCGCTGGTGTCCGATGTGGACGCCTACGACGAGAATGGGGAAGGCGTCACCTTGATCACGCTCCACATGGTCAAAGGTCTCGAGTTCCCTGTCGTCTTCATGGTCGGGATGGAAGAAGGCCTGCTTCCTCATCAACGAGCCCTAGACGAACGTGAGGAGAACCCATCGGCGGTCGGCGCGTCGACCGAGATGGCCGAGGAGCGCCGCCTGGCATATGTGGGCATGACCCGCGCCAAGGACCGCCTGTACCTCAGCTGCGCGTTTCGCCGCCACCTCTACGGTCGCTCGCAGCCGGCGTTTCCGAGTCGCTTCCTGACCGACATTCCGCAGTCGCTCCTCGCCGCGCCCAAGGGCAGCGCGCCGGTCGCGCCGCCGCGCCAGGGCTACAAGGAGCGGTACCAGGAGCGGCAGGTTGAAGCGGCGCCCGCAGCGCCGCCCGTGCAGCGGTTCTGGAGCGGTGACCGGGTCAAGCATCCTGCGTTCGGCGCCGGCACTGTGGTCAAGAGCACCTTGACGCGGACCGACGAGGAGCTCGTGATCAAGTTCGACAAGGTCGGGCTGAAGATCCTCAGCGGCATGCTCGCCCCCCTCACCAAGTGAAGCGCAAGCGCGCCGCCGTGGACCCAGCGGTCCGCGTGGAGGAGCTCAGGCAGATGATCCGCCGCTACGAGCACGCGTACCACGTGCTCGACCAGCCGGAGGTCTCGGACGCCGCGTACGACGCGCTCTTCCTGGAGCTGCGCCGCATCGAAGACGAACGGCCCGACCTGCTGACGGCCGACTCTCCGACGCAGCGCGTCGGCGGCGAGGCTTCGGACCAGTTCGCCAAGGTCCGTCACCGCTCGCCGATGCTCAGCCTTCAGAACGCCTTCGACGAGTCCGAGATCCGCGCCTTCGACAAGCGCGTGCGCGCCTCGGTCGGCGAAAAGGTGAAGTACTGCTGCGAGCTGAAGATCGACGGGCTGGCGATGAGCATCACCTACTCGAAGGGCCGCTTCCAGCGGGCGGCGACGCGCGGCGACGGCACGGTGGGTGAGGACGTCAGCGCCAACGTCCGCACGATCCGCAGCGTTCCGCTTTCGCTGACCCCAGCAGCCGGCCTACCTGACGTCTTCGAGGTGAGAGGTGAGGTCTATTTCCCGATCGCGGCATTCGAAAAGCTGAACCGCGAGATCGAGGCCCAGGGCCGCCCGCGTTTCGTCAACCCGCGCAACACCGCGGCGGGCAGCGTGAGGCAGATCGACCCCAACGTGACAGGCAGCCGTGACCTGCAGACGTTCATGTACACGCTCGACCCGGCCGGGCCTTGCCGTTCGCAGTGGGAGGTGCTCGAAACACTCGAGAAGATGGGCTTTCGCGTCAACAAGAACCGCCGTCGTCTCAACTCCATCGAAGAGGTGATCGAATACCACGCGACCTGGCAGCGCCGCCGCCATGAGCTGAAGCACGAGATCGACGGGATCGTCGTTAAGGTCGACGATTTCGCGCAGCAGCAGGAGCTCGGTTTCGTCGCCCGGTCGCCGCGCTGGGCGATCGCGTTCAAGTACGCGCCAGAGCAGGCGGAGACGGAGGTCGAGGAGATCGCGTGCTACGTCGGCCGTACCGGTGTGCTGACGCCGGTGGCGCATCTCAAACCGGTGGTTGTGGGTGGCGTGACCGTCCGCAACGTGACGATGCACAACGAGGCGCAGGTCAACGAGAAAGGCGTCTACGTCGGAGCGCGGGTTGTGATCCACCGCGCGGGTGACGTCATCCCCGAGATAGTGAGCGTCAAGGAGCCGAAGACCGGTTGGAAGATGCCCGCCACGTGCCCCGTGTGTGGCGGCGCGGTGGTGCGCGAGGAGCCTTACATCGCCCATCGGTGCGTCAATCCGTTCTGCGCGGCGCAGCGCCTGGAGCGTTTGCGGCATTTCGCAAGCCGAGGCGCGCTGAACATCGAGGGCCTGGGCTACGCGACCCTCGGCCAGGTCATCGAGAAGGGATGGGTCGAGGATCCGAGCGACCTGTACCGCCTGACCAAAGAGCAGGTGCTCGGGCTCGACGGATTCGGCGAGAAGTCAGCGCAGAACCTGGTCGAGCGCATCGCGGGCAGCAGACTCCCGCCCCTCGGGCGCTTCCTGTACGCGCTTGGCATCCCCCAGGTCGGCGAAGCGACCGCCGACCTGCTCGCTGCGGACTTCGGCACGATCGACAGGGTGCGCGAAGCGGATGAGGAGGACCTGACGAGGGTGGAGGGCGTCGGACCGAGCATGGCGCGAGAGGTCCACGTGTACTTCCACGGGCCCGGCGGGGAGCTGGTGGGCAAGCTGCTCGCCGCCGGGGTCGAGCCGCAAGGGGTCGAGGTGGCAGGCGAAGGGCCCTTCACCGGCAAAACGTTCGTCTTCACCGGGACCCTGGAGACGATGAGCCGCCCGGACGCCGAGGCTTTGGTACGGAGCCTCGGCGGCAAGGCCGCCTCGAGCGTCAGCGCCAAGACCGACTACGTGGTGGCCGGTCCGGGGGCAGGCTCGAAGCTGGAGAAGGCGCAGAAGCTCAAGCTCGAGATCCTGGACGAGCAGGGCTTCCTCGCCATCCTGCCGAGGTCGAGATGACCTGCCCGGCCTGCGGGCTGGAACTTCCGAGCCACGCGCATTTTTGCGCCCGATGCGGCGTCCGGCTGCCTTCGCCGGGACCCGCCGTCGAGATGTGGGTGTTGGTGGTCTTCGGAGTCGGGGTCGTCCTCACGGCCGCGACGGCCGTGCTGTACGCGGGCGTGGCGATGGACCCGACGGTCGCCTCGACCGGCCTGGACGCGTCGACGGTGCGCACGGGCTCGATCCTCATCGGGGCCGTCCTCGCGATCCTGTGCGCCCTGCAGAGCGCCGCCATCACCGGCTTGGTGCGCGGCCGGGATTGGGGCCGAGTGGTGGCCACGGTGGCCTGCGTCGTGTGGAGCGCCACGTGCATCGGCCTCCCGGTGGCGGTCCTGGTCCTGAATTCGCTCTGGCGCCGCAAGCCGCCTCCAGCACAGGCGGCGCGCCCACTCTTTTAGACTCGCGCGGTTGCAGACGACCGAAGCGACCCCCGCCCCGATCCAGGCCTCCACGCCCCGCTGGGTTTGGCCCTTCCTGCTCGGCGGGGCCGCGCTGCTGCTGGCGTGGGGCCTGTTCGTACTCAGCTTCAAGACCGAGCCGTCGGCCGTCGGACGCACCGGCGCGATAGTGATCCTGATCGGCGGGGCATCCATCGGGACCGCCATCGTGGGAGCCGTCGCCACGATCGGCCTGGTGCGGCACGCCCGTTGGGCGCGATCGGTCGCCTGGTTCGCGTCGGCGCTCATGATCGTGACCTGCGTCAGCTCCTGGGCCGGCCTGGTCGGGGTGGTCGGACTCATATCCGGGCGGACCCCCCGGAAAACCTAAGCTAGAACCCGTGCCGCTTTCCCGGGACGAGGTCCGCCATGTCGCCATGCTTGCCCGCATCGGGCTCGAGCCTGGCGAGGAAGACTTCTATGCCGAGCAGCTGAGCGGCATCCTCAGGCACATCGACCGCCTGCAGGAGGTCGACACGGACGCCATCCCGCCTACCGCCCAGGTCGTGGAGGTCGCCAACCGCCTGCGCGAGGACGAGCCGCGTCCCAGCCTCCTGCAGGCCGATGCGCTTGCCAACGCGCCCGCAGCGGTGGAAGGCTTCTTCCGGGTGCCCTCCATCCAGGAAGAGGCTTGACGCAGCTCGTCGGTTCGACGATCGGGGCGCTGGGTAAGCTGCTGCGGGCCCGTGAGGTTTCCGCGCGCGAGCTCCTCGATGCACACCTGGGCCGGATCGAGGAGGTGGACGGCCGCGTCAAGGCGTTCCTGCGGCTGACCCCCGAGCTGGCCGCCGAGCAGGCCGGCCGCGCCGACCGCGCTTTGAAATCGGGTGAGGCTGGACCGCTGACCGGCATCCCGATCGCCGTCAAGGACGTCCTCTGCGTCAGGGGCGTGGAGACTACCGCCGGCTCGCAGGTCCTTCGCGGCTTCAAGCCGCCCTACACGGGCACCGCGATGTCCAGATTGTTCGATGCGGTCGTGGTCATGCTCGGCGTCTCCAACTGCGACGAGTTCGCCATGGGCAGCTCCACGGAGAACTCCGGCTACTTCCCCACCCACAACCCGTGGGCGCTCGACCGCGTGCCCGGGGGCAGCTCGGGTGGCAGCGCGGCGGCCGTTGCAGCGGGCGAGGCGGTGATCTCCCTGGGCACTGACACCGGCGGCTCGATACGCCAGCCGGCGGCCCTGTGCGGTGTGGTCGGGATGAAGCCCACGTACGGGCGGGTGAGCCGGTACGGCCTCATCGCCTTCGCCTCGAGCCTCGACCAGATCGGCCCCTTCGCGCGCAGCGTGGACGATGCGGCGCTCACGCTCGCCGCGATGGCGGGCCACGATCCGCTCGACGCCACGTCGTCGGACCGCGCGGGCAACGACGTGCTGAGCAATTTCGGTGGCGAGGTCAAGGGCATGCGTCTCGGAGTGCCGCGCGAGTACTACGAGGTCGAGGGCATCGAGCCGGGCGTGAAGGCGGCGGTCGACAGGGCGCTGCAGGTTTTGCGCGAGGCGGGCGCGGAGATCGTCGACGTCTCGCTGCCGCACACCGACTACGGCCTGGCCGCGTATTACATCATCGCGCCGGCGGAGTGCTCGTCCAACCTCGCACGGTTCGACGGCGTGCGGTACGGCATGTCGGAAGAAGGGGCGGCGAATGTCACCGACGCCTACTCGAAGACGCGCCGGCGGGGTTTCGGAACCGAGGTGCGCCGCCGCATCATGCTCGGCACCTACGCGCTGTCCAGCGGCTATTACGACGCGTACTACTTGAAGGCGCAGAAGGTGCGGACGCTGATCAAGGGCGATTTCGACCAGGCGTTCAAGAAATGCGACGCCATCGTCAGCGCGACCTCGCCGACGGTCGCGTTCCCGATCGGCTCGCGCACCCAGAACCCGCTGTCCATGTACCTGTGCGATGTGCTCACGCTGGGGGGCAACCTGGCCGGGCTGCCTGGGATCAGCGTGCCCTGCGGCACCTCGGAAGGATTGCCGGTCGGACTCCAGGTCCTGGCGCCGCAGTGGGGAGAGAACGTCGCCCTGCGCGTGGCGCGCGCGTACGAGACGGCCAGCGGCCAAAAGGCGGAGGTAGCCGCGGTTGGCTAGCGGCGGATGGGAGGTCGTGATCGGGATGGAGGTGCACGTCCAGCCGAGAACGCGCTCGAAGATGTTCTGCGGCTGCGCGGTCGGCGAGCTCGGTGCCCCGCCCAACTCCCACGTGTGCGAGATCTGCCTCGGCATGCCTGGCGTCCTGCCCGTGATCAACAAGGCGGCGGTGGAGGCATGCCTCAAGACGGCGCTCGCGCTGGGATGCGAGATCCCACGCCATACCAAGTTCGACCGCAAGAACTACATGTATCCAGACCTTCCCAAGGGCTATCAGATCAGCCAGTACGACATGCCGATGAGCCGCAATGGGCGCCTGGAGCTCGGCGGCCGTGAGGTTCGCATCCGGCGAGTGCACCTCGAGGAGGACACGGGCAAGCTCATCCACGCCGGCGACAAGCTGCACAGGGCCCTCGAGTCGTACGTCGACCTCAACCGCGCGGGCGTCGCGTTGATGGAGATCGTCAGCGAGCCCGACCTGCGCTCGGCCGACGAGGCCCGCGACTACGCAATGGCCCTCCGCACGCTGCTGCGGACGATCGGTGCTTCGGAGGCCGAGATGGAAAAAGGACAGATGCGCGCGGAGCCCAACATCTCAATCCGCCGACACGGCTCCGATGAGCTGGGCGTGAAGACCGAGTTGAAGAACATCAACTCGTTCCGCGCCCTGCATCGCGCGATCCTGTACGAGGTGCAGCGCCAGACCGAGGTCCTCGAGTCTGGCGGCTCGGTCGTGCAGGAGACCCGTGGCTGGTCCGATGCCGAGCAGCGGACCTTCTCGCAGCGAAGCAAGGAGTTCGCCGAGGACTACCGGTACTTTCCCGAGCCCGACCTGCCGCCGCTCGAGCTGGACCCGGCCTGGATCGAGGAGCTGCGGCGCGGGCTCCCGGAGCTGCCCTCGGTGCGCAACGCCAGGCTCGTCTCCAGGCACGGCCTGACGGTCGCGGACGCCGCGTTGATCGCAGCCGACCGCGACCTCGCGGACCTCTTCGAGGCGGCGGTGACCGCCGGCGCGCCGGCCAGGCCGACGGCCAACTGGATCGTCGGAGAGGTGGCCCCCGCCGGAAAGCTGCCCTCGCCGGAGAACCTGGCCGAGCTGGTCAGGTTCGTGAACGACGGCGCGATCACCCGCGACCAGGGCCGGGAGGTCCTCGTGGAGTCCGTCGAGACCGGGCGCCGGCCGTCCGAGATCGTGACCGAGCACGGTTTCGTCCAGCTGAGCGACGAGGCCGAGCTCCAGGCGATCGCCGAGGAAGTGATGGCCGCCAACCCGAAGGCGGCGGAAGACTACCGGGCCGGCAAGAAACAGGCCCTCGGGGCCCTGATGGCCGACCTGCGCACTCGGGCGCCGCAGGCCAACCCGAAGGTGGCGAGCGGACTCCTGCTGAAGCTGCTCGGTTAGCGCGCCACCCGGCGGGACAGCCAGGTGCTGTACAGGAAGAGCGCCACAGCGGCCACGTAGGCCACCATCGCCAGCAGGACGAGGCCCCCGGCCGCGACCGGCGGCACGATCGGCGTGAACCCGATCGCCAGGATCGAAAGGCCCAGGCCGACGGCGGCCCAGCCCTGCAAGCGCGCCACCGCCGGCGTCACGTGCACGAGGGGCCACAGCAGCCGCTCGCGCCACCAGCCTGGAAAGTCTCCCCGCATGAGCAGGTAGACGCCTCCTCCGAGCAGGGCCCCGCCGGCCACGTAGGCCAGGCCCTGCACTACGTACCCCACGGCGGGGCATTTTAGCCAAGTCACCTCCCCGGGCGCGGGGAAGGTGGCCAACACATCCGGACAGGCGGAGAGGGTGGTCAACACCTCCCCGCGGGCGGGGAGGGTGGCCCGGCTCGCAGGGCCCGGCCGGGTGGGGAGAACCGCCCTCCATTAGCCTTGACATTCGTGTCCTTGCCGCCCGACCTGCACGTGCACACGGAGTGGTCCTATGACGGCCCCAACGGCGACATGGCCCGAAGCTGTGAACGCGCGATCGAGATCGGGCTCCCCGCCATCGCGTTCACCGACCACGCCGACTTCGTGGTGGTCCAGGAAGGCCAGCACTGCGTCGACATCGCCGGCTACCTCGATGCGATCGAGCGCTGCCGTTCGCAGTTCAAGGGCCTGCGCATCCTGAGCGGAGTGGAGCTAGGCGAGCCGCACTGGTTCCCCCAGGAGACGGCTGACATCCTCGCCGCCGGTCCGCTCGACCGGGTCCTCGGCTCGATCCATTGCGTCCGCCTGGCTTCGGGCATCGTCGACGCGAGCCAGTTCCGCTCCCGGCCGCCGGAGGACCTCCCGGCCGCGGTGCGGGAGTACTTCCGCGAGACGCTTGCCATGATCGAGAGCCCGCAGCCTTTCGAAGCCCTGACCCACATCGACTACCCCAAGCGCTACTGGCCGGAGGGCGCGCCGCCCTATCGCGAGGAGGACTATGAGGACGAGATCCGCGCCATCCTCTTCGCGGCCAAAAGGCGTGGCCTGGTACTCGAGGCCAACACCACGCGAGGAGATGGGGGAGAGGCGAGGTTTTGCCCGGGGCTGAAGGTGCTGCGCTGGTGGCACGAGGTGGGCGGCGAGGCGGTCTCGTTCGGCAGCGACGCCCACGACCCCGACCGCGTCGCCGGCGGTTTCGAGATCGCGATGCGCATCGTCGAGGAGGCGGGGTTCAAGCCTGCGGCGGACCCGATGGCGCTGTGGCGCCGCTGATCCTCAGGCCGACGTCGCCTGCCCACGGCGGGGCCTCCGTCGCCCGCGACGATGGGAAGGTGTGGCTCGTGAGCTACGCGCTTCCAGGCGAGGTCGTGGAGGCCGAGCCGCGAGGGCGCCAGGGTGGCGTGGCGGTGGCGGCGGCCACGCGAGTGATCGAGGCCTCGCCCCATCGCGTCGAGGCGCCCTGCCCGTACTTCGGCGCCTGCGGCGGCTGCCAGCTGCAGCACGCCTCGTACCGCCACCAGCTCGAGCTCAAGCGCCAGGTCGTCGAGGAGGCATGGGCGCGCGCCGGTCTGCGTCTACCCCCGGACGCCCCGGTGCTGGGGATGGAGGACCCGTGGCGCTACCGCATCAGGGGCGAGTTCGAAGCCATGGGCGACCCGCGCGGCTGGCGCTTCGGCTTCCACCGCCAGCGCTCGCACTCGGTGCTTCCCGTCGACAGCTGCCTCATCCACGACCTTCGCATCGAGCAGGCGCTGCCCGCATTCGGGCAGGCCGCGACGGAGCTAGACCTGAAAGGCCTGCAGAACCTGTTGCTCACGATCGAGCCGGCCGGACGCGGTCTGCTGTGGCGCCTTCGGTTCCACGGCCGAGAGCCGTCGTGGCCACGCGACCAGCTCGCGCGCCGCGTTGCCGAGCTGCTGCCCGACCAGGTCTTGCTCGACGAAGCCATGAGCCTGGAGTTCTGGGATCTCACTTTCCGCGCCCGCAGCGACAGCTTCGTGCAGACCAACTACCGGCAGATGCTCGTGCTGTACCGAACCGCGCTCGACATGCTTGGCGCCCGGCCGGACGAGCGCATCCTCGACCTTTATGCCGGGATCGGGACCCTTTCAGTGGCGGTCGCGCGCGATTCGGCCGCTGTGACCGCGATCGAGGAGAACCCCCATGCAGTGCAGCTCGGCCGGCTCAACGCCAAGATCAACTCAGCGCGCGTCGAGTACCTGCCGGGGAAGGTCGAGACGGTGCTGCGGCAGGTGAAGCTGGGGCAGCACCAGGCCGTGATCCTCGACCCCCCGCGCGCCGGGTGCGAGCCGGCCGCCATCGCGGAGCTGATCCGGCTGGGGCCCGAGCGGCTGGTCTACGTGTCCTGCGAGCCCTCGACACACGCCCGGGACCTGGTCAGCCTGGTGCGGGGCGGATACCGGGTGCGTCGCGCGGCCATCGTCGACATGTTCCCGCAGACCTACCACATCGAGAGCGTGGCGCTGCTGGAACGAGGCACGTCCGCCGGCTGACCCACTTACCCGCCGTGCGGGGAAGGCCGGCGCAGCCGGGGATGGGGAGACGCAATGGGGATGGCTAGGGGCGGTCGAGCCGCTGGGCGAACTTGACAACCTCGAGCCGGAGCCGTCCTGGGCCCATCGATCTGACAACGACGGAAAGGATTGGCCTCAGGATCTGCATATCGGGCCAAACGGAACGTGAGCTGGAACGGTTACGCCCGGAGTCAACCCGGGGAGCTTAAAGGAACCGACCCCGATCAGGACCTCTTGTGGACAAACTCGGCGAGGCGCCGGACGCCCTCGCGCAGATCATCGTCCGAGCTGGCGAGGCTGATCCTGACCGCATCCCGCGCCACCTGGCCGAAGGCCGACCCGGGAGCGATCGAGACGCCCTTCTCCTTCAGGAGGCTGAACGCGAACTCGCGAGCCTGCAGGCCGCTAGGCGCGATGTCGGCCATGCAGTAGAAGGCGCCCGCAGGCTCGGCGATGAAGAGCTCGGCCTCCCGGAGGATGTCAACCACGAGATCACGCCGCCGCCGATAGGCCCCGACCATCTCGGCGACGCAATCCTGTGGACCTCGCAGTGCGGCCTCGGCTGCCACCTGGCTGATGGTCGAGACGCAGGAGGAGCTCGATTCGAGCACCTTGGTGGCGGTGTCGATCAGCTCTTCGGAGCCGGTCACATAGCCGATGCGCCACCCCGTCATTGAGTAGGTCTTGGAGAAGGTGAACACGCTGACGATGCGTGGGTCGTCAGGCGCCAGGTGGCCGGGGCTGGTCCACGACCCGTCGAACACAATCTGGTCGTAGCACTCGTCGCTCAGCAGCCAGAGGTTGCGGCGCTGGGCGATCTCGATCAGCTCGGCCATCGTCTCGCGCGGGTACACGGCACCGGTAGGGTTGTTGGGGCTGTTGACCAGGAGCACCTTGGTGCGCGGACTGATCAGCGCCTCAAGGGCGTCCAGGTCGGGCTGGAAACCCGAAGCTGGAGGGCACGGATAGAACACGGCGCGCGCGCTCGTCCAGGCCATCATCATCCCGTAGTTCGGCCAACCCGGATCGGGCAGCAGGACTTCATCGCCGGGCTCTACCACAGCTGCCAGCACCGCGGCGATCGCGCCGACGCCGCCGGGCCCGATCGCCACCCGCTCGGTCGACGACGCGATGCCGTTCACGCGGTCGAGCTTGGCGACGATCTGCTCGCGCAGCGACAGGATGCCCTGGGTGTGCGTGTAAAAGGTCTTGTGCTCGTCGATGGCTCGCTTGCCTGCTTCGCTGATGTGGGCGGGCGTCGGGAAGTTCGGCTGGCCGACGTCGAGGCGGATCGCGCCGGGAGTGAGCAGCGCTTGGTTCGAGATCTCGCGGATCCCCGAATGGGCGCCTTCGGCCGGCCCATGGGCGAGGGAGGGCTGGGCGGTTCGGGCCATGACCTCAAATCCTAGACGCAGGGTCGATAGACTATCCGCGGGGTCCGCCACACCCAGCCAATACGATGCCGCACGCCCCCAAGACCTTCGTCCACCTCCACAACCACACCGAGTACTCGCTGCTCGATGGGGCCAGCCGCATACCTGCCATGGTCGCGCGCGCGGCCGAGCTCGAGATGCCGGCGCTGGCTCTCACCGACCACGGCGTGATGTACGGCGCGATCCACTTTTACAAGGCGTGCAAGGAAGCGGGGATCAAGCCGATCATCGGCTGCGAGGTGTACGTCGCACCGCGCTCGCGGCTGCTCCGCGAAGGCCGCGTGGACCGCGACCCCAACCACCTCACGCTCCTCGCCGCGGATCACGAGGGCTACGTGAACCTGATGAAGCTCTGCACGGTCGGCCAGATGGAGGGCATGTACTACAAGCCCCGTATCGACAAGGAGATCCTGGCGGAGCACTCCAGGGGGCTGATCGCGCTCTCCGGCTGCCTGCAGGGTGAGGCCGCGAGCCGAATCACGGACGGGGACGTCGAGGGCGCGCGCGAATCGGTCGCCACCTATCGCGACATCTTCGGCGCGGACCGCTTCCTGCTCGAGGTGCAGCGTCATGGCATCGACAAGCAGGTCGACGTGAACCTTGCGTTGGCGAAGTTCGGAACGGAGTTCGGTCTGCGGCTGTGCGCGACCAACGACCTGCACTACGTGCACCGGCACGACTCCGAGGCGCACGACGTGCTGCTGTGCCTTCAGACGGGGGCGCGCTTCAACGATCCCGGCCGGTGGCGCTTCTCGACGCAGGAGAACTACCTGAAAACGCCCGAGGAGATGATGGCCACGTTCGCCGACCTCCCCGACGCGCTCGCCAGCACGGTGGACGTGGCCGACATGGTGGATCTGAAGATCAAGCTCGGGGAGACGCTGCTGCCGCCTTTCGACGTACCGGAAGGCATGACCCCGGACAACTACCTGGGCAAGATCGTCGAGGACGGCATGAAGTGGCGTTACGGAACGCCTGATGCGCCGGTCAGGGAGCGGGCCGCCAGCGAGCTCGACGTGATCCGGCAAACCGGCTACGCGTCCTTTTGCCTCATCGTGTGGGACTTCTACAACTTCGCGCGCAAGAGCGGAATCGCGGTCGGGCCGGGGCGAGGCAGCGCGGCC
>DATITA010000050.1:0-4232 GCA_035468355.1 Candidatus Dormiibacterota bacterium
GACGTTGGTCTTGCTCGGCG
Source organism: Candidatus Dormiibacterota bacterium (assembly GCA_035468355.1). Taxonomy (GTDB): domain Bacteria; phylum Chloroflexota; class Dormibacteria; order Dormibacterales; family Dormibacteraceae; genus DATKSS01. The sequence goes on from DATITA010000050.1 coordinate 21, forward strand.
GTGGCGCCTCGGTCACCGTGAACGGCTCGCAGTCGCTCACCTTGCTGTTGTATTTGGTGTCACCGCTGTAGGTCGCCTTGAAGGCGTAGGAACCTTTGGCCAGGGGCGACTTGGTGTCCGAGATGGGCACCGTGCCGGTGGCGGTCAGGGTCTTCGTCCCTGCGCTGCTGCCATCGCCGGCGCACTCGTCGTTGGTGTAGAAGGTGTAGGTCACCGTGCCGGTGGGCACGGGCATGGCTGACGGAGCGACCACCCTGGAGGTGTCGTAGGCGGACGCTCCCGCCTGCTCGGTCCCCGCCCAAGCGGCGTTGGTCGTGGCGTTGAAGACGGTCGTGATGACTGCAACGTTTGCCTTCTCATCATTGACAATCGCGCAGCCATCTTCGTAGATGTCCTGACCCTCGGCGGTCCAGTTCATGCCTGGGTAGCTCTTGTCGCCGTACGTGAACGGGGGGATGATGTCTCCCCACTTGCCGTCAGCTCCCGTTGCCGGGAAGATCGGGCCAGTGTGAGTGCCGTGACCATTCCCATCCGTAATGTCGCCAACGGAGTTGATGCTCACTTCAATCGGCTTTGGCCCATATGGCTGGTTGGAGTTCGCATCCCTATGACAAATCGTGACCTTCATTGCCTCGTTGGCTCGGGCCACGGAGCCGCTCCCGAGGGCGAGAGTGGTCACCCCACCCATCGCCAGAATGAGGCCTAACGAGATGATGAGGCCGGTCCCCGACCTCCATTTGCGCATCATGGTTGTTTACAACCTCCTTGTCCCCCGAGGCTAGCCTCGGCACGAGGCGTGGAACCCGGGACAGAAGTCCCGGTCGGGAGGCCTCACGGCGGGCTCCTTAAGGGCCGGTCAGCCGCGAGAGGTCAGGCGGCCAGGCCTTTGTGCAGCGCGTAGAGGATCGCCTGGGCGCGGTCGTGGACCCGGAGCTTCGCGTACATCAAGCTCGCCTGGTTGCGGACCGTCTTCTCGGCCATGCCAAGCTCGCGCCCGATCTGCTTGAGCTCCAGCCCGCGCGACATCAGCCGCAGGATCTGGAACTGACGGGCCGAAAGCCCGGCGGGTGGATGCACTTCCTCGGCTCTACCGAGAGCGGCGGTCACAACCGCTCGCTGGCCGTCATGGCTCAGCACGTGCCTGCCCTCCGCTGCCTGCATGATCGCCTCGACGACGCCGGCGCGTCCGGTGTCCTTGAGGACGTAGCCGCACGCGCCCGCCTGCAGCGCTTCGACGACGGAACCATCCGTCTGGAGGGACGCCAGCATGAGCACGCGAACTTTGGGATGGGCGGCGACGATCCTGGCGGTCGCCCGGATGCCGTCCAGCCTGGGCATGTGCACATCCATCAGAACGACGTCCGGAAGCAGCGCCGCGACTCGACGGACCGCCTCCTCCCCATCTTCGGCTTGCCCGACTACGTCGAGGTCTCGCTCCGCCTTGAGCAGCTCGACGAGGCCCTCGCGAAAAAGGGTCTGGTCGTCCACGACCAGGATACGAATCTTGGGCGACCCGGGTCCGTGTTCCCTCATGCCGAAGGCACCTCTACGTCGATCACGGTCCCGCGCGGTCGATGCCGCACCTCCAGCCGGCCCCCGATCAGGGCCACCCGCTCACGCATGCCGATCATGCCGCCACCCTCCGGAGTCCCGGGAATGATCCCGTCACCATCGTCCGAGACCGTGACCTTGAGGCGGCCGGGACGCGTGCGCAGCTCCACAAGGATTTGCTGGGCCGCCCCGTGGCGCACGGCATTGTGGGCGGCCTCCTGCACTATCCGCAGCAGGTCGAGTTCGACTGATGCTGGTATCAGCAGCGGCCAATCAGGAGAGACCACCAGCGTGAACTCCGCCGCGCTCGATTTCCGAAACCTCTCGATCATCGCCTGGATGGCGTCCGGCAGATCTTCACGAGGCGCCTCGTAGCGGAGGTCGCGGATGAGATTGCGCATTGACATCAGCGCCGCCCTCGCATGCTCTTCGATCGCAGAAATTGCCATCTGCATGTGCGGGTTGTCACTGACCGATCGGAAGTTCTCGAGCCTGACGATGCAGGCGGTCAGCTCGCGGATCGGCCCGTCGTGCAGGTCGCGCGCAATCGATTCGCGCAACTCACGGCGGTGGTCCGCGTCTACGCGGCTGCTCACGTCGGTTATCGACAATTCGATCCGCTTCCTGTGACCCAGCGTAGCTGCCGATCGCCTGATCGACGAGGGTCCAAAGTTGGGCGCAGCAGGGACCATTGGCCCCCTCGGGTGTGCCCCCGACCGGACACCGTGGCAGTCGCTTTTCGTATCCTCAACCGCCTTGGCGACGTGGGCGGAGTTCGAGTCGGCTGAGCCGGAGTTTGCCTCTCGCGTGCGGGGCCTGATGGGCTCCCGCAAGCACCTGACCATGGCGACGCTCCGCCGCGACGGATCTCCGCGCATCAGCGGCACCGAGGTGGAATTCACGGAGGGCAGCCTTCAGATCGGATCCATGCCCAGCGCGGTCAAGGCTCTGGACCTTCGGCGCGACCCCCGGGTGGCCATCCACGGGCCGACCCACGACCCACCGGAAGGTCACCCTTCCGCCTGGCTCGGGGAGGCCAAGATCGCCGGCAGGGCGAGGGAGATCGATTCAGGCGGCGAGGGCCATCGCTTCGTGATCGAAATCCTGGAGGCGGTGATAACCCGGCTGAATGGAGCCGGCGACCGGCTCGTAGTGGAATCGTGGACGCCCGCGCGCGGGCGCCGAGTGATCGAGCGCGAGTGATTTTGGTGGGGCGACAAGCCAAAATACTTCGATGCCGCAGACCGACGAGCTGACGCGACTCGAGGCGGAGCTGGACTGGATACGCGGCGCGCCCGCCGACAGCGGAACGGTCGAGCTCATCGTCCGCCGCCCGGCTGAGGACCAGCGCGAGGTCCTGGAGGAGGCGTGGCTCGATTTGCGGGACGGGCTCGAGGGCGACACCTGGAGGTCGCGGGGCAGCCGCCGGACCCCGGACGGGGGTCCCAACCGCGAGGCGCAGCTGACTCTGATGAATGCGCGAACAGCGGCCACGGTCGCAGGCGATCGGGAGCGGTGGGCGCTCGCGGGGGACCAGCTGTATGTCGACCTCGATCTCAGCGTCGCGAACCTGCCTCCCGGAAGCCGGGTTCAGCTCGGCTCCGCGGTGATCGAGTTCAGCGAGGCTCCCCACACTGGCTGCGCCAAGTTCTCGGCGCGCTTCGGCAACGATGCGCTCAGATTCATCAACACGCCGACCGGGCGCGAGCTGCGGCTGCGCGGCGCCAACTGCCGAGTGGTCGTGGCCGGTCGAGTGCGGCAGGGTGACCGGATCACGAAGCTGCCGGCTTAACCAGGACAGCTGCGTGGCTGGAAGGTGCGCCTGGCAGGAATCGAACCTGCTGCCTTTCGGTCCGGAGCCGAACGCTCTGTCCGGTGAGCTACAGGCGCGCGATGGCTTGCTCAGTCTAGACTGCGGCCCCCCGTGACCCGGTTCATGGCGTGCCTGGCCCTGGTTGTCTTTTCGGTCGCTTGCCAGAGCGACACTCACGCCGTGTTCAGCCCCGTGCCCAGCCCCACGCCGCACACGGACCCGATTAAGGCGGTGCTCCAGTCGGCCGACGTGCCGGCGGGCCTCAACCCGTGTCTCGGGTCGGGGCCGGTCGACGTCTACGTCGCCCAGCTGGCAGGCGCGGACCAAACCGTCGCGGCGCGGGTTTCGGCCCAATGGCAGAAGCTCCGCGCTGATGGCGCCACGGCCGGCGCCCTATCGGTGTTCTCGGGCGATCCTTCTGCATGCAACGCAGAGCTGGGCGCCACCGGAAGAGTCAAGGCAGTGACGAGCATGGTGGCCGTCTTCGCCGACCCCGGGCAGGCGGACCGTGCCTGGGGATCGGGTGTGTTCGGGTTCGTCCCGCCTCCGGTGGGCGAGCTCGTGCCGGGGGTGGCACGGGGCACGACCACCGGCCTCGGCCTCAGCTCGTTCACTTACAACCGGCCGCCAGTTCAGTTGGCCTGCTGGCACCGGTCGGTGTATGTGGCCCTGGTGGTGGTGAGCAATCTCGATGCCGCGACGTTCAAGACCGCGACGGCGGCCATCGACGCTCGCCTAAACTGAACGGTTCGCGCGCCTGTAGCTCACCGGATAGAGCGCTTGCCTGCGGAGCAAGAGGCAGCAAGTTCGATTCTTGCCAGGCGCACCATCGCGCCCACTTCTCGCGA
>DATITA010000051.1:0-36632 GCA_035468355.1 Candidatus Dormiibacterota bacterium
CTGCCTGAGAGACTCCATCGCGGTCGGGTCTGAGACGTCGACCTGGAAGAACCGCGCCTGCCCGCCCCGCTCCCAGATCGCGCGCTCGGTGATGCGTCCCGTGTCGTCGAGTTCTGCGATGGCAATCGAGGCACCCAGGGCCGCAAGGGCAAACGCGGCCTCTCGCCCGATCCCTCCTCCGGCGCCCGTGATCAGCGCTATCTCGCCGTCGAGGGGACGACCGAGCTGCAAGGTGTCGATCAACATGAGATCACCCTGGCATAGAGTCAGGCGGTCGCAAAGGGCCCACAGCCTCGAGAAATCAGAACCGTTCGGCCCGGCTGCCCGTTGTCGAGTTCATGGTGCCGAGAGCGGGAGTCGAACCCGCACGTCCTTGCGGTCATCGGTTTTTGAGACCGACGCGTCTGCCTGTTCCGCCACCTCGGCGCTCTTCGGGCGAGCCACGACCATACCATTGGCCGATGCGACCCGCCTTGATCCTCGCTTTGCTCGTGGTCCTCGCCGGCTGCGGACCCGAGATCGCGCCCAGCGCGGCGGTGAGCCCCGGGTCCCCGGCCAGCTCGATCGCGTCGGCTCCGAGGATCTCGGCGCCACCCGTAACGCCGCCGATTCCGCCCGGCAACGACCTGCCGCCCTTCGCATGCGCCGACGCTTCCGGAGGCACCACGGGCGTCGCCAACACCATCGCGGCGAGGATGGATGAGGGGCCGGGCTACGACCGCTTCGTCCTGCAAATGGACTCGATAGTTCCCACCTTCACCGTCAAAAGCCAGGCCAAACCAATCTTCACGGCGGGGGCCAGCGGTAAGACCCTCACTCTCGTGGGCACCGCGGGCGTGCTCGTCCAGGTGCACTCCGCGACAGGGGGGGCCACCTTCAGCGGTCCGACCGACCTCGTCCATCCGGACTTCAAGGTCCTCCAGGAGGCCCGCCAGACAGAGGATTTCGAGGGCTATGTTTCATGGGGGCTCGGGCTGAGCGCTCCGGCATGCATGCGCGTATTCACGCTGGCGGACCCCGCACGCTTGGTCGTCGATTTCCAAAGGCCGACCAGCTAACGTTCCACGGCGATGGCCATCCAGCTACCGCCGGCGCCACCCGTCCAGCAGGCAGTCCCGCCGACCGCGCCACCGAAGTCGGGCTGCTTCGGCCGTGGGTGTGGCTGCGGTTGCGGTAGCTGCCTGCTCATCGCGGTCCTGATCGCCTTGTTGGTGGCCGGCGGCGGTTACTGGTTTTTCGTCGTGCAAGCATCGGCCGCGGTGAACGCCTCAGCTTCGCTCGTCGTCTTCAACCAGCCGGTCACCGTCGACGGCAACCCCGCCATCCCCGGCCAGGCGCTGAACGCAGACAACACCGTCTCGACCCAGGCCGGCGGTCACGCCGCGATCCAGTTTCCCGACGGGTCGGTGGTCCGAATGCTCCCCAGCACGACGGTGACGCTGACGGCGCTGCAGCTCCAGAAGAACGGAAATCTTCAGAGCGCCGGGGTGCTGCAGAAGGTCGGACGCACGTTCACTGACGTGCAGCACCTGGTCGGCGGGGCGTCGTTCCAGGTCGGAGGCCACTCGGTGAGCGCCCAGGTCAGGGGCACGCAGTTCGAGGTCCTGGTCAGGCCGGACGGCACGAACCGGATCTGGGTCTTCGTCGGCACGGTCACCGTCTCGGGAACGACGAGGGTGCGGCTCACAGCCGGGCAGGAGATCGACGCCGACGCCAACGGGAGGCTGTCCAACCAGAGATCCAACCAGTTCGACGCGCAGGACCCGTTTCCGATGACCTCGGAATGCGCCAACGCGGCATCGTCCGGCACCACCACCGGCACGCTGCAGACCTCGACCGGCGACAGCCTGGTCAACGGCCAGTCCGCCGAGAGCGACTACTACTCCCCGGGCGGCAACCTGATGCTCGTCTTCTGCTATCCGGGCAGCCTGATGAAAGTGGTCGTGACCGCCCCTGACGGCAAGCTGTACTCGCGCGAGGGGCCGCCGCCGATCAAGGTACCGATCCCCAACGGTCCCCCAGGGCTCTACAGGGCCGTCGTGACCGCACTCTCGGTTGCCGCGGGAGGTGAGGCCTATTCGATCGCATTCGCGACCGATGCGCAGTGCACGCCAGGCAACGTAGACAACGGCACGACTGTGCGCGAGACGCTCAGCAACTCGCAGATCGCCAACGCGCTGGCCCAGGCGGGCTCCACGGGGGTGACGCTGCAGGTGCAGGGCACCTCCCCCACCTCTGCCCGGATCGTCTACTACTCCGACCTGGGCGGCGTGCCGCTGTCCTGGACGATCGCCTTCTACGCCGCCTCGCCGAACCTCGGCGCCGTGATCACCCAGGTCACGGTCCACGGGATCAACGTGACCACGCAGGTCATCTCGAGGCTAACGTCGTTCGGAGGAAACTCGATTTCCTCGATCCCGTCGGGGTTCATCGTCGACCGGGTCTACTCGTGCAAGACCCTGACGGGCGACGGCATGATGGTGATCGAAGGTCACCGGTAGCCCCGCCGCGCTCCTGCCTGGCTAAACCGGCTGCGGCGGGCGGACGGTGAGCTATCTTTCCCGGGCAACATGTCAGTCGTAGCCGCCCGGAAGCCTGCGGGACGCCGCGGCGGACGCCGCCTCATGGTCGTCCTGCTCGTGGTCCTGCTGATCGTGGTCGGACTGGTGGTTTGGCTGAGCGTCAGCGCGCAAGCGGCGGTCAGCGCCTCAGCCGTGCTCACGGTCTACCTACCCGCCACCTCGGTCGAGCACGGGCCCGGTGGGGTCTTCGCCCAGGCCTCGAGCGGTTCGCTGGTGCAGGCAGGCGACTCGGTGCAGACCGACGACAAGGGGCGCGCCGCCATCACGCTTCCGGATGGCACGTTCACGCGCCTGGCGACCGGGACGACCCTCACGCTCGATTCGTCCCACTTCGCCAGGAGCGGGGGCCTCCACGACAGCAAGCTAGTGCAGCAGGTCGGGCGCACGTTCACGAATGTCCAGCACCTCGTCTCAGGGGCGACTTTCCAGGTCGCCGGCAAATCGGCTAGCGCGACTGTGCGCGGCACGAAGTTCGAGGTCTACATCACCAAGGACGGGTCGATGACCGTCAAGCTCTTCGAGGGCACGGTCGACTTCGACGGCAAGAACCACGTCCACCTGACCGCCGGAGAGCAGGCGACCGCCGATCCCGACGGCAAGATCGGCGCGCCTGGCCCCATCCTGGCCGATCCCAACGATCCCTTCGGGCCCGACCTGGCCGCATCGAACGCGGTCAGCGCGGGCACGACGCCCGGAACCGAGCAGGACTACATCGGCCGGCCGCTTCACGACGGCGAGCAGGAGCAGTTCACCTACAGCTACGCGGGCGGCGGCCTGGTGATGGCCTCGGTCGGCTATCCGGGCAGCACCATGAAGCTGACGGTGCTGGCGCCTGACAACTCCTCGTACTCGAAGACAGGCCCGTCGCCTATCGTCCAGCCCGTCAACAACGCGCCGGGTGGCATCTATCGCATCGTGGTCACCGGCGTGAACGGCCTGGGAGCCGCCGGGGAAACACCCTTCGTGGCGGTGGCGTCGGTCGAGAACTGCGCCGCCGCCGACGTCGACCAGCTCGGTGCGGTGCATCGCGGCTACGCCGCCCGCGACCTCGCCGGCGCGGTCCAGGTGTCGGGACTGTCCAATCTCAAGCTGGACGTCAACCGCAGCTCTCTGTCCGGCGCGATCCTGTCCGGGACGGGAACTTACGACGGGGTAGGCTGGTCGGGCACGGTGGTGCTGATTCCCCGCCACGGGCTGCTCGACATCATCGCCGTCAGCGCGACCGTGTTCGGTCTGAGCGTCCCCGGGCAGCAGATCGTGCAGCAGATCGGCTCGGCGGTCGGCCAGGACCCCTCCACGGTCAACCCCGGGTTCGTGGTCGATCGGATCTTCACCTGTAACTCGATCCTGATGGTCGACGGCCGGGTGAACGCCTAGCCTCTAGTGGACGCCGAAGACGCGTCGGGCGAAACCCATCATGAGGGTCAGCCCTGAGCCTTCGAGCAGCCATGTGACCTCTGCGACGCCCACGACCAGCACCAGCACCGCGCTGACGCCGATGCTGCCGCGGTGCATGGCAGGCTGCAGCCAGTGGACGCCTTGATGGTCGTTTCGGGGCGCATTGAGAGCGGCGTCGAGCCGGTCGAGCAGCTCGCCTGCGGTCGATGGGCGACGGTTGGGATCGCGGTCCATCGCCTGCTGCAGCACCACGGCGAAAGGCTCGGGCAGGTCGGGCACGGCGTCGCGCACGCTCGGCGGCGGCTCGTAGAGGCGGCGGCTCAAGGTCTCGATCCAGCTCTTGGACGAAAATGGGGGGCGGCCCGTGACGGCTTCGAATACGACCGCCGCCAGCGAGTACACGTCCGCCCTGCCATCCACCTCGCGGCCGACCAGTCGCTCGGGCGCCACGTAATCAGGCGCGACCTGGACCGCGCCCCCCGGACCGGTGTTGAAGGCCGCGACCGTGCCCAGACCGAAGCCGGTAAGCATCGTGCGGCCATCTGCAGCGAGGAGAATGTTGGCCGGCTTCACGTCGCGATGCACGGTCGCCCGTGAGTGCGCGTAATCGAGCGCGCTGGCGATCGGCCGCAGCAGCTCGATCACGCCCTGGGCCTCGTAACGATCGCCTTCTCCGAATACCTCGGCGAGCGTGCGCCCGGGAATCATCTCGGTCACGAGGTACGGCGATTCGCCGTCGTACGCGAGCTCGAACAGTCGAGGGATCGCCTCGTGCTCGAGCGCGGTGTAGGATCGCAGCTCGAGCAGGAAACGGCGCGAGAAGCTCACGTCGCGCGCCACGGCCGGATCGATGGTGCGTACGGCGACGCGGCGGTGCAGCCGTGGATGCTCCGCCTCATAGACCTTGCCGAGGCTGTCCGACTCCAGCTCCCGCAGCACGCGGTAGCCGCCGACGCTCAGGTGACCGTTGCTCGCAGCCCTGGGTTGGGAGCCGTTCTGGTGTGGGGCTTCCTCCACGAAGCTTCAACTGTAGGCCACCGAGCCGGGATCGAGCACCCGGCAGCCCGAATCGGGCCGTCCGGGCCGGCGCGGGTGCCCTGGCGTATCTCGTTTCCAGCGACGCGAACCAGGTTGGTGTCGGCGAGAGGATTTGAACCTCCACGCCCTTTCGGGCACCAGCTCCTAAGGCTGGCGCGTCTGCCATTCCGCCACGCCGACTTGCCGACCGCAACGATAGGTGAGCGCCCCCGGAGTTGGCTAGTTGAAGCTAGAGGTTCTCGATCTTCACTGGTTCGATGTCGTCCGCCGTCGAAAAGCCGAAGATACGCGCCAGAAAGTAGAGCTCACCTTCCAGGGATCGGCGAATGTTCTTGTCCTGGCGAAACCCGTGCTGCTCGCCCTCGAACGCGACGTACGCATACGGCAGCTTCTTCTTGGCGCACGCATCCACGAACATCTCCGCCTGGTCGGGTGGCACGATCTTGTCTTCGAGGCCCTGGAACAGGATCACGGGGCAGCTCATGTCCTTCGCGTAGAGGACGGCGGAGCGCTCGCGATAAAGGTCGGCACACTCCGGGTAAGGACCGACCAGCGTATCGACGTAGCGAGACTCGAACTTGTGGGTCTCCTTGACAAAGGAGACGAGGTCACCGATTCCGTAATGGCTCGCGCCGGCGGCATAGAACTTGCGCCTGGTCAGCGACAGCAGCACGGTGTATCCACCGGCCGAGCCGCCCGTTATCGATATGCGGGCCGGATCGACCACCCCACCCTCGACGAGGTGGCGCGCGGCATTGATGCAGTCGTCGACGTCCACCTCTCCCCAGTTCCCGTTCAGGCGCAGCCTGTACTCACGTCCATAACCGGAGGATCCGCCGTAGTCGACGTCGACGATCGCGAATCCTCGGCTGGTCCAGTACTGGAACTCGAAGGGATAGGTGGGTCCGCCCCCTGAGGTCGGGCCGCCGTGGCAGTGAACGACCAGCGGGGGCAGCTCGCCGGGCGGCGCTTCGAAATCCTGGTTCTTGGGGGCGTAGTAGGCTGCGTGCGCCTTGAGGCCGTGCTCGGTGCGAAACTCGATCGGTTTCGGAAGGCTGAGGTAGCCCGGGTCGATGTGCGCCGGGTTGGCGACCTTCACCACCTCCTGAGCCAGCGTGTCCAGGTCGATCACCAACAAGCGCTCCGCGAGCGCTGCGGAGCTGGCGAACACCGCCGCCCTTCTCCCGCGCACCTGCAGGCTGCCGAGCGCGGAGTAGAGGAGCTCGATCTCATCGACCTCTCCACTCCCGAGGTCGAGGCGTCCGAGCGTGGCACCGTGCTCGCTCATGGAAAGAAAAGCGATCTGATCCTCGCCGCTGAAGTCATAGAAGCGCATCCCGAAGGTCCATTGAGGCGCCGCACATTCGGCAGCGCGGCTGCAGATCGGCTCGTCACCTTCGCCCCGCGCGCGGTACAGGTTCCACCAATCGCTGCGGTCGGAGAGGAAGTAAAGCTCGCCAGAGGGCGACCATTCGGGTTGGACGATCGACTCGGCTGGACCGCCGGCGATCTTGCGCGAGGACGTGACCTGCGCTCCGCGATCGAGCTCGCCAACCCACAGCTCGCAGCCATCCCACGGCATGTTTGGATGATTCCACGTGGTCCAGGCCAGCCGGCTGCCGTCCGGGCTGAGCTTGGGCGAGGAGTAGAAATCGTTGCCGGCTGCCACGGTCATCGCATCGTGCCGGCCGTCGACGTCCAGCGCCACCAGGGAGTTGACCGCCTCGGGGCGCCCCGTCGTGTGGTCCTCGCGCACGGCGAACAAGAGCCCGCGCTCGCGGTCGACGACCATGTCCGCGTGCCTGATGCCGCCTGCCGGCGAGATAGGCCGCGGCGCGCCACCCGCATCCTGGCGATACAGGCGCTGGTCGTCGTAGTTGGTGAACCACACCGATCCCGCGCTCACCTCGAAGTGTCCCCCACCGTACTCATGGACTCGGGTTCTTGCGTTGAAGCCTCGCGGCGTGACATCCGACAGGGTTCCGTCAGATTGGCGGCGGCACACCACGATACGTCCGCCTTCGTGCGGACGCAGCTCCGACCAGTACAGGTCGTCGCCATCCCAGCGGATCATCTGGTTTCGCATGTGAACGGTGCCCTTCAACAGCAGCTCCGGTGAGATGGGCGAGGCCCACGACCCGTACGGCGCGACCTTGCGAGTGGTCATCCGAGCGGGCGCCGCACGATCAAGGCATCGCCCTGCCCGCCCCCTCCGCACAGCGCGGCGGCTCCGGTGGCGAGACCGCGACGCTTGAGCTCATAGGCGACCGTGAGCACGAGCCGCGCGCCGCTTGCGCCGATCGGATGTCCGAGCGCCACCGCGCCGCCGTTGACGTTCACGCGCTCCTCGTCGATACCGAGCATCCGCGTCGCGTTGAGCGCGACTGCCGCGAATGCCTCGTTGATCTCCACCAAATCGAGGTCTCCGACCTCCAGGCCGGCCTTTTTCAAAGCGTTGCTCAGGGCCAGGGCGGGCACGGTGTGCAGCCACGAGTAGCGGTCGGCGCTCATACCATGCGAGACGATCTCGACCAGCGGTTCGATTCCGAGCTCCTTGGCACGCTCTCCGGACATCACCACCACGGCCGCCGCGCCATCCGAGATCTGCGACGCGTTACCGGCGGTGATGGTGCCGTCCTTCTTGAACGCGGGAGCCAGCTTGCCCAGCGACTCGGCGGTCGTCCCAGGACGCACGCCCTCATCACGCTCGACTTTCAGCGGGTCGCCACGCTTTTGCGGGAGCGCCACGGTGACCACCTCGTCCCCGAGCATGCCTGCCTCCCACGCGCGCTCCGCTCGCTGGTGTGAGCGGGCGGCCCACGCATCCTGTTCCTCACGGCTGATCTCGAGCTCGCGATTGACCTCATCCGAGCTTTCACCCATGTGCTGCCCGGTGAAGGTCGACCACAGACCGTCGTGCACCATCGAGTCGACCATCTCAGCGTTTCCCAGGCGAGCCCCGAAACGCGCCTTCGGCACCAGGTAGGGCGCTTCGGACATCGACTCCATGCCGCCCGCCACGACGACGTCGACCTCGCCGGCCCGGATCAGCTGGTCCGCCAGCGCGATCGCGTTGATGCCGGATAGGCAGACCTTGTTGATGGTGATGGCCGGCACCTCCTGCGGGACGCCTGCCTCGATGGCGGCCTGGCGGGCCGTGATCTGCCCGGCGCCGGCCTGCAAGACCTGGCCCATGATCACGTAGTCGACGTCCGACCCCTTGACCCCCGCCCGGGCCAGCGCCTCGCGGATGGCATGTGCGCCGAGGGTTTTGGCCGGAACGTCCTTGAACGCGCCGCCGAACTTGCCAAAAGGCGTGCGCGCGCCCGCTACTATCACGGATGCCATTGGAGCCAGTCTAATTAGGCTGGTCGAACAAGGCGGTAGGAGGGGAGGATGCGGAACGCGCTGCTGGCCGTCGACATCCAGAGCGACTTCGTCCAGGAGGGAAGCCTCCCCGTCCCCAACGGCCTCCAGGTGGCCGCCCAGGTTGCACGCCACATCAGGCATTTCAAGTCGGAGTACAACTTCGTCGTCGCCTCACGCGACTACCACGAAGACCCACAGGACCACTTCTCCGCCAGCCCCGATTACGTCAACACGTGGCCACCGCACTGCGTAATCGGGACCCCCGGTGCCGCTTTCGTGCCGCCGATCCAGAACCTCGTGCGCGAGAAGCTCGTCCACACCGTGGTCAGCAAGGGCCGGCATGAAGCCGCTTACTCTGCGTTCGAGGGCGTTGACGCGCGCGGCCACACCCTCCTGGACGTCTTAAGGGAGCAGCGGATCGACCACATCGACATCTGCGGGATCGCCACCGACTACTGCGTGCGCGCCACCGCGCTCGACGCGCGCAAGAACGCGTTCCAGGTGCGCATCATGATCAACCTGTGCGCAGCCGTCAGCGAAGCGACGGGGCTGCAGGCAATCGACGAGATGAGGGCGGCGGGCTGCCAGGTCCAGGCCGCGACCGCACCGTAGGTATGACCCGCCACCATCGGCGGTGAGTGAGGGGAGACGAAGTTGCGGCCGGGCAAAGCCCGGCCGCTCCCGCAACGCTAGAAGGGTTTAGCGGCGGCGGGTCGCCGTCTTTCTCTTGGCGGTCTCCGGCTCGTACTTGAAGGAGACGTTCAGGCGAATCCGGTAGGTTGCGACCTTGCCGTTGTCGGCGATGGTCAGGTCCTGCCGGACCACCTCCGCCACCCGCAGGTCGCGAAGTGTCTTGGACGCGGTCTCGACGGCTGCCTTGGCGGCCGCCTCCCAGGACTGGGTGCTGGTCCCCACCAGCTCGGTCACGCGATAAACGCTATCGGCCATGGCTACCTCCAAGTTGACGGGTTGATCTTCGGTCTCATTGTCGCTTACCACCGGCGTCGCGCTCGAGCTTGCGCAGCTCCGGGAGCGCCTCCGCGATGCTGGCAGCCAACGCCACCGGGTCGCCGCCGCGCAGGTAAATCACCTGCTCGGTCACTCCGAGCTCGAGGTGCCTGCCCGAGAGCTCGAGCAGCTCGCCACGGTCTTTGCCATCCCAACCGAACTGCAGCGAGTGCCGGATCTCCGCGGGCTCGCGGTCCACGGCGCCGCACGCATCGTCGAGCATCGCCGTCAGTTCCTTGACACGGTCGGGATCACCACCTGCGATGTTCCATACGTCGCCGTGCCGGGCAACGAGACGCAACGTGGTGGGGCCTGATGCGCCGATCCAGATTGGGGGATGTGGCTTCTGCGTCGGCTTCGGGTTGGCAATTGCGTCAGTCATCCGGTAATAACGGCCTTCGAAGTTGGTTCGATCCTCGGTCCATAGCGATTTGATGATCTGCAGCGATTCGCTGAGCCGGCCCACGCGGTGGTCGAGGCCCTCGATGCCGTACATCTGGTGCTCGATTTCGGCCCACGCAGCTCCGATGCCGAATTCCAGCCGGCCCCCGGACAGGTGGTCGACCGTGACGGCGATCTTCGCGAGGAGAGCCGGGTTGCGGTACGTGTTGCCAGTGACCAGGCACCCGATCCGCACCCGCTTGGTGGCTTCCGCCATCGCGGCTTGCAGAGTCCACCCTTCGTAGATAGGACGGTCCGGACCGCCCTCTCCGATCGATGCGAGGTGATCGAAGTCCCACACGTGGTCGAACCCCGCATCGTCCGCGATGCGCCACACCGCGCGCAGCTGCTCGATGCTGCAGTCCTGACCGGAAAGCTTCAGCCCGAAACGAAGAGGATGCGTCATACGCTTCAGGTTACTGCGCCAGGAGAGTGAGCTCGGAGAGCGTCAGAAAGCGAAACACTCCACGAGGTTTCCGATGGCGCTCATCCCCAGATCAGATCTCCCCGGTGAACTCTGGCCGCGCAGCGTTTGGTGGACACGGGATCGTGGCAGAGTAGAGCCGTGAAGAAGAGTCCCAGCGTGCAGAAGACCGATGCGGAATGGAAACGCGAGCTGACTCCGATGCAGTTCCACGTCCTGCGCGAAAAGGGGACCGAGCGCCCGTTCACGGGCGAGTACTGGGACACCAGTAAGCCCGGCGTGTACCTGTGCGCCGGCTGCGGCGCCAAGCTCTTCGAGTCGGCCGCCAAGTTCGACGCCCACTGCGGCTGGCCGAGCTTCTACGCTCCAGCCGAGGGCGCCCCGATCACTGAGGACGTCGACGACAGCCACTTCATGGTCCGGACCGAGGTGACGTGTGCCGGCTGTGGAGGCCACCTCGGGCATGTGTTCGACGACGGGCCGAAGCCGACCGGGTTGCGCTACTGCATCAACTCGGCCTCCATCAAGCTCGAGCCGGCGGTGCAGGCGCGGCCGGATGGGGAGAACGAGGGCTAGGAGCCCCGCGACTCCAGCATCTTCTTGACGATGGGGCTGGGCTCCTTCGGCTGCCACGCACGGTAGGCCTCACGCACGGGCAATGGCCACTCGACGTCAAGGTCGACCCGCGTGCCGAAAGAGGGAGCACCGGCGAGTACCTGGACCGCGAGCTCCAGCACGCGACGCTGCATCACCCTGTCCCCGGGCATGCCAAATGCGTGCCCGAAAGGAAACTCGACTCCGACGATGCGTGGAGCGCGCCGCTCCTCAGCGAGGTCCGGCATCATCGTGACGACCACCGTCGGGATACCCGCCGCTTCGATCCATCGTGCCAGCACGGGCACGTTCATGCAACAGTCGGGTCAAGCGGGCGCGAGGATCAGCCCGTCGGCGGCCTGGTCGCGCAGATGAGCCACGATCTCGGGGGCGGTCGTGCGCCGCCACTCCTTCAAGCGCCGATCCTGGAATCCCATCACGGCCACGTGGTTGGTCACGGCGCGCCCCACCATTCCCTCGCCTGCGAGCTCATCCAGGACGTTCATCGGGAGGGTGATCTCGGGGTCAGCCAGCAGGTCCTCGTCATTGAGATGCAGGTGCGCGACGCCAAGGTCGCGCGGGGGTGAGGAAGCAGGAATCGCGCGCCAGCTCGGGTCGCCCCACTCGGGTTGTGACCTCTCCCGCTCGAGGTCGAAGGGCCGCTGGTCCTCCTTGACGTAGATCCCTGCGGAGCTCAGCAGCCCAATCGTCGCCGAGGCGAGGCGCTTTTCGAAAGGCGTCCATACCGGCGCTTCCTCTCCGGGGAACGGGCCGCGGCCCTCGTACATAGGCCGGAAGCTGCGCGGCAGGAACCGATAGCTGTCGACGATCAAGGCCTAGAAGTCTGACAGCGTGCCGGTGAGCACCTGGGGCAAGCGGCTTGTCGGTAAAGACATCGACCACGTGGAGCGTGTGGGTCATGTCCCGAGTTGAAAAGCCGAGAGGATGGCCAACATTCCAAGCGCTGCGATGACGGCGCCGCTCGCGGTGCTGATTCCGCGCACCAGGCCGGGGGTGACGCGAGCTCGCATCGCGGATATGGCGAACGCGAGCATGCACCACCATGATGCCGAGCCGGCCAGGACGCCCGCCACCAGTGTCGCGGGGCGAGCGAGCCCTCCGCCGGCGCCCAGGCCGAGCGTCGCCGCCAGAGCGGCGAACGAGACGATGGTCGCCGGGTTGGTGATGGTCAGGCCCAGCGTGGAGGCATAGGCCCACGCGAGCCCTCGAACAGTCGGCGGCGCCTCGCCCTCGAGCACGTGGCGACGCTCAAGCAGGATCCAGGCCCCAAGCGCGACCAGGACGACGCCGCCGAGAAGGGCCAGCGCGCGGCGGCCACCGACAAAAGCGGAGGCGAGGGCCGCGATGCCGAACGCGGCGAGGGCGGCATAGAACCCGTCGGCCGTAGCCACCCCGAATCCTGAGACCAGGCCGTAAAGACGGCCTCGAACGAGCGTGCGCCTAAGGCAGAGGAAGAAGATCGGGCCGGGCGAGGCCGCGATTGCGAACCCGAGCACGAATCCCCTGATCAGGGGGCTGGACACCGGGCCCTCTCATCCCGCCGCAAATTGTATGAGGTGTCGCGGCGGACACAGGTACTTCCAGTAGCCTACGTCCCCTGGACAGCCTAGGATTTCGCATTCCCGACTCGCTAAGCGAGCCGATTGCACGGTCGCCAAAGTCGGTGCCGATTGCGTCCGGCCAGGAAGCGGGATGAGGCGACGCGTGCTCACCGCCATCGGCATCGCGGCCGCCTTACTCGTGGCTGCGATCGTCGCGTTCGTGGCCTATTCGTCGCTGATAGCGCCGATCCAGGAAGTGCCCAACACCGGCGTCACGCCGGAGAACTGCTCACCCGCCCCATGCGCCAACGTCCAGGGATTCACGCTATGGGTGACCAACGTGCGAGTCGAGGGCGGCCTCATACGCATGCAGGTCAAGTTTCAGAACTCAAGCCCCTCGACGCACGCCTCGCCGGAGGACCTGCAGCTCATCGACGCGAGCCGGCAGTCTTCACGGCTCGTGACCAGCGTGGCAGGCTGCAACACATGGCCACGCCACGAGTTCTCCGGCGGGGCGACATTTGGACCCATCGACGTGTGCTTCCACGCCACCAACTCGACGCCGCCGTTCATCCTGCGCTGGTCGCCGGATTTGGGCCTCTTCTGCTGCGAGACGGACATCAAGATCACGCCGACCTGAGCCGCAGCGCAATCTCGGGCCGGTTCGTGATCACGGCCGCGACGCGCTCATCCGCCATGAAGCGCGCGATCATCGCCTCCTCGTCGACGGTCCACACCCACGCCGGGATGCCGTGGCGGGCGCAGTGGCGGAGCACGTTGAGCTCCGCCAGCCGGTGGTGCACCGCCACAAAATCGGCGTGGCAGCGTTCGAGCCGCCGGCGCGGGAACAACTCGCTGAGGCGCACGCGAACCTTCATCCACGGCGGGGCGCCGAGCAGCTCATCGCCCAGCGACAGCCCTGCTCTGACCTCGGGAAACTGCTCTTTGATCGTGCGGACCACATCGTCGCCGGCGGTGATCACGAGGCGGTCTAGGGGAGCCGCGGCCAGGACGCGCCTCACGATCTCGCCTTCGTAGCCCGCCTCCTTGAGGTCGAGGTGAAGCCCCACCTTGCCGGCGGCCAGCTCCAGCAGCTCGTCGCAGGTGAGGGCCTCCCCGCCCAGCTCCTCGGTCAGGTCGCTGTAAGCGAAATCGCGGATGGACCGGCCAGACGCGGTGCAGTCGTCGTGGCAGATCACGGTGATGCGATCTTTCGTCTTACGCACGTCGAACTCGACGTAATCGACACCCAGGGCGATCGCATGGCGGTAGCGGTCCGCGGCGCTCTGCCCTTCGAGCACGAGCCCGCCCCGGTGGGCGCTGACCAGGGGCTTCATCCCCAGCAGCTTGCCACCCGCGGCATCTTGCCCGGACACTTAGTGGGTGGTCACCCTGCATCCGACCGTGATCGTCACAGGCGCGACAGGCGCGATCGGCGCCGCCACGGTTGCGTTGCTGGCCGGGCGCGGCGCCCGAGTCGTGGTGATGGCAAGGCCCTCCGCGCGCCTGGACGCGCTCGTCAAACGCCTGGGTGGCGCCGACAAACGAGTCGAAAGCGTGGCGGTCGATCTTTCATCGTCGTCATCGGTGCGCGCAGCCGCGCGCGAGATCAACCGCGCTGGGGGCCACGTCGACGCGCTGCTCAACGTGGCGGGGGTTTTCACTCCCCGCTACCAGAAGACCGCGGACGGATTCGAAATGATGCTAGCCACCAACCACCTGGGGCCGTTCCTGCTCACCAACCTGCTGCGCGACCGGCTGATCCGGGCCGGGCGCGTGATCACCGTGACCGCGCCGTCGGCCGCGCCGGTCGACATCGACCGGCTCCTGGACAAATACAGCTTCGATGCGATGCACACGTTCGGCGCCACCAGGGCCGCGAACCTGATGTTCACATTCGAGCTCTCGCGGCGCGCACATCGGTGGGACGTGCGCGCGAATGCGTTTCACCCAGGCCTCGTTCGTTCAGACCTGATGAAAGACGCCCCTCGAGCCGCCCGCGTGATGGCTCGCTGGATCTCTGGCAGCGCAGAGCGAGCCGCCCAGGACCTGGCCGAGCTCGCCCTCTCCCCTTCTCACTCGGGGACGACCGGCTGGCTCTTCCAGGGCACTCGCCGGATCGACCCGCCGAAGCAGTCCCAGGACGCTGAGCTGCAGGCCGCTCTTTGGAACCGCAGCGCGGAGATGGTCGAGCTCGAAGGGGCGGGTTTCTGAGCCTCCGCGCTCAGCGCTCGTCGGCCGAGAGTTGAAGGGCGCGTGCCGGCGGCTCGACACGGACCTTGCTGTCGTCCAGGCGGCCCGTCAATTTGCTGTCCACTGCGACGGTGCCTTCGACGCGCTCCACCATCCGCACCACGAGGGTGGCCAGGCTCCGGGATTCGACCTCGCCGCTCAACCGCACCAGACCGTTGAGAACGTCCACACGCACCGTGCGCGGCTCGATGGCAAGCGACTTCTTGAGCACCTCCTCGATGATGTCGCGGCGAATTGACTCATCGCTGCGCGTGAAGGTCTTGAGCAGGTCCGCGCGGCTCACGATGCCCAGCAGATCTCCACTGTGATCGATCACCGGCAGCCGTTTGACCGCTTCGCGGTACATCAGCCGGGCGGCTTCGGGGACCGAGGCGTCGGGTGCTATGCAGATGGCGGGCGAGGTCATGACGTCACCGGCCGTGCGTGCTGCGGAGATACTGTCCTCGTTCCAGCGCAGGCCGAGCAGGGGGCGGTTGGCGCCACGCTCGCGCTCCTTGGCCAGGAGGTCGGACTCGGAAACGATGCCCACCAGCTTGCCGGCGCGATCGACCACCGGCAGGGCGCTCACCTCGTGCAGGTGCATCAGCCTGGCAACGGTTTTGAAATCCTCGTCGGGCCCAACTGCGACGACGTCTCTGGTCATCACATCCGAAACTGTCCAGCTCATGACTCGATAGTGCTGGCGCGCCCTCATGGCCGCACCAGTCCTCAGTCCCTGAAAGGCCGGGCCTTTCGGCACGGGAATGCGGGTCGAATCCCAGGCACGATCGCGTCGATGCACACGGTTTCGGCGGTGATGACTTCGCCGGTCGTGACGGTTGCGCCAGAGACGACTTTCAAAGACGCGGTGCGCCTGCTGCGTCGCAAGCGCGTGAGCGGCCTGCCTGTGGTGGACAGCTACGGCCAGTTGATCGGGATCGTCACGGAGGCAGACCTGCTCAACAAGGTCGAGGGGCGAGATCCGGAGTCGTACCTCCTCGAGTCGAAGCGCCACCGTGCCGACCGCGCGCACGCCGCGGCCCTGGATGTCGCGAGCGCGATGACCCGCGATGTCGTGAGCGTGCAGCCGGACTTCCCGATCGCGCTGGCGGCGCGCGAGATGCACACGCGCGGGATTAAGAGGCTGCCGGTGGTGGATGAGCGGGGCAAGGTGGTCGGCATCGTTTCGCGGGGCGACCTGCTGACCGTGTTCCTGCGTTCGGACCGCGACGTTCGAGCCGACGTGAAGAGGGTGCTGGAGGAGGCCGCTGGCCGGCACGGCGGGCTGGGCCTGAAGGCGCGCGTCGCGTCGGGCGTCGTGGATCTGTCGGGGTCCTTCGAGGAGAAGAGTCGCTGCGACGCGCTGGTGCGGACTGTCACGGCCGTCGAGGGAGTCATCGGCGTCCGGAGCACGATGACCTACCAGATCGACGACACCGTCCTTCAGACGATCCCGTAGCAGTCTTCACACGACTCCCGAGGCTCGGGATTGGGGCTGGCGATCACCCGCGACATCGTGACCGCGCACTCCGGGACGCTGAGGATCGAGAGCGCACCGGGGTCGGGGACGGCCGTGACGATAACCCTCCCCGGCGCGAACGTCGACACTACAGACCGACCGTGAAGGCGGCGGCCCGCTCCTACCCGGCCGCGGTCAGCGGAACCAGGGGGGAAGTCGCGGGTGGCCTTGGGACCTGTGAACTTGCGACAGGAAAATCAGCGGCCGCCTGACTGTGAGAATTGTTAGGTGCCGGGCAGGTAGTAGTTGCCGCCTCTCTGGACCAGGCCGGCCGGCGGGCTGTACCAGGTGTCGCCCCCGAACAGCGGCAGCGCGGTGGCCAGGAAGCTGTGCCACGCCGGGACCGCGACGTAGAAGCTGTCCGAGCCCTGGGTCATCTTGATGCGCCAATCGGGGTTGCCCATCCAGACCGCCACCGCGATGTGGGGTGTGTACCCGATGGTCCAGGCGTCGGCGAAGCTGTCCGAGGTGCCCGTCTTCACCGCCACGTGATAGCCGCGCACGACAAGGTCCGTGTTGCGTCCAAAGATCATGGCGTGGTTGGCGTCGTTGGACATGATGGCGGACATGATGTACGCCACCTTCGGGTCGATCACCTGGCTCGGAGCGTCGGCGTGCGTGTAGATGGTCTTTCCGGCCTGGTCGACGCGAGCGATCGCAAACGGCGGATGCAGCACCCCGTTCGCCGCAAGCACCGATGCGCCGGTCGCCATCTGGAGGGGGGTCTCACCGTAACCTCCCAGCGTCAGGGACGGTCCGTAGGAGTTGAGGGGATCGTCGTTGGTCTCCGTGCCGTCGGCGTTCAGGTGCCAGGGTGGAGCTCCCATCGCCCTCGCCGTCGCGACCACGTTCTGAACCCCGACGCCGAGCTCGACCTTGACAGCAGGGATGTTCAGCGAGTTGCCCATCGCCTGCTGCAACTGCATGGTGCCGTGGAACTTGCCGTCATAGTTGCGCGGCTTCCACACCCCAGTTCCGTCCTGGATGCTGATCGCGGAATCGGTGATCGCGGTGGTCATCGTGTAGCGCTTGCTCGCGATGGCGGTCGTGTAGGTGAAGATCTTCATCGACGATCCCGGGTTGCGGGGAGGCCATACCGCGAGGTTGTACTGGCCTCCGTTGCCGGCGGGGTTCGCAGATCCCACCATCGCGATGATCCCCCCCGAGGCAGGGTCGATCGCAACCAGGGCACCTTGCTGAACGTTGCGCCAGGCGAGTCTTTGCTGTGTTCCCGTGATGGCGTCCTGTCCGATCTGCTGGAGCTTCAGGTTGAGTGTGGTGATCACCCTGAGGCCGCCGCCGTAGGTCATGTCTGCGCCGAACTGCTGCACCAGCTGACTGGTGACGTAGCTGACGAAGCCAGGCGCGATGATCTGGTTCACGGGGACGAACATGTTGTCGGGCGGCCTGAGGTCCTCGGCATATGCCTTGTAGGCGTCGTCGTGAGTCAGTTTGCCGTAACGCACCATGGCTTCGAGGACGTCTTGCTGGCGCGCCTTGGCGGTCGTCCACGAAAGGAACGGGCTGTAGAGCGTGGGGCCGTTGACCAAGCCGGCGAGCATGGCCGCCTGCGCCACGTCGAGTTCGCTGGTCTTCTTGTGGAAGAAGATCTGGGCGGCGGCCGCGGCGCCGACGGCGCTGTTGCCGAACGAGATGCTGTTCAGGTACATCTCGAGGATCTGCGACTTTGAATATGTCTTCGCTACCTGGATCGCCAGAAGGGCCTCGCGCACTTTGCGATCGAGGGTCGGCGCGCTACCGACCAGGCGGATCTTGATGAGCTGCTGGGTGAGCGTTGACGCGCCCTGCACGCTGTCCTGCGCCTTCAAGTTCACTGTGACTGCTCGAGCCACTGCGGTGGGATCGACGCCGGGTTCCTTGTAGAAGTTGTGGTCTTCGATCGCGATGATCGCTTCGGGGAGATTGTGGCCCATCGCCGAGAGGGGCTCGTCGAAATGCTGGTATCCCGGCGGGTGCAGGTCCGCGAGGGCCGTGGTGCCGTCGGACGCATAGATGATCGAATCGCTCGGCATTGGGGTCGTGACCTGGAGGACGTCCGGCAGCCGCGAGGCGTACGCCGAGTAGAACGGTGATGACAAGAAGACGGTGGGTGTCACGATGACCGCAACGAGAAACACGCGAATCAGCCAGCCACGCCGGCGCGATGTTCCGAGCTTCTTAACAGCCTCCTCGGCGGTCGCGCGCCGCCTTCCGCGGCCTGGCCTACGAGGCCAATCGTTCTGGTCGATTGCTTCTTGGTGAGACATTCTTTTCACTTCGCCGATGCGTCCTTGGCGGTTTTGAAGCTGTGTTGCCGATCAACTCGAGCTGAGGGGCGACGCCGGCCTTCAGACGGTCATGCGCCCTCATGCGCGTGGCACCGCGGGTCAGCTGCGGACCAATGGCAACGCGCCGGCCGGCCGCGCCGACTGCGTGCGCGCCCTGCTGCAACCCGCGCCCCACGCCCGGAATCGCACGTTCCACAAACCAAGCCCCGACGGAAGTCGCTCCGGTCAGGGCCTGCGAAGCCGCCACCCGGCCCCACTCCGCAAAGCGTCGGTTGATCTCGTCCACCGCCGGAACAGTCACTGGCGCCGGCCGAGGCCTGGCGAGGCGAGGGAACTCCATCCATTCGCCCAGCCTGACCCGCGGCTGCCAGCCTTCGGCCCAACGATGGCTAGACACCAGCGCGAGCGCGAGCGCGTCCGCTGCAACCACAAGGACGACCCAGTCGGCGATCACGAAACGGCCGGCAGCGATCCAGCGCGAGACGCCCTCGACAAACGGGCCGACGAGCATCCCCGCCATCTGAGGCGCCGCCCAGATGAGGGCCGCAGTCAGGCTTTGGGTGTGCGCGCCGGGGCCACTGACCGCGAGGAGGCAGAGCCAAATGAAAGCCAACCAGATCACGACCTCGGCCGTTGTTTTGGTGGCACGCCGGATCATGAGGACACCGCCGTTGGATGCGCCCCAAGCGCCGCCAGTTCCGCTCCTTGCTTCGCCATCGATCTTGAAGACCCCGCTTGAATCGGCGGGTTTGGCCCGGTGGGCCGATGTATCACGGCTGCCGCCGATCCTTGACGCCCTCAGGCTATGAGGCAGAGGGGGCTGTCGATAGGGCCCAAGGGCCCCCCTGGCATGTGACGAACCGCCATTTAGGGCATTCGGATGATGTCATCGTCAGCTGCTGATGGCCTTGTACTCATCGACGTAAGGACTATCGGCACTCGACGGGAGTCCCTTCCTGGCTCACTGTTGTCCTCGTTAGAGGTGATGTATGGATGCGCGGGCCAATTGATCTCCATGGACTCAAGACGACCGGAGAAGAAACCACCCTACGTCTTGCGCTCAAATTGCACGTCTGGCGAGCGCGAACCCGGTTGCGAATGATCCGAACCCTGCTGTCACTGGAGCGGACACCGCGCCAGAACTCTCAATGGCATAACACCGCAGCTTGAACTCAGATCGGATCATGAGGGCGCTGAGCTGGCGGGCGGTCAACGACGCGATCGTTCATGGCCGGACCCTCAGGCGATTTCGCGGTCGCTTCAGCCGTGCTTTAGAGATGCAGGTGCGAGGTCACCTCTTCTTTTTCTTCTTCAACGCGTTGTGGGCCACGGCGGCACGGACGAGGGCCTTCAGAGCCCGCTCATCCACCTTGTCGCCCTCAAGGAAATCGATCGCCCGCCACTTGCCGCCTCCGAAGCCTGCATTGAAGACATGGTTCGGGTCCGGAAGGCTTGCTCCGTTGTAGAAGGTCAGCTTGACCTTGTCCTTGTGGGGGTTGAAGATCAAGACAAGGCCGTCGTGGTAGTAGGTCGGGGTACCCATCCATTTCCATTCCTCGACCATCTCGGGGTCGGCCTCGAGGACGATCTTGCGCAGCTTCGCGAGCGTCTTGCCGCGCCAGTCCGCAAGACCCTCGATCAGGTTGTCGACCTGCTGGGATGGGGTCACCGACACCTCACCGCCGGCCCGGACCCTTGCCCGGAAATGGAATTCCTCTCATGCCGCCGCCACCCCTCCGATTCTGGCCGTTGACTCGACGAGATTGAAGACAGGAGCACCAACGTTCCCTTGTTCGAACCGTCTTCAGGCACTGGTGAGCAGTTCCACATCCACCTGAAGCGCCCGGTAAGTAGCCAGGGCGCGCGGGTCGCGCGTGGTGAGTCGGAGACGGTGTTCGATTGCGGTCGCCCCCACAAGCGCGTCATATACCGAGCCGCCGGCGACACCCGTCTTGCCGAGAAATGCGATCAACTCTTCGGCGCGCTGAGGTGAAAGGTAGCGGTTGCCCGGAAAGTTCTCGGCCAGCAGCTTCGCCACGAGGCTAGGGGACCGCCGAGACGGCGGCGGCAGCCTCGTCAGCACGGAGAAAGTTTCGAAGGCGGCATGACCGGCAAGGCCGAGCCGGCGGTCGCCTATCGCCTTCACGGTATCGAGGTGATGCTCGTGGTCCGCGACCACGAGAGCGACCGCCACACTCGTATCGACCAGGCAGTCTGGCCGTTTAGCGCTCGTCGGCATCGCGCAGGGCGCGGACGCCCTCGTCACCGAGCTTCACGCCCGAGGCCGGAATGACCAAACGTCCTGATCGTCGCTCGAGACTCTGTTCCGTGACCGGTTCGACACGCAGCGCGGCGCCGTCGGCATCTACCTCCACTGGACCGGCACGCAAACCCAGGCGATCTCTGAGCGACTTCGGAATAACCAGGCGTCCAGCCTTGTCAATGGTTGTCCTCATGCCATAAGGCTACCACTAAGTTGGCGCCCTTATGCGAGCGAGTTTTCGCTGATTGAAAGACCGAGTGCGTCGCGGGTGCCAAGCGGCGCTTCTTGTGGGTCGGGGGGCATCATCAAACGCGCACCGTCGAGGCTCTCCGAGTCTGTCGACGACATTTACCGTTGACGCTTGATTCGGAGGCGCTCGACTCGCTAATCAGGCAGGCGCGACTGTGGTCATCCCCAGCGCCGAGGCTGCTTCAGCCATCCGGCTGTCATAGGTAACCACTCGGCGAAGGCTGCCACCAAGCTGACGCATAGTCGCGATGTGTATCGCGTCCAGCGAGCGAAGTCGAGCCGGCAGCAGCGACCCGGCGTCAAGGAGGATCCGGTCGCTGACTCGGATCAGCTCAACCCTGCTCAACACAGCTTGCCCCCTTTCGACAGCCGCTGGACCCAGCGGTAGTAACGCCCTTGCGACCTCCGTTCGCGCCAGTGCGCTCACGACGACCGGTCCCCGGCGTCGCAGGTACCGACGGAGGGCGGAAGATTCCGTTTCCGCGACTGCGAGCTTCACGATCGCGGACGAGTCCAGGTAGATCGCCCGCTCAGCGTTCATCGTGACGCAGCCGAGCCAGGATCAACGAAGGTGATTCCTTTCCCGCCGGCACCGGCAAGGGTGCAGGCAGATCGGTGACGTTGCCTGCAGCAGGCATCACTTCGCCGGACGCGCGAAGTTGCTCTAACCGTCCGGCTGCGGGAAGAGGGGCAAGCATGGCGACTGGCCTGCCGTGATCCGTGACCTCTATGGTTTCGCCGGCCTCAACGCGACGCAGCAGTTCGCTGGCCCGCTGACGAAGTTCACGGACACCAACACTAGCCATGTGCTATTTGTAGCACAAGTTGGGTGGGACCGGGAGACGGGCGTCGAACCCCGCTGTCACGGACGCGTTTTGAATTCAGACTCGCGCCTTTGACCCCAGGTTTGACCCCAGTAGCTCGCCACCCGTCCAGTCCGCTCACGCGACGTTTCTCGCTTCCGTTAGGCGTTCGCTTTGATTGCTCCGCTCTGCAACCACTACACCAGCGTGACGACTAGGTGGAGCGCAGCCCGCATCGAGCGACGTCCGCGATGGCCGCGACTACATCTTGTCTCGGCACTGCGCTCAAGCACAGAATGCGCCTAAATGCTCAGCCGGACATCGCGGGGCTTGCTGATCGTTGCTGTGTCGATCATTGCGGTCGCCATCGCCTCGCTCATCTACCTGAGTCCGCACAAGAGCAACGCCACTGCCGCACGTCCAAGCGTGTCACCTACTCCGCTAACCGCGGCCACTCCGTCTCCCTCAGACCTTACTTGTCCGCCGACTGAACTCAAGATCACCGGGGTGTTCGAGGAATGCGCTGCTGTGGACAAAGGGCAAGCCTGTTTACCCAATCAAACAAACCCCCTATGGATCGTTCTCCTGCATGGCACGAAACACGACTTCCTGCTCTATGTGGAGGTGGATGGCGTGTACCATGGCGCCGGCACCTATCTTCTGAGTCCACTGGCTGACGGCACCGCGAAGGTCAGAATTCGCGAGTACATCAGTGGGCGTATGTGGGAGTCATCGGCTGGTTCAGTTGCCATCGTCGATATTGGGAGCGGCGGCGGCTGGGGCGGGTGGATTTACGCTGGCCTAGGATGGACACGGAATTCGCCGGTTCAAACCGAACTCAACCTAGCCGGATGGTGGGCTTGTAGCTGAACCTGCGCGGCCTCTCTACCTTCCTCGCTTCGATGAGTCGCCTGTATTCGACCATGCCACGCCAAGCCAAAAGCCAGCCCGAACGTGGCAAGTGCGAGCAGCCCATGAGCCGATCCCTGAGAGTTTTACGGCTGGCGAGTAGAGATCCTGGGCCCCGATGAGTGGGAAGCCTTGCGCATCGACAGCGACGACGTCGGCGGCGTCGTACACCATGTGCACGTAGCGTGCTGAATCGTGTACCTTTAAATCATGCCCGATACGAGCAGGCGCCTGAATGTGACCCTTGATCAGACCTATGCCGCCAAGCTCGCCAAGCTAGCTGAGCGAACGCACGTGAACGAGGGCACGCTGGCGCGATCACTACTTTCACAAGCGCTTGACGAAGCCGACCCTGATCCACGCCACGCCGCAGCCCTTTTGGACGGCCTACCCGGTGCGTTTGAGCGTGCCCAGCAGGGACTCGCGGACGCCAACGCGGGTCGGACGATGAGCCTGGACGACCTCTAGCGCGTGGCGCGGGTCGAGGTATCCAAGTCGGCCGCGATCGACCTGGATCAGTTGATCCGAAGCCACAGTCTGCCCAGGACCACGAAAGAGAGACTTAAGAGCGCGCTGCGCCCACTCGGTCGCTTTCCCAGGCTTGGGCCGGAGCTGGCCGGGCGCTGGTCAGGCTTTCGCTTTGTGCTCGGCCCCTGGCGATGGATGCTTGTTGTCTACGTCTTTCTCGAGGCCGAGAATCGAATCGTAGTTGTGACCATTCAAGACGCACGTTCCTCGCGCGCCGCCCGTTCGGGCACTGAATAGGAGCTGCACTCCATGAGTCCGCCAGTCGGCACAGATGGTCGCATGCTGAGAGATGGATACCGCGATCCGGGCCCAACTGGTCGAGCCGCAGGGGAAAGTCCGAGCCCTTTCTTCACGGGTTTGGAACTGGAGCGGGAGACGGGCTTCGAACCCGCTACCTCGACCTTGGCAAGGTCGCGCTCTACCAAGTGAGCTACTCCCGCTCGGGCAGAGGAATGATTCTACCCTGGGCCGTCAGGGCGGCAATCAGGCGGCGGTCGGCCGGCGGCACGGGATGAACCGGCGTCCGAACCTGTCGCGAAGGGCGTTGACACGCAGGGCGGATGAGTGGACGGCGGCCCGGTCGAGCCGGCCCGCCAGCACGGCCGCACGGACGGCGGCAATCGCGTCCGCCTCGTAACCTGGATCCCCGTTGCTGAGCAGCACAAGGTCGTTGCCCGCTGCCACCGCCAGGACGGCGGCGTCGGGCAGGGACCACCGCACCCCGATCCCACCCATGCTCAACGAGTCGGTCATGATCACGCCGCGGAATCCGAGCTGAGTGCGCAGCTTCGACACCACCGCAGCCGAGAACAGGGCCGGCATCCCGGCCCCTCCCAGGCCCGGCACGTAGACCGCGGTGGTCATCACGGCGTCGGCTCCCGCCACAATGCCGGCCCGAAACGTCGGCATCTGGACCCCCTCCCACTGCGCCTCCGACTCAGGGTCCGTCGGGATGGCGACGTGCGGGTCGCCCGGCGACCCTCCCAGGCCGGGGAAGTGCTTCAACGTCGCGCCCACGCCCCCGTCGTGCAGGCCCTGCACCGCTGCGGCGACCATCGGCGCAACGTAGCCCGAGTTCGAACCGAAAGACCTGTCCCCGATCACGTTGTCATGTGGGTTGGTCCGCACGTCTGCGACCGGCGCCAGGTCCAGGCCGAGCCCGGCCGAGCGAAGTCCGATGGCGGACGCGCGCTCGAGCGCGCGCACCTGATCGGGCCCGCCGGCGCCCGCAACCAGCTCCGATGGCGGCGCGAAACCGGCGCGCACCTGGGCGACCTGCCCTCCCTCTTCGTCGGTCATCAGGAGAATCGGATGGTCCAGGCACGCGCTCGAGGCGATGGCCTGCAGCCGATCGCTCCAGGTCCTCAGGCCGGCAGGGCTGCTTCCGAAGTTGGAGCCGAAAAGGAGCACGCCGCCGACCTTCCCGTCGGTCAGGAGCTCCCTCAGCGCCGGCGAGATCTCGGTCCCGCGAGTCGACACGACCATGATCGAACCGATGTCGTCGTCGAGGTTGCCGAGGTCTGCCACGGGGGTCGCGGTGGGCGCCGGCGTCAGGAACGGCGATGCCGGCGGGGATGGACTGTCGACGGCTGCCGCGAGCCTGGTCGCTACCGGTCTCCCGACCAGGACCGTGCCGGCAAGCAGGGCCACGACGACCACCAGACCGAGTTGTGCGAGGCGCCGCCCCTTTGACACCGGGCGTCAGTCTACGGCCGCCAAGACGGCTAGCGGCGGAAGCGATACCTCAGCGCCAGAGTGGCCGTCGCCAGTCCCCACAGCATCGCCGTCAGGGGCAGCACGTAGACGGAGTTCAGGTTCGGCATGCCCGCGCCTTCGAGGAACCCGTACGCGAATGTGACCAGCGCCGTCATGCCCAGGGCGAAACTGAAGGCCTGGATCTGGATCCATTTCTGCAGGTCGGTCAGGCGACCGACTGCGCGCACGAAGAGCCAGGCGAGGAACCCGGCCGGCGCAAGCGGCAGCGCCGACACGTAATACCGCCATGCCGCGCTCGGGTTGGCCTGCACCACCGTCACGCAGCCGACCATCACCATCAGGAAGGCGAGCACGACGAGGCCGAACTCGATTTGGGCGCGGTACAGGACCCACGTCGAGGCGACCGGAGCGATCGCAGGCCGCCCAGGAAACTTGGCCGGCGTCGGCGCCCCTGTTCGGATGAAAGGCGAGGCCGGGTGCGTGAAGGCCGGCTCGACCGGAGCTTCCGAAGGAGGCGCCGAGGGATCCTGTTCGGTCATAGCGGGGCCATCGTAAACCGGCGCTCTCAAGCTTCAGCCTCACAAACAAAAGCGCCGGCGACCCCTCTGAGATCGTCGGCGCCCGGACGGCACGACACGTTGCTCACCACGTCACGAATCTCCAACGCGGGCCTTGGCCTCATCGGTCGCTCGTATTCTCGGGGCAGCCGGCTCGGTTCGCCGCCGGCTCAGACCGGCGCGGAGAACCTGTCTATGTAGTTCGTGTCGCCGACCTTCTTGAGGATCGCCAGGCCCGACTCGGTCTCGGTCGGGTCGCCCCGCAAAGCACCACGCTCCGCCCGGGCGCGCCCCAGGTTGGGCAGCGCCCCGATCCTGCCCCAGATCTCAGCCGCCAGGTCGAGCTCGGCGGCATCGTGGCGCGCGAGGCCGATCGAGCGCCTGACCTCCGCCTCGAGCGTGGGCAGCCGGTCGCCGACCGCCCGCTTCAGCACTACCTCCATGACCCTTCCAGGCACCGCCTGGCGGTTGTCGTTGGCCAGCGAAAGACGCCGCTCGATCATCTCGGCCGGGTGCCTTCCGGTGACGGCGGGGTCGTCCTCGGTGAATCCCGCCTGTCCCTTCACGTAGGCGCGCAGTAACTGGTTCTGGTGGTCTGGAGTAAACCGGGCGAGGATCGAATCGATCGAGTCCGAGGCTGCGGCGATGAGGCGCCCATCGCCCCGCCCGACCCCGATGCTCAAACCCGCCATGAAGCCTCGAAGGCCATAGCCGGCGGCGAGGCTGCCTGCGTCGTGCCAGGCCTCCAGCGCGCGGTAGAACGTGGCGGTCGCCTCATCCCAACGTCCGAGCATCATCAAAGTGAGAGTCCGCCAGGCAAACAGGTGCAGCGCCGGGTAGGGCGCCTGACCCGGCAGCAATCGCCCGACCATCTCTCCTGAGTCGCGCTCGGCCGTGGCGAGGTCTCCCATCAAGTAGGACATCCAGGCCACCATCGAGTGGGCGTCGAGCCGCTCGTAGAGTCCGAGCCGCTCTTCGAACTTGAGGCGCCGCCTGGCTGATTCGATCGCCCAGGCCCAGTCGTTCTTGGAGGTGGCCACTCCGCTCAGGGCGTCAAGCCCTGCGCTCGTCAGCTCGGGATCGTCCAGATCGGTCGCGATGGCGATCGCGCGTTCCGCGCTGACCTGCGCCTCCGCCACTTCGGCCTCGTCCGGGATGCGGTCGGCCTGGACCCAGAATGGAAAAAAAGCGTCGGCAGCGAGAAAGCGTGCGATCGAACGTGGGTCGTCCGCCCGCTCGAGCAGCGCCCGACCCTTGGCGCGCAGCGCGCCCATCGACTCCCCCGACGGCCGGTCGCCGACGGAACCCTGCCATCGGGTCGCCACCATGAGCATGCCGGCCAGGGCTCGAAGCTGGTCGTCGACGGGCGCGCCCTGCTGCTCGTATCCCTCCAGCGCCATCCTGTATTCGTCGAGGCCCGTGTCCCCCGCCGTCAGGTCTCCGATGCGCTCATGGAGCCGGGGCAGGCGCGAGGCGTCCACGAAGTCGAACGACGAGCGGATGTGGCGGACCGCCTCCGGCGTGGCGCCGGCCGCCGCGGCCGTGTCGGCCGCGGTCAGCTGCCACTGGGCCGCCTTGTGTCGGGCGCGGGTCGTGCTCTCGGCCGTCGGGTCCAGCGCAGTCAGAAGGACCGCCGCCTCCTGGTAGTGGAACGCCAGGATCTCGGCCAGCACCACGTCGCGGCCTTCGCTCATCAACTCGACCCATCGCGCGGCCTCGGCATGAAGGCGCGCCCGCTCCGAGCGCGGAAGGGTGCCGTAAGCGACCTCCTGGATGAGGATGTGGCGGAAGTTGTAGCGGTCGCCGTCGACCGGGCGTATGAGGTCGCGGTCGGCCAGCCCCTCGCACAGCTGCTGCGCGTGGCCCGAGAGACTGGGCTCCAGCGCCTGCACCCCCGACGCGCGAAACGACCGGCCGAACACGCTCCCGAGCTGCAGCACACGGCGCTCCATCGGCGGCACGAGGTCGAGCCTGGCAAGGACTGTCGCCTGCACCGTGTCCGGCAGCCTGGCTAGTGAGCCCTGCTCGAGGTAGGAGCGCACCAGCTCGCCGGCATAGAAAGGATTGCCCTCGGAGCGCTCCGCGACCAGCTTGATGACTTCGGGAGCGTCTGTCTCCAGCAGGTGTGTGACCAGGTTCGCGATGGCGGCCCCACCCAGGGGCTCGAGCGCTATCGCGAGATGGTTGAGGCGGCCGCCACCCCAGTTGGGCCGGCGGTCGAGCAGCTCCGGGCGGGCCAGGACGATCATCAGCACGGCGGCTTCGCCGCGCGGCTGCATCACGAACTCTGCGAGGTCCAGGAGGCTGTCGCTCGACCAGTGCAGGTCTTCGAACACGATCACGAGCGGCGCGCGCCGCGACACGGCTTCCAGGGTTGAGCGCCACGCCGCGAAAAGCTGGTCCTTGTCCACCCCTTCCGTCCCCATCTCGCCGACGGTGGCCGCAAGCAGCTTCGCGCTGCGGTCGGCATCCTCGACGCCGAGGCCACGCAGCCACTCAGCGATGTCCTCCCGCATGTGCGCCGGCATCGCGTCTTCGCTGTGCCCGGTCAGGTTGAACAACACCTGTCGCATCGGCCAGTAGGTGAGCTGCTGGCCATAAGGCAGGCACTGTGCGGTCGCGATCAGCGCGTTGGGCGCGAGAGTCGGCAGCCACTCGAGGAACTCCTCGACCAGCCGCGTCTTGCCGGTGCCGGCAGGCGCGATCACGCTCACCATCGACGGCCGCTTTTCGTTGACCGCCCGGCGGGCCACCAGCTGCAGCTGAGCGAGATCGTTCTCGCGACCGACCAGCGGCATTTGCGAATGGCGATGGGCCTTCGCCTTGCGCGGGCCAAGCACCTGTCGCGCCGCGACGGGCGCCGACTTGCCCTTGGCGGTGATCGCCAGCTCGTCCCCGAACTCGAAGTTGACGACGGCGCGCGCGGTGCGGTCGCTGGCGAGGATGGCCCACGTGTCGGCCGCCTGCTGCAGCCGGGCCGCCACGTTGGTCGCATCCCCCGTGATGAGGAAGTCGCCCGCAGACTGGTCGCGGCTCGCCACGACCTCACCGGTGCTGATGCCAAAACGGACTGCGATGCGGCCCTGGAGCAGGGTGTCGGCGCGGATGTGCTCGCGCATCGCGAGCGCGGCGGCCACCGCTCGATCGGGATCGTCGCCATGAGCGGTGGGCAGGCCGAACACCGCCATCACGGCGTCGCCGATGAACTTCTCGACCGTCCCACCGTGTTGCGCGACGCAGTCACGCGCGATCGCGTAGTAGCGGGCCAGGATGCGCCGCATCTCCTCCGGGTCGAGGTCCTCTCCGAGTGCGGTCGACCCCGCCATGTCGGCGAAAAGCACTGTCACGATCCGGCGTTCTTCAGTCGAGATGGGCATGTTCGGTGGCTAGGGTACCGAGGTCCCAGCGATCTGAAAGGTGGATGGGGCTCAGGCCACGATCAAGACGAAGAGGCCACCCACCACGCACGCGAGTCCGACCGCCTGCGAGAGCTGAACGCCGGACCGCCAATTCTTCTCGAGGAAGAAGACCACGGCGAACGCGGCCATCCACGCGACGTTCATCAGGCCGAGCACGGCCAGCACCGTCATGAGGGCCCAGCAGCAGCCCAGGCAGTACAGCCCATGCGAAATGCCTGCCCTCGCCGCGGACGCGGCGCCGCCCCCGAAGTCGTGCGTCATGACGAAACCCAGGGGCGAGCGGCACGCCGTGAGGCATAAGTTCTTGAGCGGAGTCAGCTGGTAGAGTCCCGCGAGCACGATGACCACGCCGGCGAGCCGTGGCAGCCACCCGGCGATGGGCGCGGCGAATGACGACGACAGCGCCTGGATAGCGGCCAGCGGCACGAGGCCGGCCGCCGCCCACACCGCCAAGAAGCCGGCCACGAATGCCGCGGTGGGCAGGCTTCCGGCGCCACGCGTGCGCGACACCGAGGCATGCGCGAGGACGACCGGCACCACTGAAGGGAACATCATGGCGACCATCATCACGACCCAGGTCACGAGGAAGAGGCCCGCGTCCATCATCGCCACGCCACCCATGCCCATCGAGGCCGCCTGCCTGATGGTCAGGAGCCAGGCTGCGGCGGCGCATGCCACGAGGACGGCGACGATGGCGCCCGTGACCGGCCGCGGCAGGGCGGAGACGCGCGACGACGGCTGCAGAGGTCTGTTGGTCAGCTTGACCAATGGAATGGAGCCGAGAACGCGCTCTTGCCGGCGTTCTTCATCTCCATCCCGAAGCCTTTGATGCGCGAGCTGGTCGGCCGCGCAATGGTCAGGGTCGAGTTGGACGGGTGGAACACGCCCGAGAGCCTGGTCGGTTCGGAAAATCCCTCCGGCACGTAGTCCTCGACCTCGATCGCTATCTCGCCGCCGATCCGGATGTGGTGTCGGTGGCCGTCGTCCTTGTAGTCGATCGCAAGCCGCTCGATGCCGAGGACCTTGCCGATCAAGGGCGCGATGTTCGCCATCGGGCCTCCCATCTGACCGGAGAAGACGCCGGCGAGCTTGTCAGCCTGCTCCTTCGACGCCTTGTCGTCGATGATCAGGCCGACCGTCCAGTTGCCGTCGAGCATCTTCTTCGGCGCATCCGCGAGGATCGAAACGCTGTGGCCGCTGACGTCCACGCCATCGATCTGACCCCGCTGCACGTGGTAGTTGAGAATCACCGTGCACCGGTCTTCCGTCGCCGGAGAGGCGAAGCTCGTGACCGTGCACGGACAGACCCAGTCGCAGTTGCAGTTCTCGAAATAGGTGCCTTCGACCTTCCAGCTCATCTGCCCCTCCCTCAGTGACGGCGGTCCTGTACCTGAGGGAAGTATGTGCTTCCACGAGCATGCGTCAATCCCCGAAATCCGCCTTACGATCCGTGCTGGAAGTGAAGCGATGAGCTCGACCGCGAGAGGACCTATGAAGCTGCCTCGGCCCAGCGAGGAGGCCAAGGCGGCGTTCGCGAAGCTCGTGCCCGACGGACCCGCGGTGACCTTGAAGCCGATGTTCGGCCAGCTCTCGGCATTCGTGAACGGCAACATGTTCTGCGGGCTCTTCGGCGAAGACCTGGTGGTGCGCCTGCCCGAGCCTGAGATCGCGAAGGTCAAGCAGCAGGGCGGCCGTGACTTCGAGCCCTTGCCCGGGCGCAAGATGGGCGGCTACGTGATGGTCCCGGGAGGCTGGCGTGCCAAGCCGGCGCCGGCCGCCGCTCTGATCAAGCGCGCGCTCGCGGTCACGGGCGCGATGCCGGCCAAGGCGCCGAAGAAGACCGCCCCGACGAAGCCCGCCAGGGGCTGAGCCGGTGCGCCTCCATGTGCGGGAATGGGGCTCGGGCGGCCGACACGCCGTGCTCATCCACGGGCTGAGCGGCTACTCGGCGACCTGGACCTGGTTGGCGCCGAAGCTGGCCGAGCGCGGTTACCACGTGCTGGCCCCGGACCTTCGCGGGCACGGCGAGAGCCCGCGGGGCGCGTATTCGATCGACGGATGGACAGCCGACCTTTTAGAGAGCGTGCCGAACGCGCCCGAGCTGGTGGTGGGCCACTCGATGGGCGGCGCGCTGCTGGCCGCCGCGGCCGTCCGCATGAAGCCCGCGTACGCCGTCTATGAGGACCCCGCCTGGGGCCTGCGCGTCAACCCCGAGAAGAGCATCGCCGAGTTCGAGTCGCGCAAGCTCTGGAGCGCCGAGGACATCGCCAACGCCAACCCTCGCTGGCCGGCCGAGGTGGTGAGATCGCGGCACGCGGGCCTCGCGATGTGGGATGAGAGGACCGCCCGAGCGTTCATCGGGCGCGAAGTCGACTTCACGCCGGCAGGCCCTCCGGCCGGTCCTTCGCTGGTCGTCCTGGCCGAAGGCAGCCCTTACTTGCCAGGGTCGGCCGCCGAACGTCTTCGCTCGATGGGTTGGGCCGTCGAGACGATCCCCCGCACGGGGCACTACATGCACATCGACGATCAGCCTGCCTTCCTGTCCAGGGTCCTCGACTGGGTGGCCGGACTGGAACGGGCCGAGGGCGTCTAGCGGCGCTTTCCCTTCGGTTGCACCTGGGGCTGGGGTTCCGGCTCGGCAGGTGCCGGCTCTTCGGCCTTGGGTTCCTGCGCCGAGGATTCCTCGACGGCATGCTTGCCCATCGATACGTTGCCGCTGAACGTCGCGCCGTCACGCACCTCCAGGCGCGTGACCCGCACGTCGCCGATCAGCGAGCCGGCGCTGCCGACCACGAGCTTCTGGCGAGCGGTCACCGGCCCTTTGACGTGGCCGCCGTCGTCGATCTCCACGTCCCCGGTCGCTTCCAGGGCGCCGTCGACGGTGCCGGCGACCCGCACGTCTCCTTCGACGTAAAGGCGGCCGACCAGGCGGTCCTTGGGACCGAGGAGGACGGAGTTGTGCTGGCCGGCGGAGCCGTCCTCCACCGGAAGCGCGGCAGGAGTCCTAGTGGCCGGACGCCTGCTGCTCACCGTCACCCATTCGGACGTGGCCGTTGAGCGTGGCGCCGTCCTCGATCTGCAGCCTGCGCACGACGATGTCGCCGCTGAGCTTTGCGTTCCTGCCCAAGGTCAATTTGTCGCGCGCGGTCACCGCGCCCTCGACGTGTCCTTTGAGGGTCACGTTCGCGCCCTCGAGCAGGGCTTTCACGGCCGCGCCCGAAGCGACGTCGATGTTGCCCGTCACGTGAAGCTCGCCTTCTGCCCGGCCGTCGACGTGGACCGAACCGTCGTAGGTGAGCTTTCCCTCGAGGCTGTCCTGCGGGCCCATCGTGAACTTCCGCTGCCCGTCTCGCCTTGCCTCGCCGTTCTCTTCGGCCGAAGCCACGGCGGAGCCCTCCGCCACCGCTTCCTGAACGTCCATGAACTCAATCACCCCCGACTTTGATGGGTGCCCCGGCACCAGCTGCGTCAGGGCCTAAAGGTTAAGCCAGATCGGCTGCGATTCGAGGACAGCAAGGCTCAATCTTCGGCAGGCAATCGATGGTTGCCTGCCGGCCGTCTGGTGGGTTCGACGTTCGCCGCCATGGCGCGCGCAGGTCGCGCCCGCCGCGCTCACGCGAACTCGCCCAGCAAACCCTTGGCCGTCAGGCCGGGCGCTCGCGACGACACGGTGACGTACGGCTCGCGCCCATAGCCCTTCTCCAGGAGGACCGGCTCTTCGCGGATGGCAATCCGCCAGTCCTCGAGCTGGCTCTTGTGACAGTCGATCGCACGCAATTTCATCATCACCTCATCGGCGCTGAGGCCGATCACCACGTCGACGTGGTCCTGGACGACAAGGGGCAACGTCTGGTCCCCGCCGCCCAGGCGCAAGGCCACGTCGTAGAACTCCTTGAGCGGCGCATCGACCGCCAGGTGGTACAGCGCCGGGCGCTCACCCTCGGTCATCGCCGCCACGGCCGCATCTGTGCAGGCGCCTATCGCGACGTGGTCGGGATGCCCGTAGATGCCGTCGGGCCCCCAACCCGCCACCGCCAGGGGGCGCCGCCTGATGATCTCCTCCCAGATCCGCCTGGTGATCTCCTGCTGATTGGACGCCGCCAGCCCGCCGTCGGGATAGTCCCACAGCTCCACGCCGCCCAGCCCCAGCGCGCCGGCCGCCTCCTCGAGCTCGGCCGCCCGGATCTCGGCAAGGTCCTCGCGCCTGGCGCCGATCGGCTTGCCAGTCCAGCCCGCCTCGCCGTACGTCGCGCAGATGAGATGGACCGGGATTCCTGCGCGGGTGTGCCGGAGGATGAGACCGCCGCAGCCCATTGACTCGTCGTCCGGGTGCGCCATCACTATGAGCAGGCCGCCCGTTGCGTTCTCCACAAAGGATCTAGGGTATGCGGTCTTCGATCTCCCAGGCGTGGTCGAGGGCATGCCATGCAGTGCGCCTGGCGGCGTAGGCTGCGGGCCATTTCGCGGATGGATCTGGTTTGGCCAACCCGTCGAGGATCGCCTTGCGGAAAGCGCGCACGGCTCTGGTGTCCCGGCCCTCCGGCTGCGCGAGCTTCACTCCGGTCGCCCGTGCGTACATCGCTTCTGCCCCGAGCACGTGGTCGACCATCGCGTCGCGGTCCCGGCCTCCTCCGCGCGGGCCCTTGCGCAGCGAGGCCGGCGCTGTCGCCACTACGTGGTCGAGATACGTCCAGCAGGCATCCAGCAGGTCGAGCATCCGCCGCACTTCGGTCGGGGTCAACTCTCGCGACTCGCCCTTCGCGGGGATTGCGGGCGCACCGAACTCGGTGGTCGCGTTTCCCTCCAGGCGCTCGACCACCTCGAACCCTGTCGAGATGCCCGGGAAGGCGAGGCCGGCAAGGACCGCGATGCGTTCGTAGCGCGGTCCGTAGGCAGCGAGTGCTTCCAGTGCCCCCTCCTCGCTTTTCGCCCCGCGGCACCAGCCGGGCCAGGCCGCGGCGCTGGCGAAAACGCGCTTGGAACCGTGCTCGATGTAGACGCGCGTTTTGGTACCCAGAATGTCAGATTAACCCCTGCTCTTCGGCGTCATTGGCGGCGCTTAAACTTCCGCCATGACGACGATGTTTCACGACGCGCAGAGGGAGCTCCAGGATGTCTTCGACACGCGGCGCCTCGCTGACCGCATCGAGGAGCGGCTCGTCCATGACTTCATCGACCGGCACGATGCGGAATTCATCGCGGCTCGCGACATGTTCTTTCTCGCGACCGTCGACCCTGAGGGCAGGCCGAACTGCTCGTACAAGGGCGGCGACCCGGGTTTCGTTCGGGTCGTCGACGAGCGCACCCTGGCCTTTCCGAACTACGACGGCAACGGCATGTACCTGTCGATGGGAAACGCGGTTGCCACCAGCGAGGTCGGGATGCTGTTCATCGATTTCGAGCACCGGAACCGAATGCGCGTCAACGGCTCAGCCGCCGTCGACCGGGACGATCCACTGATGGCCGAGTACACCCTGGCGCAGTTCATCGTCCGCGTCCGGGTGCGAGAGGTCTTCCCGAACTGCCCTCGCTACATCCACCGTTACCAGCTGGTAGAGCGCTCGAGGTTCGTCCCCAAGAAGGCGGGGCGACCGCCGGTCCCGGACTGGAAGCGCTCTGAGTGGGCTTGCGACGTCTTGCCCGAGAACGACCCCGCCCGGCTGCTCGGGCCCACCGAGTAAGCGGGTCGGGGTACGAGCGCCGAGACGGCGCCCGTACCAGGAGGACCCGGATCGTGGCTACTTCGTAGGCGATGCCGAGGCCGCGTTTTCCTGGGCCTCTCGGGTTGCGCTTTCGCCGCCCTCGTGGGTGGCGTTCTCGTTGGAGTGACCGCTGAACGCTCCGCCAGTGCCTGACGGGTGGAAGGTGCCGTTGCTCTCGGCAGCTTCCCGCGCTGCCGACTCACCCTTTTCGTGGGTCGGGTCTTCGTTCGACTTGAACCCGGGCGACGGCGACGCGGCGGTGTAGGCCGCGTTGGCTGCCGTGAGCGACGATCGCGACATGGCGGTGGCGCCGAGCACCCCGCCGAAGATCATGGCCGCGGCTACGACGGACGCTAGAACGAGGGTACGCGTGGTGATCATGCGATGGAGCTTGCGGGCCCAACCTGACAACTGGCTTGGAATCAGGTGTGAGTTTTGAGGCGGGATTATTGTTACCCGCAGATTGAAGGTCATCGAACCGGCCACCGAGAAAGTCCTGGCCGACCTCGAGGAAGCGAGCGTGGAGGATGCCGACCACGCCGTGGCGCGCGCCAAGGCCGCCTTCCCGGCCTGGAAGGCCGTAACGCC
Source organism: Candidatus Dormiibacterota bacterium (assembly GCA_035468355.1). GTDB lineage: Bacteria > Chloroflexota > Dormibacteria > Dormibacterales > Dormibacteraceae > DATKSS01. Next base: position 35,190 of record DATITA010000051.1, read on the forward strand.
GAAGGACCGCGCCAACCTGCTGCGCCGGCTGGCAGCCGCCGTCGAGGAGAACCACGAGAGGCTGTCGCAGATGGAAGCCCGCAACGCCGGCAAGCCGATCAGCGACGCGCGCGGCGAGGTCGGCATGGTGGTCGACGTCTTCAACTACTACGCCGGCGCGCCCGAACGATTGCTGGGCAGCACCATCCCGGTCGCGGGCGGGGTGGATATGACCTTCCGCGAGCCGCTCGGCGTGGTCGGCCTCATCGTGCCCTGGAACTTCCCCATCGCGATCGCGTCCTGGAAGGTCGGACCGGCGCTGGCGGCAGGCAACACGATCGTGCTGAAACCGGCCGCGCTGACTCCCATGACCGCCGTCGAGCTCGGACGGCTCGCCCTCGAGGCGGGGCTGCCCGAGGGCGTGCTGAACGTGGTGGTGGGCGCGGGCCGCACCGTGGGCGAGCGATTGGTGCAGCACCCCGACGTCGCCAAGATCGCGTTCACGGGGTCGACCGAGGTCGGCCAGCGCATCGGCGCTCTGGCCGCGGCCGGCATCAAGCGCGTGACGCTCGAGTTGGGCGGCAAGTCGGCCAACATCGTGTTCGCCGACGCCGACCTCGAGAAGGCCGCGGCGTCGGCGCCCATGGCGGTGTTCGGCAACGCAGGCCAGGATTGCTGCGCCCGCTCCCGCATCCTCGTCGAGCACTCGGCGATCGAACGCTTCATGCACGCGCTCGAGACCGCGGTGAAGGCCGTTAGGGTGGGCGACCCCCTCGACGACAAGACCGAGATGGGCCCATTGATCTCCGCAGACCACCGCGCCAAAGTGGCGTCGTACCTGGACGACGGCGCTCACGTGGCTTTTCGCGGCAGCGCGCCCACCGGCGCGGGCTACTGGTTTGCTCCGACCGTGCTTTCTCCAGTCGCGCCGTCGGACCGCGCCGCACGCGAAGAGATCTTCGGACCGATCGTCGCGGTCATCCCCTTCCGAGACGAGGATGACGCCATCCGCATCGCCAACGACACGGTGTACGGACTTTCGGGCTCCGTCTGGACGTCCAATGCAGGCCGCGCGATGCGCGTGGCCCGCGCGCTGGAGACGGGGACGATATCGATCAACTCGAATAACTCGGTGCGCGTAACGACGCCCTTCGGCGGGTTCAAGCAATCGGGTATCGGCCGCGAACTCGGACCTTTCGCGCTCGATCACTACACCGAGCTCAAGAACGTCTTCCTTTCCACGACCTGAGACAAAGTGGAGCGGGCGATGGGAATCGAACCCACGTAAACAGCTTGGAAGGCTGCCGCACTACCATTGTGCTACGCCCGCTTGTGGCCTTGCCTGGTGGCCCGTAGGAAACAACAGGCCAGCAATTAGAGTAGCTACGTGGCCCCGTCGTCTAGTGGCCTAGGACGCGGCCCTTTCAAGGCTGAGATCGCGGGTTCGAATCCCGCCGGGGCTAC
>DATITA010000052.1:0-2788 GCA_035468355.1 Candidatus Dormiibacterota bacterium
CGCGAGCCGGCTTGTCGAGGTGCGCCACCAGGGCGACCTGCTGGGTGCGCTGAGCGTCACCAAGCGCAGTGGGGAAGCGCTGACGCCAGTGGAGGAGAACCTGCTCAACCATCTGGCTGGTCAGGCGGGGCTGGTGCTCAAGAACGTCGGCCTCACCAGTGACCTGCAGGCGCGACTCGTCGAGCTGCGCGCTTCGCGGCAGCGTCTGGTCACCGCCCAGGACGAGGAGCGCCGCCGGCTCGAGCGCAACCTCCACGACGGCGCGCAGCAGCACCTGGTCGCCCTGAAGGTGAAGCTCGGCCTGGCCGAGATGCTCGCGTCACGCGATCCTGAGAAGGCTAAAGCGACCATCGCCCAGCTCAAGGGCGACGCCGACGAGGCTTTGGAGACCCTGCGCGACCTCGCTCGCGGGATCTATCCGCCACTGCTCGCGGACAAGGGACTCGCCGTGGCGCTCGAGTCGCAGGCTCGCAAGGCCACCGTGCCAGTGAGGGTGGACGCGGACGGCATCGGCCGCTATCCGCAGGAGGTCGAGGCTGCGGTGTACTTCTGCTGCCTGGAGGCCATGCAGAACATCCAGAAGTACGCGCAGGCCTCGCAGGCGACGATCCGGCTGCGCGAACACGACGATGAGCTGCGCTTCGAGATCGAGGACGACGGAACGGGCTTTGATGTCGTCACGACGAAGAAGGGCGCCGGGTTGAACAACATGGTCGACCGCTTCGACGCCCTCGGCGGCGAGGTCCACGTCACATCGACAGTCGGTCAGGGCACGCGCATCGCCGGCTGGCTGCGGGTCGCCGTGGCGGCGGCTGCCTGAGAGCATGGTGCTGAGCGAAGCAGCGACGACGCGCACCGGACCGTCGCGGTGGCGGCAGCGCCTGGCATCGCCGGGCACCGCACTGGCGCTCAGCGCCCTCGTCATTGTCCTCGCCGGCCTGTATGTGCCAATCGCCCTTGCTGCACCGCAGGCCATCTCGGGGATCCCCGGGAGCTCGATGATCGAAGCCCTGGTCTTCGCGGCCCTGGGGCTGCTGGTCGCTCGCCGCCGTCCCGAGCATCGGGTTGGGTGGATCCTCATCGCGGTTGGACTGGGGTTCGCGCTGGAGGGCGATGGGTCGCTGTACGCCGTGCTCGACTACCGGAACCATCACGGTCAGCTCCCGCTCGGCCCGCTCGCCGAGATGCTGAACATGGGGTGGGTGCCGGCGATCCTGCTCATCCCACTCGGGGTGCTGTACTTCCCGGATGGCGTGCTGCCGTCGCGGCGGTGGAGATTCGGGGCCCGCACGTACGTCGCCATTGGTGTCGCGCTGGTCGTTGGGTTCTACGCCGTCGCGATACACGACCTGACCGCGCCGACCGTGAACGTTGTGGAGTCCACGGGTGACATCGCAGAGTTCGACAATCCCACCGGCTTATTGAGCCTGCTGTACTCGGCCTGGACCGTCACTGTCTTGGTGGGCAGCCTGGCGGCATTTGCGGGCTTGATCATCAACTACCGGCGCTCGACGGTCGAGCGCCGGCAGCAGCTCAAGTGGTTCCTGCTCGGGGTCGGTGTGTTGCTCGTCGTAGCTCTTCCCAGCGTGGCGGTGCCAAACGCCAACTTCGGATCCGCGCAGCTCGGGACGATGCTCTTCGACATCGCGCTCCTGGCGCCGCCCGTCACCATCGCCATCGGCATCCTCAGGTACCGGCTCTACGACGTCGACCTGGTCATCAGCCGCGCCTTGGTCTACGGCTCGCTGGGGGTGTTCATCACCGCGGTGTATGTCGGCATCGCCGTGGGCATCGGCGCGCTCATCGGTGGTGGCGGCAAGCCCAACCTCGCGCTCTCTATCCTGGCGACCGCGATCGTCGCCGTCGGGTTCCAACCGGTGCGCGAACGCATCCAGCGGGTGGCCAACCGCCTCGTCTACGGCAAGCGCGCAACGCCGTACGAGGTGCTTTCGCAATTCTCCGAGCGGGTTGCCGAGTCGTACGCCGTTGACGACGTCATGCCGCGCATGGCCCGCGTGCTGGCCGAGGGCACTGGGGCCCAGCGCAGTGACGTGTGGCTGTGCAGTGGCTCGACCTGGCGCGATGCAGCCGTCTGGCCGGCGGACGCGACGCGCGCCGACTCGGTGGCGGTGGTGGATGGCGCGCTCCCCGTGGTGAACGGTGCGGAACGACTCGTTGAAGTGCGTCATCACGGGGATCTGCTCGGTGCGCTCAGCGTGACCAAGCGGGCCGGCGAATCGCTCACCCCGGTCGAGGAGAACCTGCTCGCTCATCTCGCCGCCCAAGCTGGCCTGGTGCTGAAGAACGTCGGGCTCACGGCGGACCTGCAGGCGCGGCTCGTGGACCTGCGCGCCTCGCGCCAGCGCCTCGTCACAGCCCAGGACGAGGAGCGGCGCAAGCTCGAGCGCAACCTCCACGACGGTGCTCAGCAGCACCTGGTGGCCATCAAGGTGAAGCTCGGCCTCGCCGAGATGCTCATGGGCCGCGACGTGGAGAAGGCCAAGACGACCCTCGAGCAACTCAAGGGTGACGCCGACGAGGCGCTCGAGACGCTGCGCGACCTGGCGCGGGGGATCTACCCACCCTTGCTCGCCGACAAGGGGCTGCAGGCGGCGCTGGAGTCGCAGGCGCGCAAGGCAACCATCCCGGTGACGGTGGATGCCGAAGGGCTCGGCCGCTATTCGCAGGACGTCGAGGCGGCGGTGTACTTCTCAGTGCTGGAAGCGCTGCAAAACGTGCAGAAGTACGCGCAGGCGTCAGCTGCCGTGGTCCGGCTGCGCGAGGAGAA
>DATITA010000053.1:0-12600 GCA_035468355.1 Candidatus Dormiibacterota bacterium
TAGGACTCTGGCCGAGCTCGGTGGACTAGATGCCCACTCGACCCGGCTGCATGTCCCCGTAACGAGCTCAAAAGGCTCGAAAGCGGTCTCGGTGGACGACACCGCCCAGATTTCGGAACCGTGAGGCCCCGGGTTCAAATCCCGAGCCCCCGACCAATTCTTGAATTCAAGACCGGCGATTTCGCACGCCGTCGGAAGAGTGTCGGAAGACCGGAGGTCGCGGGCGTGTCATAGATCTTCTTGGAAGTCGGCCGCGGCAGACCCCGTTCAAGTGGATGGCGGCTGTCGATTGAACTTGCTCAGGGCTCTCGCGCAGCCGATATATCAGCACACGCACGGCCCCAAGGCCGTGCGGCGCAGGTTATCGTCCCAGACCCAGTTTCTGATCCCAGGCCCCGGCCGGTGTTTGAATGCCAGCCCTTCATCAGTCGGCAGTCTTGTGCGTTGGGACCGCGTGTGGCCTTCGCCCAGCGGGCCGAAGGACCCATGTCGCGACGAATGTCCACCAATACGCTGCTGGTAATGGCTCTCCAAGCGAGTTCAGCAGCACTTGATGGGCGGGTCGGAATAGACCTCTACTGGCTCCCGTTGGGCGCGGGTGGCAACTTTGTGCGCTTGAACGGTCGCATCTATGAAGCGATCAAGGCACGCCTCGACCGCCGGCCGGTGTTCGATCTCTATCACTCTGGCCTGCAGGTCTTCGTGCCGGAGGGTCGTTACACGATCGAGCAGACGCCGGTTGTTGATGGCCGCGGGCAGGAGCGAGGCGTGGTCGCCGAGGGCCCAGTTGGAGCCCGGTGGGCTGGACGGTTTCGCATCTTTCGGTACGAAATGCGCAGGTGGCGGGACGGCGTGATTCCTGACATCGGTGAGGCGGTCGACAGTCCGCGACGACTGAGCGACGATGTGGCCGATGCCCGGCGCCTTCTTGAATTGGTGCCGCAGATACCGACCCTCGTGTGGGGCCGTGACGAGCTCCGGACAGGCCAAATGTGGAATTCGAACTCGATCATCGCCTGGCTGATCGCGCGCACAGGACTTGACATGGATGCGATAAAGCCACCCCCGGGGGGGCGTGCCCCTGGCTGGAACGGTGGCAAGGTGGTGGCGGCTCGAGAACGGGCGGAGGCTCCTCGCCTGGGGCTTCGACCGGTATTTGACGGACGGTTCCCCAACCGACTCCGTGCTGATCGGCCGTAAGGCCTTCGCCGAGGCAACTTTGGCAGGGCGTGGCGTGGTTACGAGCAAGAGTGGGCACGGATCCGATTCACTCGATCGAAGTGTGCGTCGGTGGGCGGGTTCGTTTGGGGTGGGAGGCTTCGTCGTCTTCCTGGTCGCCCTGCCCCTTTACTTCGTAGGAGTCGGTCCAGCGGCTCGGCTGGAGGACACTGCACAGTACAGCGATCTGATCACTAGAACCAACACCTTCATCCTCATTCGTACGGCAGTTGCCGACCCGCTCATCATGGTCGGTCTCCTGGTCTTCATGGCCGGGTTCCGCTACCTGGTCCGGCAGGCGCGAGAGGACTACGAGTGGGTTGCCACACTGTTCTTCGGGGTGAGCTTGGTCGTGGTAGCCCTGGCGTTGGTCGGTGACGGGCTCCAGGCCGGTGCCGCACTTGACACCGTTGTCAAATCCGACCCAACGGCGGTCAGGGCACTCAATGAGGGCAGCTTCCCGATATACGGGGCAATCGGGCTCATCATTGCTGCGCTCATGTTGGCTTCGGCGGGCTACGCCATCCTGGGCACCGGGGTGCTCCCCAGGTGGACGGGCTGGTTTGCTTGCGCTGCAGCATTGCTCAATCTCGCCGCCGCTCCCTCGATACTGGGAGGAACCGACATCACCGGCTTCTACACCGCGTCCGGATATGCGCCATTTGTCGGTCAGGCGGCGATGCTGATCTGGTTCTTTGTCGCCAGTGTCTCAATGATCGTGAAGCGACAAGCGCCAGCGCCGACGCCGTTCGGTGAGACCACGAACGCATAGCGACGGCTCATGGGGCATCGAGCAGCCCCTTCGTGGTCTGATCTGGAGGCGCGCCGGGTCACGCGCGGACCTCGTCCAAAAGGAGAGATTCAGGGAGTCGCAGGGGTTTGAAGGTTCGAGTCCGCCCCTCAGCGTACGGGGCATAGATCGACGGCGGATCGGCCGGTAATCAACACCTCGCCGTCAGGCCGCAGCGGCGATCACCGAGAGGTCCTGCCAGGCTTCTTTGATCCCCCGCGGACCAGGCTGTCGACATCTGGACACGCGGCCCTGTCAGTCACGCATACCAGGTTGAGGCGGCCACAGTACGACAAGGCCACGAAGGTCAGCGTCTCATTCCCGAAGAGCGGGAGAAACGGCATCACGTTCTCGATCTTGGCGCCCATTAGGAGCATGTGGTCGACGCTGGATAGGCGCGGAACCGGGACTTGATGTCCGACTTCATCCACCGACCTCGCTCACGCCAGGCTCGCGCGAGCCGCTCGATCCCAGCCGATGGAGTCTCCAACCGACCGCGATCAACCAGATCACTTCGAGTACGAAGAAGACTATGTAGGCGAACCCGATCACGGGCCTGAGGGCCTCACTGAAGATGCCCACGACACCTGTGGCTATGCCCAGATAGGCGACGCCTTTAGGAAATACGCCTTTCAGCATGACCACCGAGATGATCAGGATGCCGACCTCCAACATGATGCCGGCGAAGGTCACCGCGTTGGTCGTCGCAATCAGACTCTCAGCTGCCGTCGCGAAGGCAAGGCGTTGCGCATCGGCGGTGGCGGCCGCGTATTGATTGCTCAGGAGTATCAGGGCAGCATTGAGCGATTGGGGGCTGCTGTTGATCGCAGGAGCGGTCACCTCAGAAGCTATCGCGATCAACGCGGCTATAGCAGCGAAGCTCTTGTTCACATGCTTGAGCGCCATGTAGAGAGCCAAGAACACCACCATCGCCAAGACGTTCGGCGCCACGAACAGTATTAGTTCGAGGGTGTAAGCGGTCTTGTTTGAAGCGATCCATTGAAGCGTGGCAACCCCCCCAGAGCTTGGTGCGGGCGGAACGATTGCGAGAATCACAATTGCTGCGATGTTGAGTACGACAAAGAGAAGTGCAGAAACGCTGCCAGCCAAGTAGAGACCGCTCCATGATGGGTCTGGCGATGAAACGTCACCAACTTGCCTGTCACGGGCACTCATTGCTTCTTCGCCTTCACCTAGGCACGCCTCGGCGCGGTTAGTCCCGACCCGTTGGCTCGACGCGGAAAACCGGATGGTCGGAAGGATTGGGCAGCGCCTTGAAGTAGCTCTCGAAGCGGCGACCCATAGACTTGCGATACGCGGTCACGATCTGATCGCGCTCGGGACCCTGAATCTCAACCGTGCGGAAGTCCTGATGCTTCCCGCCCATCCGAAGCTGACCCTCGCCGGCGGCCCGCAGGTTGCGCACCCAGTGGGTGTCGCCACCGCCTCCGACCAGGTACCGAGCGCCCTCGTAGTCAAAGGGGGCGAGCGGAGTCGTAATCGGGAGGCCGCTGCGTCGACCCCGAACGGTAAGCGTCGGGGATCCGATGACTTTGAGGATGGGGTTCACCACATGGGCCATGAAAAACTGGGGTCGAACGTAACGCGGCGCAGACGCCATATCAAACCTCCCGCCGCCCACGTTCTAATGGGCCGGACTTTAGGTCATCGTCGGCCCCCCTGCCTCAGGTCGTAAGTGCCGATTGACCGCCGCCGAGCGGGACGTTGGCCACACGTCCTCGGCCCCTCTCACAACCGCCAACGACATTGCCAGGTCATCGAGGTAGCTATGCATGACTCTCTGCTATTGCAACCGGCTTCATCGATGTAGGGCGTCATCAGACCCCCCTCACACGCAAGATGGCCGCGGCCCCGATGACGGCGCAGACGCGGACGACCGCGTACAGAGCGCCTTAGCTGCCGCTGCCGATCGCAGACCACGTATCGTCTGGTTCGCGTTAACCTGGGCGCGGATTCCTTCGCGCCCAGGTACGTAAGGTCTGGATCAACTCGTCGGTGCGAACTTGACCGGCGTCGCCGTTGTCGAACTGGCCAACTTGCCGTCAGCTCCATTGATCACGTAGACGAGCATCAAGGCCCAAAAGAGCAGCCCGCCGATGACCAAGGGGCTGGTCACGATCCCTGCAATCCCGACCCACAGCAGGACCTTGAACCACATTTTGTCGGCCAGCAAGCGGGCATTTACCAGTGAGCCTACCCACGCCACCAGTTGGAGCGTCACACCGATGAAGAGGATGCTGATGCTCAGTACCAGGAGGGCCACAGACACCCCCGTGTGGCCGTTGAGGAAGTTGCCTTGATTCGTGGCGTAGGACACAGACAGGGCAGCGACAAACCCCACAAACATGACGACGGATCCAACGATCCACCAGATGGTGATCGCGCGCTTTGCCATTGCAAATACCTCCCGGCGTTGGAACGTCCCATCCACCGCCACTAGCCGGCGACGAGTCGAATGCTCGCCTGAACGGTTCATTCGTACGCTCGCGCTCGCGCGCACAACAGAGGCGAAAGCCCTGCATGGAAGCGGTCTGCCGCTACCGATGGGTCGCTGCTTCCGCACGTTTGGCGCCCAACTTGCGCCCTGGGCCCAGACGCGGGCCATCGGGCGACCGGTGGGATGCCCACCTCGCGAAGGACCTGTCCAAGGAAGGCCCTGCGGCCCTGGGTTAGGGGAGCATGGCGGAGCATCGTCACCGAGGAGGTGACTATGGCCCAAGCAACGGTCGAGCGCAGCGGGACCCTAAGCTCAGTGGCGACGGCACCAGCCGAGAGCAACCCGCTCTTGCGCGAGCACGGCCCCGTTCTGTCGGTCGCCCTGCATCTAATGCCGGGATTGCTGACCGGGGCTGTCTACATGCTCCTGCGCGGGCCGATTGGCGCAATCGGGTACCCCTCGCTGGTCGCGCTGAATGTCGCCATCCTGGTCGCCCTCGTTCCGTACGTGATGGGCTTCCTCCTGTACCTGGGATACCGACGGAACGGCCGCTTTTCGCTGCATGGTGTACTGCTCTACCGCGAGCCAATCGGCGTCCGCCGCTATATAGCGTTTGTGACCCTGGGCTTTGGGGCCAGCCTAATTCTCATCGCCTTCGTCGGCGAAAAGTTCATCAGCCCCGCGATACAAGCGGCCTTGTTCGGCTGGATGCCTGCGGTGGATTGGGGCCTTAACGGCGGCTACAGCAAGACGGTCATGATCGCGAGCTACGCCCTGGTCGCTGTGGTGACGAGCATCTGTGAGCCCGCCGTCGAAGAACTGTACTTCCGCGGTTTCCTGCTGCCACGGATGCGCTACTCGGGTCGGTGGACGGTTGTCGTTCACAGCTGTCTGTACGCCATGTACCACCTGTGGTACCCGTGGAGGCTGGTGACCCTCGCCCTTGGAATGGCCCCGCTTGTATACGCGGTCCGCCGGACCAGGAACATCTACGTTGGCTTCGCGATCCACCTTCTTCTCAACTCGTTCTATCTCATCTTCGGGGTCGCTTACATCCTTGGTATGAGATGACGCGCATGGAGCAGGAGGCTCGGCGACCGGCCTGGGGAGGCAGTGATGCAGGCGCATCACGTGGTAGGTCCGGTCAGGGTGCCGGCGTCCGTGGCGATGTCCGTCGTGATGCTGCTCCGCTTGGATGTGTACAGGGGTCGAGGTGCTCACCATGACCACGCCTACTGACGCGCTGCTAAATCGCTCACCGGCGGGTCAGAGCTCGACCTGGTCCGGGCGCAGGTTCATCGAGAGGCTTCAGCGCCGGCGGCGCCACTTGTTGTTCCGATCCCTTATGGCCGCGCCATTCGGAGTCGCCTTCCTTCTGACGCTCGCCCTTGGCCCGGTGACCGTCGACAGCAAGTACATCTCATTCGGCGGGTTGGCTCTACTGTCACTAGTGGTCCTGATTTTGATGGCCGCCGGCCCGGACTGGCTGCTCATCCCGCTCGGCCTGGTCACGTTCCTGATATTTCCGGCGCTCGCCGGGGTTGGTTTCTACTTCGCGCCGGCCTGGGCTATTCCGGTGGCCGCGGTCGTCTTCTACGGGTCCGCCCTCGCGTCTGTCGCCGCGACGGGCACAGGTCTCGTGACGAGTTACCGCCGTCTTTTCCGAGGTCGTCGCAGAGTCGCGATCGCCAAAGCGATAGGCGCCGCGGCCCTCCTGCTGCCATTTGGGTTCGCAACGTCTCCCGGCTCGGTCTCTGCGTCTTCGGAATCAAGCGGGCAGTCAGCGGCGAACATGGGGCCGATCATCAACACCTCAGCCAGGGACGCCGAGCCGTCATTCACGGACGACGGTCAGACCATGTACTTCAACTGCAAGACGGACCAGATCTGCGTCACTCATTTGCTTGGGACGTGGGAGGAGAGTCGCTGGACGCAGCCGGAGCTCGTCGGCGCCCCGATCAGCACGCCATACGTGGAGGTCGAGCCGGTGATCTCCCCGGAGGGCAACAAGCTCTACATCACCGGCAACCGGCCGTTTCCGTCGGGCGAGGGACTCCCAGGCTTGTCCCTATATGTAGATGCCTTCAATTTGATCGAGACCTTGGTCACGGACAGGTTCGGTGTCAGCCTGTTCGGTGGCCTAGGCCACAACAAGGTCATGGTCAGCCAGCTGCAGGGCGGGGTGTGGTCAGCGCCCCAGAACCTGGACGCTGTCGCCGGCGAACCGCCCGTCGATGGGACCTTCAACGATCACTGCCTCTTCGTGTCGCCGGATGGAACCGAGGCCTTCTGGTCATCTGACCGGCCCGGTGGGTACGGCGACAACGACATATGGACGATGCGAAAGGTCGACGGGGTCTGGACCAAACCACAGAACATGGGATCGAATGTCAACGGGCCGAACAGCGATCACCACTCGATGCTCGGCCCAGACGGAAAGTCCCTTTATGTGACGAGCGACCGCCCTGGCGGACATGGTGGTGAGGACATCTACGTCAGCGCGCGCGAAGCCGGCGGTAGCTGGTCGCCGCTGAAGGATCTCGCCGCACCGGTGAACGGACCCGGCAACGACCGCTGCCCGGTGCTCACGCCTGATGGCCGCATCTGGTTGTTCGACTCGGATCGCACGGGCGGCTACGGGAGCAAGGACATATGGTGGGTCTACGCATCGCAGGTGAGCACCGGCTAGCGGATTCATGGAGCATCGCTGCTCCTAGGCACTTGCGGTGATCTGGACGCGCGCCGAGTCACAGCCGGTCACACAATTCCAGCATCGGCCGGCCATTGGAGGTCGCCTAAGGCACCAAGGGCGTGGCAATCGAGGAGACAGCCGAAAACATGGAACCGCCAGTTACTAGCTGACTGCACATCCCGTTGGGGGGAAGCGTTTGAATACTCGCGTGCCTGTCCGATCGTCGCTCAGCTGGAGAGGCTTGGCCGTCCTTGTGGCGCCGCTCGCCGTGAACGTGTCGATGCAAGTCGCCTTCCGCACGCTTCCGCGGCGCTTCGGGCGCGAGCGTGGCTACCTGGCTGCTTTCGGCGCTTACTGGGTCGCGTGGGGCTTCGTTTTCCCCCTAGCCGTGCTTGGTCCGAAAGGCCTGGCTGCTCAGTTCACCAGGGTTCGGAGGCTCCAGCTCACCGACCTCGCGCTGCTCCTCGCCCCTCCAGTTGGCGGTGCGCTTCAGCCGAAGGCTCGCGCGACCCACACACAAGCGGGTGTAGCGCTCGCCTTGGCTTTTGGCATCGTCAACGGGCTAGCTGAAGAACTCTTGTGGCGGGGCGTCTTCGTGGCCACCTTCGATGATCGCCTGCGCGGATGGCTCTATCCGGCCGTTGGCTTTGGAGCCTGGCATCTAGCTCCGCAGGCTGTTTACGCATCGAATAAGAAGTACCGATTTGCATTCTTGGCAACGCTGCTCGGCCTCGTCTACGGCGAAGTCGCCAGGCGCACGGGGGGGATCGCCTGGACGGCGCCCGCCCATATGGTGACCGACTATCTCGGTACCGACCTCGCTTGGTTTAGCGAGCTGCATGGCGGCGCAACAAGGACCGGTAGCCTCCGCGGTGACCCGCCGATGCAGAGTCGTGATCGGAGGAGGGCATCTATATGAAGTTCGTGCACACATTTGAGACACGGCCCGCGACGTCTCGGATGGCGGTTGCGAGGCAAGGTTCCCGGCTTCGGCGGGATGGTCCGCCGAACTCGAAGCGAGCGCGAATCGAACTCGCTGGCTGATCCAATGCGACGGCCAATGGGTTGGCGCATCCGGCCGCCGGGATGGACGATCCTGTTCGGCAACGGGTCTCATATCTATCGAGGAATCTCATCTAGATGGGTTAGGCAACATGCCGGCCGGCGGCTTTGAGTTGACTCATCCTGTCGGCGGACTCGGGGCGTTCTGCCGAGGGCAGAACGCCCATGCTGAACGGCACCCGAGCGCGCACTCCCTGATTCCGTCGAGACTCTCTCGGGACCGGAGGGCCCCTTAGACGACTGGCTAGTGGCTGAGCTCAGTCAGGTTGCGGGTCGGCACCCTCTTCCTGCCGCGGAAGGCGAGAACCGCCCCGATGGCGAGGAAGACACCAGCCGCGAGATAGCCGAGAAACACAACCGTCGAGTCCGCGATGGCGGGAATGACACCTGGAGCCACGAGCGTGGCCCCGGCGGCGGCCAGTGCCATGAGCAACGCGGCGAGACCCGGCCTCGCTCCAGCCAGCGCGCCACCGAAGATCCCGACTATGGCTGCCGCGACCGTCACCCAGCCGCCGACTATGACTGTATCCGCACCGCCAATGATGAGCGCGGCAATCGCACCAATCAGGGCCAGCGCTCCGCCGACGACTCCCAAAACCTTGGCTGCTGTGATCATGTAATCAGCCTCCTTTTCCTGAAATGCTGACCGTAATTGCCTTCTCCCGCCAGTGCCGCCTCGACTCATGACGCTGGGCCGTTGGACCCTGAGAGCCTGCCCCAGAGGCCGGACGGTTGTGGGTTGGGCCGCGTCGTCGACCTGGCCGACAAATCCGCGATTTGACCGAGTCCGCGCCAGCCCCGCGGCGCGAGCCGGATTGCATGAGTTAGGCGTCACTATGCTTCGGATCGACGCCTCGAGGGTTGATGGACGTCGTCATCGACCGTTGTGATCCGGCTGTGGTCTGGCGCGGGTCCAGAAAGCGATCTGACCGGGCCGCAGGGTTGCCGCTGTCAGAGTTGGGCCCAGGTTCATAGTTGCAAATCGAGGCTAACTCAGGGTTCAGTTGAGGCGCATAACCCAAGAATTTGATCCGCCGTATCCAGTCTCACAATATCGTCAACGGAGTCGCATTCGTCGTTTGCGAATTCGCGCTGATCGTCCTTGTCGTGACTCCATTCGGGGTCATCTGGGCCTTCAAACGCGAGCCGCTGTATGCGCTTGTGGCGGCTGGCATTGTCGCCAACGCCCTATGCATGGTTGCGCTCGGAGTCCAGGCGTGGCGCGCAGGCGAGAGGGGCTCGTCGTTGCGGCTCCTGTTCAACAGGGCCCATCGAACCAGACTCCTGCGCGAACATCCGAGGATGTCCGAGGACACGTTCGCTATCAGTCTGGGCACGCTGATTCCGTTTGGTCTGACTGTCTTGGTGCTCCTCGATATCGTGGCTGAAAGGCTCCGGTCGTCTAGGTAGGTCCAAGCGGCTTACGCCCGACGCTGGGCCAACAGATCCACCAAATGCGATGGTGTGGCGCCTACGACCTCATCCCACTCATCGCCTTGTGCACACTGCTCTCCACTGCACCACCCTACCGTCCTTACGGCTGCGGGCTGAGTTCGGTCCCTTCACCGAGAGGTTGTCAACATAGACATCCCAATCGAGACCGCGCGAGTCGGGAGTGGCGGCCAACGAAGTGAGCCAGGTGCCCATATCTTCCCAGAGCAGCACCTCCAGGTCAGCACTCTCGATCTTCCAATTCAGCAGAATGGCCGACTGCAGTGGCAAGAGTCGCAGCGTGACTTAAATCGCAAACAGCAAGTCAGACGTCGATGATCCCCAGCCGTACGGCGGCGAGCATCGCCTGCAACTTGGAATGGACATGGAGCTTTTCGATCACGTGCCTGACATGCCACTCGACCGTATGAGGCGCGATGTTCAAGCGCCTCGCCATGGCCGCAGTGTCAAATCCCTCGCCGAGCAGCCGGAGAACGTCGAGCTCGCGCGTCGTGAACTCGGCCAGCAGCCTCTGATGCTGCTTCTCCTCTGTCGCCAACCGGCGCTGGCGTGCGACAGCTTTCGCGAAAAGTGCGACCGGAATCAAGACCTCATCCTGCGCGGCGCGCCTCACCGCTTCCAGGATGTCCGCAGGGGTCGCCGAGTTGGGGAGGTAGCCGCTGGCGCCCGCGCTGATGGCTTCGAGCACGGCCTCCTCCGAGTCATCGGCTGTGTGAAAGACAATCGCCGTATCGGGATTTGCGGTCCTGATCAGGGTGGCCGCTTCTGCGCCGTTCATATCCGGCAGTCGATAGTCCATGAGAGCGACCCTGAATCGTTCTTGGCTGGCCAGAAGCACGGCATCGGCTCCGGTTCGCGCCACGGCATAGACGCTCAGCCCAGGCTCCCCTTCCAGGATCTCGACAATCGCTGTGGCGAGGATGGGGTGGTCCTGCACGACGAGGACCCGAATTGGCGTCAACCGCTCACCGGAGGATTCGACGCATGGGGAGTCTTTGGGCGCCAATGGGCGGGAACGGCATCGATGAGCACGGCGATTACGCTAGGCGGGACCTCACCCGGTCGCCGTGATCAAAGTCGCTGGCGTGACCTAGATCACCAAGCTCCGCACCTTTGCCGATGGGCGGACGGGTGTGCGTTCAAGAACCACGCCTGGTCCCGCCGACGAGGTACTGACGGGACTGGGGATCGGCCGGAGCCAGACACGATGAGCTGATCGACTCAGTCCGCCCGACTGGGCTCGGCGCTGGAGTCGATCCAGGCGTCGTGATCGGCGTATAGGGTCGCCTAAGCGAGAGCTTCAGCTTCGAGCCGGTCCGGATCAAGCACCCGGTTCCCCGCTCTGGTCCGCTCGATCAAGCCATCACGGTGCAGCTCATCGAGTGCCCTGGCCACCACCTCCCTTGCCGATCCGATCGCGTTCGCAAGGTCCTGCTGCGTGGCTTCGACAACGCCGGAGGTTCCGCGGGCCGACCGTACTGCTTCCGCTCGCCAGTAAAGGTCCTGTGCGAGCCGTGCCTTGACGCTGCTGAAGGCGCGAAGCGCCAGCGCCCGGTAACCGCGTCCGAGCCGTTCCGCGTACTCGTCCACGAGGGCAGTCGCGAGCTGCGGATGTCGCTCGACCAGGAACTGCAGGTGACTGGGCCGGAAATGGAGCACGGTAGCCTTCTCCAGCGCCTGGGTTGCGACGCTCACGTGGACCGAGGGAAGCCGAATCGCTCCAAGGAGCTCGCCCCTGAAGACGTACCTGATGGTGAGCTGGCGTCCATCCGGGGCTGCGAGATACACGCGCTGGAGACCGTCGACTGCGATCCCCGCGGATGTGACTTCGTCGCCGACGAACGTCAAGGCCCGAGCCGGGTAGTGAACGAGCCGGCCACCTTCGACAACGGCGTTCGCGACCTCAGGCGGAAGACGCCCCAGGAAGCCGATCCTGGTCAGCCCACCAATCAGGTCCATCGACGCTGACCCAGTCTGTGCCTTTTCGCGTTCTGTGTCACCAGGTGTGGGGTTCAAAAAATCACATCTGAGGCGCACTCCCCGTGGCTGAGCGCCTAATCACCCGGGCCAGCTAGGATTTCGCGCCGGGTGCTAGTTTGTCTGGTCTAATCCACCCTCAGGTCGCCGAGCCAAGCTGAGTTGGAAGCAATTCTTGGCAGCTCAAGCCCAGAGCGTGGGTGGCCGACTACCTCAGCGTCGACACCGTCTCTATATTCACCTCACAGCATCGATAGGCAGACTCGGAGTCACGTTCCTGAACTGTGGCCCGGTCGAGGCGGTGCTTTCACCCTCACAAAGCTCTTTGGCACGATCGTCCAACTGCGAGTAAGCTCCGTCCACCTGTCGCCCAACGTTCGGTGCAGGGGCTTAGCGGTCTTCCTTCTCCCTTTTAGACCGCTCGCTTCTTTAGATAGGCAGGAACCAAGGAGCGACGCTCTTGCAAGGCCCAACCGGATCCTTCCAGGAAGATGCACACTCTGCTTGTCGCTGACAGCATCCGGTCGCGCATCTCGCGCATCTCGCGAGGTTCGCGGTCTCTTCGCAATAGGAGCCGATAGGCTTGCTAGGGCCGAACTGAAGTGAGCCGGGGCGAGTGGCAACGGATGTGGCGCACTCAACTCTGCATTGCCGCAGTCTTGGCCAACGTCTTCTTCCTCATGGCTGGCCTCCCAGTGCATGCGGCGGTACAGCCACTCACGATCGTCAATTCGTTGGCTAACACCACCACTACGCTGGCCAGTTCCCTCGACCCCTCGGCCGCCGGGCAGGCGGTCACCTTCACGGCCACAGTCAGCGTGGACGCGCCCGGAAGCACAGCGGTCGGGCCACCGAGCGGCAGCGTCAGCTTCGCCGAAGGCACCACGGTTCTGGGCACTGGCACGCTCTCCACCAGTGGCGGAGTGACCACGGCTAGCTTCACCACCAATG
>DATITA010000054.1:0-43242 GCA_035468355.1 Candidatus Dormiibacterota bacterium
GAGGAGGGCGGCGCTGACGACCAGCGCCGCGCGGATCGACACCCCTGAGGCGACCACGCCGAGGATCGGCCCGCCGACTATCTGCCCGAGGGCGTCGGCCTGGCCGTCGACCGAAAACAGGGTGGCGCGGTTGGTCGGGTCGAGCGAGCGGTTGAGCCATGCTCGCTGAACCGGTCCGAACACCTGGCTCATCACGGATGCCGCCCAGATGAACATCACCGCCGCGCCGAGGTTGGTCGCGAGCGCGAAACCGGCGATCATCACGGCGCGCGCTGCGCTGAAAGCAAAAAGCGATCGTGTCACCACTGCGTGGTTCTCAAGGTCCAGACGGCTCCTGACGATATGCGTCGCCGCAACCCCGATCATCGTCGATCCTCCGCTGATCAGCCCGAACCACAGGACCGGCGAGAGCGCGCCGATGCTGGGGAGCCCGATGTCTTTGATGAGATGGACCTGGTACAGCCGGTCGACGCCCTCACCCGAAAGACCCCAGAGGACAGTGATGCACAGGATGGTCTGGACTAGCGGCCTGCCGGAGATTGCGCTGATCGACGACCGGAGGCCCGCGACCAGGCGCGCTGCGCCGGCCTGATGGCGAGGCACGGCCTGGAACCCTTCCTCGGTCATGGCCAAACCCAGGTATGCGGAGAGCGGCAGGAACAAAAGACCTCCGACCACGATCGGTAGGCTCAGTCGGACCGAGGCGAGCCCCACCCCGGCCACGATCCCGAGCAGGCCCGCGACCTGACCATACTGAGACGCCCGCAGAAATAGCGGTCCGGCGTGCTCGTCGCCGAGCTCATCCGCGATCCATGCATCATCGGCCCCGCTCGCCAAGGTGATGCCGATGCCCCAGATGACCTGCGACAACGCGATGGCGGTGAATCGCGGCATCAGGCCCTCGAGGATGAAACCTGCGCCCACGAGCCCGTACCCGGACGCCACCGCCCAACGCCGGCTGTAGGCGTCGGCGAGCAGGCCGGTGGGCAGTTGGAACATGAGGCAGGTGAGCTCGAGAACAGAGCCGACCAAGAGGAGCTGGAGGGGGACGAGATGGGCGACCTCGACCTGGTAGACGAGATTAGTCACCGATACCACGGTGAACAGGAAGGACACGCCGACGTTCATGAGCAGGTACACCGAACTCGGGTCGTTGGAACGGAAGCGCACGTGAGGATCTCCTCCCGCCGGCGTTAAGGCACGGCGAATCAACGGTGGAGCGGGAGAGATCGAGCGCCTGCTGCGGAGGCTAGAGGTCTCCCGCGACGTCGAGGACGTTCGCGGGTGCTCTCATGGCCGGGAATCCTAATCCCTTTTCGTCTCTTTCGCCTGGCAACTTTGCAGGTCCTGCCGGGGCTAGTTGAGAATTGGCCGGTTTCAGCGTCCCGATGGGCGAGTCGCCAAAAGCCGGGCTCCTGAGAATGCGAGGAAAGTACCCAGGGCCACCGCGGAGAGGACGACCGGGGCGCCGCCCATCCCGACCCGCGTGATGACGAAACCGATCACGGCGGGGATCACGGCGCCGCCCACCATCGCCCCGGGGAAGAGCCAGGACGTGGCACGCGAATCGCCCGGCAGGAGCCGCGCCAGCCAGACGACGCCGGTCGGGAAGATCGGCGCGATCACCAGACCGGTGACGAGGTAGGCGACCGGGGCGGCGGGTCCCGAAACCGCGGCCAGGAGTGCGACGACGCCGAGGGCCGAGCCCGTGACCACGACCGCCCACTCCGCGATCCGCGACGGCAACAGCCCGACCAGCAGCCGGCCCGCCGCCATCGCGAGCCAGAAGCCGGAGGTGAGCGCGGCGGCGGTCGCCGCACCTAGCCCGAGCGATCGGAGATGGGAGGTAGACCAACCGCCGACTCCGGCTTCGGTCCCGACGTAGAAAGCGAACGCGATGACGAAAACGATGACCAGCCCTCTCGGTCTGCGCGCCGTGGATCGCGGCGCCACCGGCAGCCTCCCCGGGATCCGAAGCCCCTCCCCCATGAGGCCTACGGCGAGGACGGCACCTCCTGCGTAGAGCAGGGCGAAGTGGTGCTCACCGAAGAGCGCGACCAGGATCGGACCGAGCACCGCGCCCAGCCCGAACGCGCCGTTGAGCATGTTCAGGAGGGCGGTTCTCCTGGCGCCTTCGCTGTGGGCGACGATCTGGTTCAGCCCGATGTCGAGGGCGCCGAATCCGATCCCGAGGAAGAACACCGCGGCCAGCATCACAGGCCATGCCGCCGCGAGAGCCACCAGCGCGCATCCGACGGCTACGAATCCAAGCGCGGCGACGACTACGTGTCGGTTCGGCAACCTCTCCATCGCTCGCATGGAGCCGACCACGCCGGCGAGCGCTCCCGCGAAATGCGCGCTGAGCACACCGCCCGCGATGGGAAGGCTCACGTCGAAGCGATGCGCCAGGATCGGGAGCAGCGGGCCGTACGCGGAGACGACCATGCCGATCAGAAGGAACGTCGCGGCGATCGCGACGAGGCTCGTCGTGGACAGCACTACGCGGTCTTCGATCCCTGGATCAGCAGCGGTGTGCATCGAGCCGCTATCTGTGTGTGAAAAGCGGCTGATAGAAATCGGCGACACGGCACGACCGACCGTCGAGCGCGACCTCGCTGAACTGGTAAAGGATGGCGCCCGTCGGCGCGAACACCTCGACCCGCGGCAGGCGCAGGGAGAAGGATGCAGACTCACCGGGACGTGCGGACGCGACGGCCCCGCGCAGCTCGGGCATACCGATCAGATACAGCTCCCCAACCTCCGACGCCGAAGGCCTAAGTGTGGCCGCGCCAGCGCCACTCCAGACCACGACTGGCGTGATCGTGAAACCGGACCGAGTGTCGAAGTCGTCGAGCGTTCCCAGGACTTCAGAGTGGTCGACCGCGAGGCCGAGCTCTTCGAGGAGCTCGCGGATGGCGCAGTCCTGGGCCTCCTCGCCCGCCTGGACCTTGCCGCCGGGAAGGGCCATCTGGCCGGCGTGCCGCCTCATCCCGAGAGTCCGCTGAAAGATGGGAAGGCTTGGGCCGTCATCGGCCTCGAGGAGCACGACCGCGACCGCGGCCGGGATGAGCGGCCGCGGAGATGCGCGCCGCTCGAAGCGGTCAAGGTTCCGCGAGATCGCGCTCCGCAGATCCGATTCGGGCACGACTCCGGGATCCATGCCGCGATGCTAGGGCCTCGGGGCAGATGTCAATTGGAGACAATCCACCGGTGAGAGCGCGCACCGTCCTGCGCCGGCGTGGCCGGCGGCTCGCCATCGCTGTGACGCTTGTACTGGTGGTGGCCGCCGGATTGGCGGCGTTGACATCGGGCGGCGCCACCACCCATCAGCTGCCGTACCGGCAGGAGTTCTGCTTCGCGGAGTGGTGCGCGACCCCAACCTCTTACACGCCTGGATCCGCCATGGTGCAGGTCGGGATGCATGTCAGGAGCGACGCCAAGGCGGCGACCCAGCGTCCAGACCATCCGCAGGCATGGCTTCTGGAGCTCTCAGGGGCGCAGGTCGGCGGGCCGCAGGCGGACCTCGACCGCCAGGTCGGTCCGGGAGCTTCGTTTGACGCCACGCTCGTCTTCCCCGTCCCCGCGCCTCAAGCATGCCCCCGGCTGGTCATGAGCGAGGGCGCTTGGCCAGCCTTCCTCGGCCTCGGCTACGCGCCGAGCCCGTTCACGGAACGGGTGGAGTGGCCGCTCTGTGGCCCTTAGATCAGCTCGTTGCCGTCATGCCAGACTCATCGGCGTGTTTGCAAGCTCCAACTACCCCCCCGACGAAGCCGCGGCCGACCGTTTCGTTTCCGCGATGCGCCACGGGACGCTCATCGCGTCCACGAACGACGGCTACCCACAGGTCAGCATCCTTCCATTTGTGAAGACGGCCGAGGTCATCGAGCTCCACTGCGTCCAGGCCGACCCCACCTTCGAGGCGGTCCGGGCCAACCCTAGGGTCACGTTCTTCGTGTCGGACTTCCTTGCCTGGTCGCCACACAACTGGGTCGATGACCGTGACGGGGGCCGCGCCACGCTCCACTTCCGCGCGGTGGCCTTCGAATGCGAGGCCGAGCGAGTGTCAACGGATCCCGACGATGTGGCAGCCGCGCTGAGCCGGCTCCTGGCCGCGTACGAGCCGGGCGCCTCGTACGAGCCGGTCAAGATGGGCGACTTCTATGGCCCCCGCCTGCGCCGGCTCGCGACCATGCGACTGCGCGTGGTGCGGCGGCATATCAAGTTCAAGGCGGGACCCGCCGGCACCAAGGAGACCAAGCTGAGAGTCGCGGCTCGGCTCCGCGAGCGGGACGACGAAGGCGACCTCAGGGCTGCCGAGATCATCGAAGCGTCGCTCTCCGGTTAGGCGCGCCGCTCGTCGGGGGGTCTACCCCTTCTTGTGTCTACCGTGCCCTCCACCGCCCACGCCCGCGTCAGGCGGAGTATTGAAACCAGGGTCCGACGCATCGGCTGCGAGCAGCCGATCGCGCGCGGCGCGAACGACCACCCGAAAGCCGATGCCAGACGCGGACTAGCGGTGTGTTACGACTTTCGCTTCGTGGTGGATGACCTCTCCGTCGTGCCATTCGGGCTCAGCGGCGAGAAGCTCCTTGATCTGGTGAAAACGCGCGCTCTGCTCGGCCGAGTCGGCGAACTTCTTGTAGGCCTGCTTGCTCTCGAACACGGTGGTGACGAAGTGGACGGTCGGGTCGGCGTCAGACCTGAACACGAAAGTCGACACGTGACCCTCGGCCCGGTTGTCTGAGCCTCCCATCACCTGCATGACCTTCTCCTCGGCGCCGGGCTTCAGCTTCATCTTGGCTATGGTTCCGTACAAGGCACTCTCCTCGCCCATAGGGCGACCCCAGCGGGGGATTCACGAACCGGTAGGAATGGGGCAGCGCAACGCGCCCCCGCCTCGACTGTACGCGCGCTTGGCGTCCCGTGCCCAGATCGACCAAGGAGTCGGACGCCGGATGATGCTGCGGCCTTAAAGCGGGTGCTCCGCGAGCATGGACTCGGCTCTAGCCAGGAACCCGAAGAAGAGCTCGCTCCACCGCTCGGCCGCATCGAAAAGCGGTCCGTGGCCCGAGCCTTCGAAAGTCTCCATCTGGACCTGGCCGCCCGCCTTCCGATAGCGCTCCAGGACGTTGCGGATCTGGGTGACCATGGGCTGCGGGGGAAACACTTCGTCTCCCGGCCAGCCCGGCACCACGCCCAACTTGCCGAGAGTGCCCATCTCCCAGGCAGAACCGTCGGCGACCACGATGTCGGAGCCACCGTGCGTCCACAGAATCGGGGGCTTCGGGTCGATGTCGACGATTCCGGCCCAGTTGCAGTACTTGCCTGAGAGGGCGTTCAGGATGCCCCTCGTGCCCGGCGCGATGCCGGGCCAGTTCGCGGAAGGCGTCGAATCGCCTGGGTAGCCGTCGTCGCCGGTGACCGACTTGAGCACCTCGTCGACGAGCATGTCTTCGCGCTCTTTCGGTTCGCGGTGCGACGGGTTCCAGTAGGAGCTGTTGATCACGTTGCGCGGCGAGAACGGAGAGTCGGAGGATGCGTCACCTTCGGCGATCCGCTGCGTGAAGTCTGCGTTGCCCGTGCCGCCGCCCGATCCAGCGTAATCGGAGAAGCACGGGGTGCCATCCAGCCGAACGCCGCCGAATCCATAGGGCGAGACCGGGTCCACGAAGGTCAAAGATGCCACGCGCCTGTCCTCGGCGTAGTTGGCGATGGCCGCTCCGCCGGTCGACCATCCGACGAGGTGCACGGGTCGCGTGATTCCCAGCGCCTGCACGAGCGAATAGGCGTCGTCGGCCCAGTCGCGAAGGCCCCGCGTCGCATCTATCGGAACCCGTTCGGTATCTCCAAAGCCGCGCATGTCGGGCGCGATGATCCAGTACCTGTCGGGGGCTCCGGGCATGAGGTGCTCGAAGAAGCGGCCAGTCGAGAGGTTGCCGTGCAACATCAGCACGGGGATGCCGTCCTGCGGCCCCGATTCGATGTACCGGACGTTGAGGCGGCTCGTGCGGACGGTCTGAGAGTGCACTCCGGCGGGTGGGTTCATCGGCGCCTCCTTGCGTTTGGTCCCGTCAACATAGCTAAAGGCGGACGCATGGCGGGTGGCGCGACTCGGACCACGTGGAGTGCGCAGGCGAGCGATGATGTTTTCCGCGATGGCGCCACTGCTCCCCGGAAGCACGGGACCACGACCGCGATTGCGCACGCTGATCGAGACGGCGCGGCCCGTGCTCGCGCCAGGCTGCTACGACGCCCTCGGCGCCCGCCTCGTCGAGGAGGCCGGCTTCTCCGCCGTCTACATGACGGGATTCGGGACCTCCGCCGGGCTTCTCGGACGCCCTGACGTCGGGCTGGTTTCCATGTCGGAGATGGCCGACAACGCGCGCCGGATCGTCGAAGCGGTGGACCTCCCCGTGATCGCGGACGCCGACACCGGCTACGGCAACCCGATCAACGTCCTGCGCACGGTCCGTGAATATGAGAGAGCGGGGGTGGCGGGGCTGCACATCGAAGACCAGGTCGCGCCAAAAAAGTGCGGCCACATGGAGGGCAAGCAGGTGGTGCCGGCTGCCGAGATGGTCGCGAAGGTGAAGGCCGCGGTCGACGCGCGGGTCTCGCCGGACCTGGTCATCATCGCCCGCACCGACGCTCGCGCCGTGGAGGGCCTCGACGCGGCGATTGAGCGGGCGGCCAGGTATCGGGAGGCGGGCGCGGACGTCCTTTTCATCGAGGCCCCGCAGTCGGTCGACGAGGTGAGGGCGGTCGCCGCGGCGTTCCCGTCGGTGCCGCTCCTGTTCAATTACGCAGAGGGCGGCAAGACGCCGGCCGTCGACCACACGATGCTGGCCCAGCTCGGTTATGCGATCGTCATCTTCCCGATCGCCACGCTGCTGGCCGCGACCCGTGCCATGCGGACGGTACTGGCCAGGATCCACGCCGACGGCACGCCGATCAACGTCCTGCCCGACCTGCCCAGGTTCGCCGAGTTCCTCGACTTCATCGGGCTGCCCGAGATACGTGACCTCGAGCAGCGTTACAACCATTCCAAGACGGAGGAGAGAAATTGAGCAACACGTACACCAAGCCGACCATCTCGACCGAGCTGGCGCACAAGGTGGTCGCCGCGGCAGAGGCCAAGGCGAAGTCGATGGGCCACCCGTTCGTGATCGCGGTGTGCGACGAGAGCGGCGTGCTGAAGGCCTTCAGTCGCATGGACGGGGCCGCCCTCTTCAGCGTGCAGATCGCCCAGGACAAGGCGTACACGGCGGTCGGTTTCGGCCTGTCGACCGACGGCTGGCACGAGTTCATCAAGAACGACCCTCCCCTGGCCGCCGGCGCTGTAGGCGGGATCGACCGCCTGGTGATCTTCGGGGGCGGATATCCGATCAAGGCCGGCGACGCCGTCATCGGAGGGATCGGCGTCAGCGGCGGTCACTACACGCAGGACATGGAGGTAGCCCAGGCAGGGCTGGCGGCGGCCGGCTAGTCGGCGCCGACGGGGTGGGGCTTAGACCTTGTAGGGCGAAGGCGCCCCCGGGGGCAGGTACAGCGTCGGGTCCACCGGCCTCTGGTTGATGCGAAGCTCGAAGTGCAGGTGAGCGCCGGTCGAGTTCCCGGTCGATCCCTCGAGGCCGACCGTCTGTCCTTGCGACACAGTCTGCCCCACCTTGACCAGCGCGGCCGAAAGGTGGCCGTAGAGCGTGTCCAGCCCGCCGGTGTGGGCGATGACGACGTAATTGCCGTAACCGCTGGTCGAGCTGCCGACCAGCGCCACCACGCCATCGTCCGCCGCGAAGATGGGCGAGCCGAACGGCTCGACGAGGTCCATCCCGGTGTGGAAGTGCGGGAAGCCGCCGTACGGGGGTTCGAGCGCAAGCTGGCTTGGACCGAACGACTGCGAGATCTGCGCCTGCGGCTCCGGCCAGATGAAGCGGTACTTGGTCGAGTGGCCGGCGCTGGTCGCGATCTGCCCGAGGTTGTTCGACTGGCTCCACAGCTGCACCTGGTCCCACACCGTCTGCATGGCCGCGGCGATGAGGGCATCCTCCTGCCGGGTCAGCATGTCCGTGATCTCCTGCGCGAGCTGGGCCGACTGCGTGTTCAGGCGCCAAAGCTCGGACCGCGTCTGGGCGACCTTCGTGTCAAGGTCGGCCATCGACTTCTCCTGCTGTGCCTGGAGGACTTTCAGCTGCGACAGCTCCGAGTTGAGCTGGTCCTGCTGGACCACCTGCGCCGCGCGCGCGTCCTGCTCTCTCTTGCGCTGGAGCTGCTGCTCGACGAGGTCCATCGACAGCGATCGCTTAACTTCGGACGCGCGCGCGCCGGCAGCATTGAGGTCGGCGATCCTCGACAGCAGGTCGCTGAGGCTCCTGGCCTCGCCGAGCACTACGAGGACCGAGGTTGGCGCAACGTAGATGGCCCGGGCCAGCTGCGTGAGCTGGGCCCTCTCCGCGTCGATGCGCAGCGCAAGGTAGGCCTCGCGCCGCTGCGCGGCGCTGATCTGCGCGTCAAGGGCTGCGATCTTCGCCTCGACGTCCACGATCTGCGCCTGGACCGACTGCTGCTGCACGGCGTTGTCCTGCAGAGATTGGCGGAGCTGGTCCTGAGCCGCGAGCGCATCTGCCAGGTTGCTGCCAAGCTGAGCGCGGACCTGATCGATGACCGCCTTCTGCTGGATGGGGTCGGGAGCTGCTGAGTCGGCGGATACGCCCTGGCCCCCGGCGAGCGTCAGCAGGCCGAACACGAGTGCGAACAACAGCTTCTTCACGACTCCATGTGCCTCCGAAGGCTGAGCAGCGAGGAGGCTGATCCAAGTCCGAGACCGGCCGCGAACACCATGGCGGCGCCGGCCGCAGCGACCAGGACCGTGACGCCGGGCGCGAACTGCGTAAACGAGGCCGAACCGGCATGGATCCCGGCGGCGACCAGCCCGAACGTGACCAGGCCCGCGGCCGCGCCCGACAGGGCTCCGGTGATGGCCCCCTCGACCACGAATGGGCCCCGGACCATCCAGCGCGGTGCCCCGACCAGCTGCATGATCCTGATCTCGTCACGCCTCGCGTGGATGGCGGCCCTGATGCTGTTCACGGTCACGGTGACGGCCACGAAACCGAGCAGGCCAAGAAACACGATTCCGGCCACGGCCAGGCCGAACAGCACGCTCTGGATGCGCTGGTAGGAGCCCTGATCGTAAGAGGTCGGATAAGAAGGGTCGACCGCGACGTCGCTGCGGACGAGGGAGTCCACCCCGGCCACGTCCTTGATGCTCTTCATCTGCACGTTGAGGCTGGCGGGAAACGGGTTGCTGTCGCTGGAGCCGGCCAGCTGCGGCAGGCCAGGGATGCTCTGCGCGCGCTTGAGCGCGTTCAGCTTCGACGTATACGTGACGTTTGCGACCCGGGGGTCGTTGGCCAGTCGTGTCCAGAGGTCGTCCACCTCCGCGGCGGTCGCGTCGTCACGCAGGTAGACGTAGAGGAGCGAAGCCTGTCCCGCTTCAACACGCTCCAGGTTGTTGAGCGCGTATCCGGCCAGCCCGACCAGGCCGGACAGCAGAAGCAGAAGGGTCATCGAGCCAAGCGCCGGAGCGGTGCTCGAGAGGTTCCGTAGCCAGCTGCGCCCGGCGCCCCCGAACACGTAGCGCACGATGTTCGTGCCCACGATCTGCGCCATACGGCGGCGGGGGAAGTTGCCTTTTAGGAAGACGATGCCAGCCACGCCATCCCCCCGATTTGTCCGGCAGGCTGGTCGCGCACGAGCCGGCCCTGCACCAGCGTCAAGACCCGGCGCTGAAGGCGCTTCACGATCTCGACGTTGTGGGTCGCGATGAGGATGGTGATGCCCCAGGCTGCGATGTCCTCGAAGAGGTCCATCATCTCCCACGCCGTTTCCATGTCCAGGTTGCCGGTGGGCTCGTCGGCGATCAGGAGCGGCGGCTTGGCGATCACCGCCCGCGCCACCGCGACACGCTGCTGTTGGCCGCCGGAAAGCTGGTTCGGAAATGAATCACCGCGGTCGCCGAGGCCGACGGCCTCGAGCGCATCGAGGGCCCGGTCCCTCGCCTCGTCGTCCGAAACCCGCAGGTCGCCGACCTGGAGCGCGAATGCGACGTTTTCTACCGCCGTCAGCCGCGGCAGCAGCTTGTAGTCCTGGAACACCACGCCGACGCGACGGCGAAGATCCGAGACCCGCGACGCTTTCAGCGCGTGAGCCGCGATTCCGTCGACCCATACTTTGCCGTTGGTCGGACGGATTTCTCGGTTGATCAGCTTGAGCAGAGTCGTCTTGCCGGCCCCGCTCGGACCGACGAGAAAACTCAGCTCGCCCGGCTCCAGCGCAAGGCAAACATCGTCCAACGCGAGCCTGGATCCGTACGCTCGCGTCACTCCGTCGAACTCGACGATTGGGCGCAATACGTATGGGATAACGGGGAATCGCCAGGTTTCCGGAGGCTTCGGCGGTTAAGGCGTGTAAGAACTGGCTAAGGCAAGCCGCGCAGACGCCCGCGTTCTGGAGACGATCGCCGCTTCAGCGAACCGCCACGGGGTGCGGTAAGCATGCCAGCGGCGCTGTTGCTGCGTCTGTTACGACGGACGCGTCAGGTTCCGTTGGTATTACGGGCACACGTGATGGCGAGGAGCATTGGTTTCTCACCAGCCGTGAGAGAGGCAACGACGTCACCGGCCTGGACACCCGCCACCCTGACGCCACAGCCTGGACGACTGGGAACCAAGTCGAGGCTTTGATCCACGGCGCGACTTACTTCCGACGTCTGCTGGCGGCCGTCCGCGACATGCACGCTGGAGATCAGCTGTTTTTCACGGACTGGCGGGGCGATCCAGACCAACGTTTGGACGGCACAGTGGAGAACGAGATTGGTGCGGTCCTGGCTGACGCGGCGCGGCGCGGAGTGAGCGTCAAGGGGCTCCTCTGGCGTTCGCATGCGGACCGGCTCGGGTTCAGCGCCAAGGAGAATCGTCACCTCGGCATCCAGGTCAACGCCGCTGGGGGTGAGGTCCTCCTGGACCAGCGAGTCCGGTTGGGCGGTTCCCACCACCAGAAGCTAATTGTCCTGCGATGCGCATCAGCGCCTGAGAAGGACGTCGCGTTCGTTGGCGGCATCGATCTCTGTCACAGCCGGCGCGACGACGAGGTCCATAGCGGTGACCCTCAAAGTCAGAAAATGGCGCCGGTCTACGGCGATCGCCCGCCCTGGCACGACGTCCAGGTCGCCATCCAAGGTCCCGCGGTCGGCGACCTCGACTTTCATTTCCGGGAGAGGTGGAACGATCCCGGCCGGCTCAGTCGCGACCCGGTCGGGATCGCGCACGACCTTCTGAGACACACGCAGCGCAAGGCGAGCAAGCTGCCGCCGATGCCGCCCGACCCCTCACCGGTCGGGACCCACTCGGTCCAGGTGCTTCGTACTTACGCTCGCCGTCACGGAGGCTATCCCTTCGCGCCCGGCGGCGAGCGAAGCGTCGCCCGTGGATTTCGCAAGGCGATCCGAAGAGCGCGCCGGCTGATCTACGTCGAAGACCAGTTCATGTGGTCGGCGGAGGTCGCAAAGACTTTCGCCGATGCGCTTCGCGCGAACGCCGCCCTGCGCCTGATCGCAGTCGTCCCAAGGTTCTTCGACCAGGCGGGAACGATGACGTTGCTGCCGAACCAGGTGGGAAGGGAGCTGGCGGTGAAGGTCCTGCTCGACGCAGCGCCGGACCGCGTCGCCCTCTATGACGTCGAGAACCTCGACGGGGTGCCGGTGTACGTCCACGCCAAGGTCAGCGTGATAGACGACGTCTGGGCGTCCGTCGGATCCGACAACTTCAACCGGAGGTCGTGGAGTCATGACTCCGAAATAGCCTGCGCAGTCCTCGATGCGGAGCGCGATCTCCGAGAACCCGTCGACCCGAATGGTCTCGGGGACGGCGCCCGTCCATTCGCGCGAAACCTTCGGCTGCGGTTGTGGCAGGAGCATCTCGGGCGCGAGGACGGAGAAGATCGGGATCTCCTCGATCCGATTCAGGCCTGGACTGTCTTCCGGCAGACGGCTGAAGCCCTTGATCGGTGGCACGCGGGCGGCGGGATCGGGCAGCGGCCTCCCGGCCGTGTGAGGCCTCATCCGCGAATCCGCCCTTCTCGCTGGACCAGGCTGTGGGCGAAGCCCTTCTACCGGATCGTCTACGACCCCGATGCCCGGACCCGGGCGATGCGTTCGGCGGACGAGTGGTGAAGCCGTCTGCCGCGCCACACGTGCACAAAAGAAACGGCCTCGCGAGCGATACTCGCTCGCAGGGCCGCTAGTACATAGTCTGGGCGCTTCCCTGTAACAGAATCAGTAAGCGAATTCGCGCGCGCCTCGACCTCCACTTGCGATCTCAGACCTCCGAGCACCGCTAGCCTTTGCGGATGACTCCTGAAGGAGACAGCGTCGAGCGGAATCCGTGGCTGCGCTCACCCCGGCGCTCGGGCGACGAGTACGACGAGACCTATGAACGGCGCGCGGCGGCCGGCGAGAACGTCCACGGCGAAGCCGATTTCGTGACGCTGCTCGAGCCTCGCTCTGTGCTGGACGCAGGCTGTGGCACGGGGCGGATCTCGCGGGAGCTGGCACGGCGCGGGGCCGAGATTGTCGGGGTCGACCTGGACGCCGACATGCTGTCGACCGCGCGGCGCAAGGCGCCGGAGCTCGAGTGGCACCACGCCGACCTCGCCACGATCGACCTGGGGCGGGTCTTCGACGTCGTGCTTCTCGCAGGCAACGTCATGATCTTCCTGACCCCGGGCACGGAGAGCGGGGTCCTCGCCAACCTCACGCGCCACCTGGCGCCGGCCGGCGCCTTCATCGCCGGGTTCTCGATTCGCCCTGGGCAGCTGACCGTCGACGAGTACGACCGCCTCGCGGCCGCTGAAGGCCTGGCGCTCGTCGAACGCTGGTCGACGTGGGACCGGCACCCGTGGCGACCCGGGGACGACTACCAGGTTTCGGTGCACAGGGTGGGCACCCACGTCAGCTTCTAGTACGTAGGTCGAATGGCGGCCTCCCAGCCGATTCGCAGCAACGCCCAAGACTCCTCCAAACCTCGCGCAGCAATCTTCCTGTCACGGGCCGGATGGAGGCCCGAGAAAACGGACAGGAGCACGAAGCGATGAATGCCTGGAGAGACAAGATGAGGATTTGGCGCCGGCTGATCGCGATCACCGTCGACCGCCTTGATGGGGCTCCGAGATGATCCACCGCAATGGATCGCGCAGCGCTTGCGAGAACCGTGAAGTGCGGATCAGGTTGACAGCCATGGCCGAGGCCCTCGACCTCAGGCAGGACGTGCTCACCTCCGCCTGGGACTCAATCCGCGAAGAGGTCGTCGACGAGGTTGACCGAGCGCTGCACAATTCCGAAGCGCTCTTCGGGGTTGCCCTCGTTTCGGCCATCAGAGAGGCGCGCGCCAGCATCGCGCACGCGCTGGCGATTCTGGACGCTGGCGGCTACGGTTCCTGCGAGGACTGCGGCTCCCCGATCAGCGAGGCGCGGCTTTCCTTTCGGCCAGAGTCCACCCGGTGCCTGCAGTGTCAGGACCTGGCGGACAGGCGCGGCCGTGCATCCCTGGAGCTCGTCGATCGAGGCGAACCCACCAACCGGCCGCGGCTGGTCTCGCGTCATGAGAGCGCTGGCGCACGAATCATCTCGCTCCGCCCGTTCTCGTCGAAGCACCCGGCGTGAGCGCAATGGAGCCAATGCACAAAGCGGCGTGACTCCATAAGGCCCACATTCGGGTTGGGCTAAGAATGGGGTCGGGAGCAGATGCGATGTCACACTGCTCAGTACGAAAGCGACCTGGCCCGCCGTCACGGGCGTGCTCGTCCGGTTCGGCCTGCTGGCCCTCGTGCCGGTCATCGCCCTGGGGGCGGTCCTGGCCCACGAGCTCAACGTAGATGTCCAACAGAGATACCTGGAGACTGCGAGAAGCAGCGCGACCCTGATCACCCAGGTGGGCATCCAACCCCTTCTCAATGCCCAGGAGATCTCAGACGGGCTCACCACGAACGAGATCGCAGAGGTCGATGCGAAGCTCCAGGGGGCCTCGGTCAGCGAGCAGGTCCGGCGGCTCAAGGTCTGGAACCCCAAAGGGGTGATCGTCTATTCGGACAACCACGCTCTCATCGGCAGGCAGCTTCCGATCGACGGCGACCTGGCCGCCGCAATGGGAGGGAAGTCCAGCGCGAGCGTCACCAACGGACAGGATGCGGAGAATGCCGGTGACAATCTGAAAGGGACGCTGATCCAGGCGTACGTGCCGCTTGTCTTGTTCGGCAATGCGTCCCCCAGCGGTGCCTTCGAGCTGTACCTGCCTTACGGGCCGGTTCAGGCGGCGGTCGACACGGAGTCGAAACAGCTGTACGGCGTCCTTGCCCTCGGCCTCGCGCTTTTCTACGCGTCCATGTTTCCCGTGGTGTTGCTTGCCGATCGCTGGCGGCGGGGCCTGATGGGACAGGCGGAAAGGACGACGGCCGCCAACCTCGCGACGCTCGAACGCTTGAATGCGCTCAAGAGCGAGTTCCTGATCCGTATCAGTCACCAGTTCCGTACAGCGCTGGTTGGAATTCAGGGCTTCAGCGAGGTCATGCGGGACGCAGAGAACCTCGAGCTCGTCGACGTCAAATCGTTCGCCGGCGACATCTACAACGATGCTGCACGGCTCGACCACGCGTTTGAGGAAATGCTCGAGCTGGACCGGATGGAAGCTGGGCGCACAACCCTCAAAGTTGCCCCGGCTGACGTCAACCGGCTCATCATCAGCGCAGTCGACGCTGCTCGTAGGAGCAGCCCCGAACACACTCTGACCGCGAGGCTTGGTCACACCCCTTCGGTGGTGCCGTGCGACGCCGGCAAGGTGTCGCAGGTGCTGACGATTCTCATCGACAACGCGATCAAGTATTCACCTCGAGGCAGCGGGGTCGTCGTGACCACACGGTCGGATAACGGCCAGCTCGAGGTGATCGTGAAGGACCAGGGGCCGGGAATGCCCGGCACCTTCGACAGCCGATTGTTCGCGGGCATCCAGGGCGCGCAGCCGGTTGCTGCCGACAAGAGCGCGGGCACGGGACTCGGATTGCCGATCGCGAGGCAGATCGTCGAGATGCACGGCGGCCGGATCTGGTTCGCGCCGAGCGCTGATGGAGGTTCAGAGTTCCACTTCACCCTCCCCTATCGCCAGGCGACACCTCGGATGGAACCGACAACCACCGGTGGCCAGACTGCGACCCAGCTCCCCACCCCCTCCCCTGATGGTGGGGGCTGATCCCTTAGTCTGGCGCGGTGGCGGAAGTCGAGCTGACGAGCACCAGCCTCATCGTCCACATTCGCGGCGTCGATCGCTTTTTTGCGATGAAAGCCCGGCTCGAGGTGCCGCTGGAGCACATCGCGGCGGTCGAACCGGCCGCGGACGAAGCGCGCCGCGTGTGGCATGGCCTGCGCATGGGCGGCACCAACGTTCCAGGTGTCATCACGGCGGGTCGGTTCGTCGAGCATGGCGAGTGGGCGTTCTGGGACGTCCATGATCCGCAGATGGCGATCGCGATTCGCCTGCGGGACGAGGGCTACGCGAAGCTGGTGATCGGAGTCGACGATCCGGCTGCCACCACCGAGGCCATCAGGTCGGCGACAGCGGGACTCTGACCCTCGAGCGACGTGCCTCGAGGTTGAGCTCTTGTAGGACAAACGGCGGCTAGGTGGCTTCGTCCACCGCCGCGTCCCGCTGTTGCTCGAGGCGCGGTGACAGCGCTGCATAGACATGTTTGAAGATGGACGCTGCACCGGGCCTCGGTAGTTCCTCGACCTGTGCCTGCGCAGCGTCGATCTCCGCCCGAATCTCGTCCATCGTCCTGGCTTCCTGTTCTCCGGACCACAGGCCTTCGGCCGTCGCGTACCGGCGCACACGTTCGATGGGATCCCGGCGCTCAGCCTCTGCCACCTCGGATGGTTCGCGGTACTCCTTGGGGTTGTCGGAGGTGTTGTGAAAGCCCATGCGGTAGGTCCGGCATTCGATCAGCGTCGGCCCTTCTCCCGCCAGAGCCCTGTTCACCGCCTCGAGGGTGGTCGCGTAGACCGCGAGCAGGTCGTTGCCATCGACCTCGAATCCCGGGAAGCCATAGCCCTCGGCTCGACGCGCGAGAGACCGTGCGGCGGTCTGCCTTGATGTAGGTGTGGAGATGGCGTAGTGGTTGTTGATGAGCAGCATCACCAGCGGCACGCGCATGACGCCCGCAAGGTTCGAAGCCTCGTGAAAGTCACCTTCCGACGAGGCGCCCTCACCGAAATACACCGCCACCACCCCTCGGATCTCGCGGAGCTTGAGAGCCCAGGCCAGGCCCGCTGCGTGGGGCAGCTGGGCGCCGATCGACTGCTGACGTGGCAGCAGCCGGACCCCATCCGGAATGCTGGCCGCGTCGAAATTGCCCATGTACGTGGCAAACATGTTCTTGAGCGGCAGGCCGTGCCGGAGCATGGCCGGGTGCTCGCGTGATGCCGGGACCATCCAGTCACGCTGCGGATCAAGCGCCATGGCCGAGCCGATCACCGCAGCCTCCTGGCCGTGGACCGGGCCGTATACGCCGACGCGGCCCATCCTCTGCAGCTTGATCAGCCGCTCGTCGACCGCACGCGACAGCAACATGAGGCGGAGCGCCTCCAGCACCTGCGGGGGGCTCATCGGCGACGAGCCGTTCATCTTCCCGTCGACGTCAAGCATCTGGACCAAGTCAGTAAGCCACGGTTTCGCGGGTGGCCGCCACGATCCGGCGGACCGAGGGGAGGTAGTGGTCTTCGAGCGAGCCTGGAGGATAAGGAGTGTCGCGCGCCGCCACCCTCCGGATCGGAGCATCGAGCGATCCGAATGCCTCCTGCTGAATGGTCGCGACGACCTCGGCGCCGAAACCACCGGTCAGCGGCGCCTCGTGGACAACCACCGCCTTGCCGCTTCGCTGCACGGCGGCCACCAGTCCTTCGACGTCGAGCGGGACGATGCTGCGGAGGTCGAGCACGGCCGCCTGCACGCCGTCCAAAGCGAGCTGATCGGCTGCCGCCAGGCAAAGATGGACCGCGGCGCTCCAGGCGATGAGGACCACGTCCTTACCCTCCCGAACCAAGCGCGACGAGCCGAAGGGCACGGTGTAGTCGCCAGCCGGCACCGGTCCGCGGATCGATCGGTAAAGCCTTTGCGGCTCGAGGTAAAGCACCGGATCGGGGTCCCGGATTGCCTCGAGCAGCAACCCCTTCGCGTCATCCGGAAATGCCGGGCAGACGACCTTCAGCCCCGGAGCCTGGGTGAACTGGGACTCGATCGCATCCGGATGAAACTCCGGGGTCCTGACACCGCCGCCAAAGGGCGCCCGGATGGTGACCTGGGCGTTGAAGCGCCCGCGCGAGCGAAACCGATAGCGGGCGAGCTGAGGCCCGATCTGATGAAACGCCTGGTGGGTAAAGCCGAGGAACTGGATCTCCGCGACAGGGACCATGCCACCGATCGCCAGCCCCAGCGATGCGCCGACGATCGCGGCCTCAGCCAACGGTGTGTCGACGACCCTATCAGGCCCGTATCGCTCCATCAGCCCGCGCGTCACCCTGAAGACGCCGCCCAGCCGGCCGACGTCCATGCCGAGGACCATCACCCTCTCGTCGCGGCCCATCTCTTCAAAGAGAGCCTCGCGGACCGCCTCGAGAATCGAGAGCTCGGGCCGCTCGCCGGTCTGGGGTGACTCGGCGGTCACGTCCGCCGGCTTGGAGGCCGAATTGCCCACAGAAGGGTCAGTTCACGAGGGGCTCGGTTGCGCCGAGCGTGCAAACGGTTCGTCCGGAGACGGCAGGGGCGAGTTGAACGCCAGGTGGATTGTTGCTTCGTCGCCATCGTTCCAGTTGCGATGCGGAACTCCTGCGGGGAACACCACCAGCGCGCCCGGCCCCGCGCTGTATGCACTATCCGCGATCTCCAGCCTCATGGTCCCCTTGAGGATGTAGAACAGCTGGTCGACGACATGCGTGTGCATGCCGGCCGGCGATCCCTCGCCAGGAGGCGTCTTGATGCAGTTGACGCTGCAGCTCGTGGCTCCCGAGTCACGATCCAGGAGCGATTGAACCACCCGGCTGCCGTCGGCCGTGAGCCGCTCGAAATCGACCTTTCGTACGTATTCCAAATGACCCTCCTTATGCGGCCTCGATGACGCCGCGCACGTGACGGTGCTCGACCTGGTGGGCCGACTTTACAGTCATCGTCAGCGTGCCGGTTGCGGCGCCAAGGTCACCACCGATCAGTGGAGAGCAGTGCGACATGCGATCCATGTCTTGGAGTGCGGATGTCCGGCGGTCATATCGGTCAATCGTCCGTGGAGCGACGCGCCACCGTCCCGCCCACGAACTTGCCTGGATCCTTGTCGAAGCTCTCCTTGCATCCCCTAGCGCAGAAGTAATACGTCTGGCCGTCGTGGACCGAGCGGTAGTCCGCGTCGGCAGGGTCAACGCTCATTCCGCAGACTGGGTCGATCGCTGGTTCTCGTTCCATATCTCCTCCTGGAATCCCACTCGTTACACCTGAATGATCCGGCCCGGCCAGGTTCGAATTCCCGGCATGCGGCGACACGGCACCGACCTCGACTACCGGTTCCGGGGCTACTGCCACGGAGACATCGATGGCCGGCCGGACACGAAAGCCCCGAAGGCGGTTGGCATTCGTGACCACGGACAGCGAGCTAAGAGCCATCGCGCCGGCTGCGATCATCGGGCTCAGGCGCAGGCCTATAAACGGATACAGGGCGCCGGCTGCAATCGGGATCCCGATCACGTTGTAGCCAAAGGCCCAGACCAGGTTCTGGCGGATGTTGCGCATGGTGGCCCGGCTGAGCTGGACGGCCGTGACCACGCCGGTAAGGGCCCCGGAGATAAGAGTGATGTCAGACGACTCGATGGCCACGTCGGTGCCCGTCCCGATCGCCATGCCGATGTCGGCCTGAGCGAGAGCGGGAGCGTCATTGATGCCGTCGCCTACCATGCCCACGCGTTTGCCCTCAGATTGCAGTCGCTTCACCTCGGCAGCCTTGCGGTCGGGTAACACCTCGGCGAGCACGCGCGCGATTCCGACTTGACGCGCGATCGCGGCTGCGGTGCGCCGGTTGTCCCCGGTGATCATCACCACCTCGAGACCCAGCCCGCGCAGACCGGCCACTGCGGCGACCGACTCCTCTTTCAACGTGTCGGCGACGGCGAGAACGCCGGCCGGCCTTCCATCGATGGCAACGAGCAGCGGCGTCTTGCCATCGGCCGAGAGCTGGTCGGCCCCGGCCTCCAAGGCCGAGGTGTCGATGCCCGCGTCACGAAGGAGAGCGGGGTTTCCGACCAGGACCAGGTGGCCCTCCACCGTGGCGCGGACACCCTTGCCGGTGATGGAGTCGAATCCGACGGGATCGCTGAGGATGATCTCGCGCCTCCGGGCGCCCCCCACCACAGCCGCAGCGAGCGGGTGCTCAGACGGGCGCTCGGCGGAAGCGGCAAGCCGAATGAGCTCATCCTCTTTGAAGCCGCCCTCGGTGATTACGTCCGTGAGCGCGGGTTCGCCCCGAGTGATGGTGCCGGTCTTGTCCAGGACGATCGTGTCCAGCTTGTGCGCGGTCTCGAGCGCTTCCGCCGAGCGGATCAAGATTCCCTGCTCTGCCCCCCTCCCGCTGCTGACCATGACCGAGAGCGGAGTCGCCAGGCCAAGGGCGCAAGGGCAGGCGATAATCAGCACCGCCACCGCGCTCACCATGGCCGACGTGAACGCCGGCTGTGGCCCTAAGACGAACCAGGCGACGAAGGTCCAGATCGCTATGCCAACCACGGTTGGCACGAAGTAGCTGGAGACCGAGTCGGCGAGGCGCTGGATCGGCGCCTTCGAGCCCTGCGCCTGCTGGACCAGCTTGATGATCTGGGCCAGCATCGAGTCCCGGCCGACCCTCGTGGCCTGGAACCGGAACGAGCCGGTGCCGTTGATGGTGGCGCCGATCACGACGTCGCCGGCCCGCTTGGTGACCGGGATCGCCTCGCCCGTGACCATCGACTCGTCGACCGACGACTGGCCCTCGGTCACCTCGCCGTCGACCGGGATCTTTTCGCCCGGACGGACGATGACGATGTCGCCCGCGACCACATCCTCCACCGGGATGTCGGTCTCGGTTGCGGAGCGGACGACGCGTGCGGTGCGCGCCTGGAGCCCAATCAGCTTTCGAATCGCCTCCCCGGTGCCGGCCTTGGCTCGAGCTTCGAAAAGACGGCCCAGCAAGATCAGGGTGATGATCACGCCCACCGCCTCGAAGTAAACGTCGCGGAGCCCGGGCGGCAGGATGCCTGGAGCCACCGTCACGATCACGCTGTAGCCGAACGCTGCCGAGCTGCCAAGCGTGATCAGCGAGTTCATCTCAGCTTGCCGATGAGCGAGGCTTAGCCATCCGGTGCGATGGATGGGCAAGCCTGAATAGAGCATCACGGGCGTGATCAGCGCCAGCTGCACCCAGTGGTTGGCCAGAATTCCGACCGAAAGGAAGCCTCCAGCCATGACCGCGAACAGCACAGGGGCTGTGAGCACCGCGCCCACTGCCACCCGCCGCGTGAGGTCGGCGATCTCGGCCTTGCGCTCGGCCATCTCGTGGTCCCCGGTGAGCTGCTCCGGCTCGTTCGCATCGTCAGTCTGTGGGCTCGGCGAATCGGTTCGTGGAGCGACCGAGATCGGCACCCCGTGGCCGTTGGCTTGTGGCTCGACGATCAGCTTGCCGTGGATCATGTTCATCCCGCAGGCGAACCCGAACTCGCCGGCACGGTCCGGCAGGAGTTCCACGGTCGTCCGCCCAAAGGCAGCCAGCGGCCGGTTCAGCGCGAAGTCCGGAAAGACCACTCGGGAAGTGCATTCGCCGCTTTCCTGGCGGTCGAAAACCATCCGCAGAGGAATACCCTGGCGAACCCGCAGCAGGTCGGGCGAGTAGCCACCTTTTACGATCACCGTGACCTCCTGGACGTTCCCGATCTGCTCGGCCGCATGCGCCTTCTTGGGGCCAAAGAAGAACCAGCCCAGAAGACCGGTCACTGCCAAGCCACCGGCGAGGACGGCGATTTCCGCCGGGTTCACCCTCAGCGCCCTTTGACGAGGCGCTCGACCGCGTCGTTGAGCTCGCGGACCTTCTTTGAGCCATCGCCGGCCTGGATCGCCTCGACGACGCAGTGCTCGGTGTGGTCCTGGAGCAGCAGCAGGGCGACCGCGTCCAGGGCGGCCCTCACCGCGCCCAGCTGTGTGAGCACGTCGATGCAGTAGCGGTCCTCGTCCACCATCTTCTGGACCCCGCGGACCTGGCCCTCGATGCGCCGCAAACGACCCTGGATTTGCGTTTTGTGCGACTTGTAGCCCGGCATCTATTCAGCATACCCCTCCGGGGTATTGGTCGTCGCTGGCCGAACCCCTCGGCTCTCGCGGTTCATGCTCGCCTCAGCCGCCCAGCTCCCTGCGCTGGATGAAGCTGCCGTGCCAGGTGTGGAACCAGGTCTGCCCACTCAAACCGTTGATCGACAACATCCCCGCGACCTGTCCGTTCTTCAGGAAATGAAACGTGTAGTAACCGTAGAAAGCGTCGGGCGTACCCGCCGTGTAACCGCCGCCCCGCTGGTCCAGCCAGCCTTGCGCGATCTGGGTCGCCCGGTCCGGAGAAACCGTCATGGCACCTGACGTCGACTTGAAGCCCATCATGCCGTACTTGGCGTTCCACATCATGTCCGGACCAGGTTCGTACCCAACGACGCCCGTGGCCTTGTTGACGAGAAGCTCAAATGCCCCGATGCCCGTGCTCTTCTCCTTTATCAAGGCGTAGAAGTTGCGATCGAACTCCATCAGCTCGTCGACGCGCAGGTCGGAGTTGCCGGTCCGGTCGACAAACGACTGGACCGACTGCTGGGCCCTGTCCATCGAGATTCCATGGCCAACCGAGTTGCCGGCGCCGCCCATCATCGAGACCCGTGGCGTCGCCACTCCCACGAATCCGAGGAGCAGCGAGGCCGCGATGGCCACCACTCCGAGTGACAGAAGCAGGCGTTGGCTCATCCCTGCTGCAGGATCCGCTTTGTCTTGTCGAAATCTTCCTGGCTGATCTCGCCTGCCGCCAGGCGGCGGCGCAACGTCTCGATCGCCGGGTCACCGGTCCGCCTCGGACCGTTGAACGCGCGCACCGCGAACAGCGCCAGCGCGATCAGACCACCCCAGAACAGCAGCATCATGGGCACCATCCACAGCCAGCTCGAGCCGTCCGTATAACCCCACATCATCTCGCTCACCTCCGATGATTTGATGGGCTCACGGTATGCGCGCGGAGCGGCGCCGGCGAGAGCCGGCGGTCCCCCACCGGACGGGCCGTAATACCCTATGGGGGTAATTGGCTGTCCGGAAAGCTCTCGGCGTTCCGCGGGTGGCCACGTTGGACTGCGAGCGGGGACTCTTGCCACACACCGCAGGGCCAAACGGCCCTGTGTGATCTCAACCGTCACGACAGACCATGGTCGGGATGGCTGCTCTCGCCGATCTGATCAAGCCACCTGCAGCCATCCACGCCCAACCTTCGACGCCGATGATTGCGGCCAGAGACCTCACCAAGCACTATGGCGCCGTCAAAGCGGTCGACGGGATCAGCTTCCAGGTGGCGCGTGGCGAGATCTTCAGTCTTCTCGGCCACAACGGCGCCGGCAAAACCACCACCATTCGCGTGCTCACGTGCCGGATCAAGCCCAGCTCGGGAACAGCCGAGGTTGCGGGATTCAACTGCGCGACTGAGCCCGATCGGATCAAGCCCAGAGTCAACCTGGTCTCGCAGGACCAGAACCTCTACGAGCGAATGTCGGGTCGCGACAATCTCGCCTTCTTCGCCAGCCTGTACGGAGCTCCCGCATCTCGGGTCGCCGATCTGATGCGCGTTGTGGGAATGACCGAGGTGGCGGCCCGCAAGGTGAAGACCTATTCGGGCGGCATGAAACAACGACTGCTCATCGCCCGCGCGCTCGTCAACCAGCCCGAAGTCCTCTTC
The DNA here is from genome assembly GCA_035468355.1 of Candidatus Dormiibacterota bacterium. Classification (GTDB taxonomy): domain Bacteria; phylum Chloroflexota; class Dormibacteria; order Dormibacterales; family Dormibacteraceae; genus DATKSS01. The sequence goes on from DATITA010000054.1 coordinate 23,080, forward strand.
CTGGACGAGCCGACGGCCGGCCTCGATCCCGCATCAGCCAAGGAGGTTCGAACCCTGATCAAAGACCTCAGCCGAGCGGGAACCACGGTGTTTCTCACGACCCACCAGATGGAAGAGGCAGACGAACTGTCCGACCGGGTGGCTTTCCTGGCGCACGGCAAGATAGTTGCCCTCGATACCCCTACAGAGTTGAAACTTCGTTACGGGCAGCGGACGGCAAGAGTGCTGCTCGAAGACCGCTCCGAAGCCACGATCTCCCTCGGCAGCGTCGACGACGCAGCGCGCATGGCGAGGTGGATGCGCGACGGCAAAGTTCTGACAGTCCATTCCCAGGAAGGAACCCTGGAAGACGTGTTCATCGCCCTGGCCGGTCGCGCGCTGTAGGAGATCGTCATGCATCCTCGCATCATCCTCACCATCGCCCTCAAAGATCTGAAGGACGCGATTCGCGACGGGCGAATCCTGATGGCTCTGCTCATGCCAATCGGGCTCGGACTCGTCTACAACGTTGTCATGCCGGACGTGCAGAAGCCCACGGTCACGGTGGCCATAGCTTCAGTGGACGCCACCCAGCTGCCGGCAGCTCTCCGCACGCTCGCGGGAGCGACCGTAAATCTGAGATTCAACATGGTCTCGACGGCGGCCGACGTGACTGCCCAGGTCGAGGCCAAGAAAGCCGATGTCGGCCTCATGCTGCCCGCCGGTTTCGATGCCGCGGTCGCCGCCGGTTCGGCGCCCACTTTGTCCGTTGTGGAGCCACCTGGAAGTTCGAGCTTGGGAGCGATCTACATCGCATCGGCGCTCGACGGGGCGCTGAGGGGCATGGCTGGACAGCACGCGCCGGCCGTCATCTCGACTCAGAGAGCACAGCCCGCCCATGACGCCGCATCCGTGATGATCAATCTCGGCGTCCGAAAGTACATGGTCCTCGGGACGCTGATCATGCTCATCGCCATGATCGCGATCTACGTGCTGCCAATCCTGCTGACTGAAGAGTTCGAGAAGAAGACTGCGGACGCGCTCTTGATGGTGGGGACGCAATCCGACGTGGTTGCGGCAAAAGTGGCGGTCGGTCTGACGTATCTCGCGGTTTCCATTCCCCTCTTGCTTGGAGTGGCCCGAATGGTGCCGGCAAATGTGCCTCTCTTCACCGGCGCACTCGTGCTCTTGAGCGTGACAATGATCGGGTTCGGCCTGTTGCTTGGGGCGCTCGTGCGCAGTGTCAGTCAGCTGAACACGTGGTCGAGCATTCCTCTTCTACTTGTCCTCATGCCGGTCTTCTTCGTGGCGCTCGACCTGCCCTCCTGGGTGCAAACGGTGCTCGGCGCCACTCCCGGCAGTCAAGCGATGAGGCTCCTGGTCGACGGACTGACGGGCCAGGCGATGTATGGCGGCTGGGTGCTCGCATTTGGCGTGCTCGCGGCGTGGGCCGTTGCCGCTTACGCCATCCTCATTCGAGCTCTCTCCCGCAGGGAGGCCTGAGCCGTCTACTTCGCCGACGACGCGATCACGATCCGGCTGCACGTGCGACCCATCGTCATGGCGGCCGGGCTGGCGCGGCAGCTACCCGGGCAGCGTGGCGAAAGTGGGAGTTCAGCTCAGCGCAATGGAGTGCCGAAGCGCTCGGCCGAGACAACCTGGTCGAAGGGCTTGCGCTTCTTGTTACCGACGACCTTCCGCTTCGGATAACCAAAGGAGATCACTGCAAGGACCTCGTACTCAGGCGGCAAGGCGAACTCCACACGCACGTTTTCGAGCCCGCTGAACCCGGACCAGTTTGATCCCACGCCGTCCCCCCAGGCCGTCAAAACCATGGACTGAATCGCGCGAGTTGCATCTGACATGCCGTACTGGCCTTTGGCGGCCTCATAGGCAACTATCACGGCCACCGCCGCCCCGGCGATGTACGGGCCCGTCCGTACAAGGGTGCCCAGCGTTCGCAGCGCGGCACGTTCCCGCACCACTATGAAATGCCACGGCTGACCGTTGCTCGCGCTCGCGCTGAGGCGACCCGCCTCTAGGATGCGGCGAATTACCGCATCCGGCACCTCCCTGTCTTGGTACTCGCGCACCGCCATGACAGTCCGAACAGCTTCATAGCTCTCATTTGCCATGAGGTGAATTGTCTTATGTAAGCCGCGGTAGGTCCGGCTTGTTTCCGGTCGACTCCGTCTGCGGCTCGAAGACCACGACCGCGGTCTCGTGCGACCGCAGGGCGGCGTACTGGTCGAGATCCTTGTCGTAATGGGCCCACCGCCCCCATAGGCGGTCTCGTTCGGCGCCGACGGCGGCCCGAGCGTGGACGGCTCGCGTGCCATCGGCAAGATCGACCGTGGCGTCGGGATTCGCCTGCAGGTTCAGCCACCACGCAGGTTCGGGCTGACCCCAGCCGTTCATGGCCATCGTGACAAGACCGGGACCCTCCTCGAAGTAGGAAAGGATTACCGAGCGCTCGGCGCCTGTGCGTCTCCCCATGGTCCGCAGTCGCAGCATCCCCTCCGCGTCGCTCGTTGCCTTGCGCAACCCGGACCGACCTCCGGTGATTCGATATAGAGCTCGGTGGGCAACCCAGAACGTCCGAACGAACCATCGTGGCGGCACGTGAACCTTTGGCGGGCGATTCGTTGTACTGATCATTTCAAACTCTCCTCCGGTATGAGCGTGCCCCTGGATGGGCCGGAGGCGTAGAGCCATTAGGCCTGTTCGTTGAAGGGTGAGCACGACGGCCAGCACTCAGGCCCGGTAAGGCCGGGGCTGATGGCCCTTGGCTTCTCGTCGCGGGCGCCCCATCGTGGGACCCGGAGGAAGAGAAACATGAATTACGGACATCTGATCAAGCGACCATTTGAGATCGTGGCCCGACGCCCCTACCTGTGGCTGTTGGGCTTCCTCGCCGGCGGCGCGACCGTGAACAATTTCTCGAGCAGCGGAACTGGCTACACCCAATCCAGCACCTACAGCGGGCCCAGCTGGGCTGCCGTCCAGAACACGTGGAACGGCAACTGGGAGTGGATTGTCGGCATCCTCGCGTTTCTTCTCGTGGTCTGCATCGCGATGTTCATTCTCGGCTGCATCGCCACGGGTGGAATCATCCACGCCGCAGTCGAGCACGACGCGGGCCGTGACTGCAGGCTGGGCACCGCCTGGCGTTTGGGCTACGCGAGCGGCTGGCGGATCGCGGGCCTGAGACTGCTTACCTTCTTGCTCGCATTAGTGCCTGGGATGCTCGTCGGAACGCTGGTCGTGGCGGCCGTCGTCGCGGCCATCAACTCCTCGGTGGCCGCCCTGGGCTTCGGTCTCTTCGCCGTTGTGGCCTTGCTAATCTCGGTGGCGTTCTGGCTGGTGCTTGGGATCGCATTCGAGCTCGCCCAGCGAATAGTCGTGCTAGAAGGTGGCGACGTGGCTGCGAGTCTGAGCGCGGGCTTCCGAATGGTGCGCTCGCATCTCAAGGAGGTCGGTCTTGGCTGGCTGCTCCTGATGGTCTTGTGCATCGTGATCGGGATCGCGGTGGCGGTGATCGCGGTGGCGGGCGCCATTCCAGCCGTCGCAATCGGCCTTGGGGGCTGGGCGATCGGCGGAACGACCGGTGCGGTTGTGGCGGGATCCGTGGGCGCGGTCTTCTTCTTCGGCGTCCTCGGAGCAGCGGCAGGAGCCTACTCGGCGTATTCGTCGGTGTACTGGACCCTGCTTTTCACGAGCGTCCGCGCTCTCCCGGCGCCCGCAGCGCACGGCGCGGTAGTCCGGGCTGCCTGAACTCCTCGAGGGAGGACCGCAGCGAGATCGTCTAGCGCCCGGAGTGTTGGGCCCAGGGCCGAATGAAAGCTCGGCCCCGGGCCCCCCGGCTCTTTAAACCGCCAACCCTCACGGTCGATGCTTTCCTCATGGCGGTTCCTATTCGCGGGAGCCACAGAGGGGCCCGGCTGTTGCCCGGTTCGCTCAGCGGTTGGATCTCCTGCGGCGTGTTTGGATTTTCGATCCTGCTTGTGGTGCTGCCACCGGCGTTCGGAATCCCCCCCACCTACTGGCCGGTCATCGTGGCGCTGGCGGCCTCAGGCCTCATTGGGGTCATCGCGGTGGCGCTGGCTCACGAGCGGAGCGTCGGCGTGTTCATTACCCTGTTGCTTGGCCTGGTCGCAGGTGCGTTTCTGCTGGCGGAGGCCCTGGGAGGATCAAGCCCCAACCAGACGTTGACCCTCGGCGAAAGCGCCAACGGCAAGACGCTAACCGTGTCCGCAAAGACTTCGATCCTGCTTCAACTGCCCGGTAACCCGTCCACCGGCTACGACTGGGAGGTGACGATCGGAAATCCCTCGGTCCTGGACCAGAGCACGTGGGAATTCACGCCATCGAGCACTGCTTTAGGCGCAGGCGGTACCTACAGCTTCTGGTTCCAGCCAAAGGCGAGCGGCCGAACCGACGTGACACTCGTGTATCGCCGCTCGTGGGAGACAGGTGTCGCGCCCCTGAAGACGTACAAGATCACGATCGCGGTGCAATAGCTCAACCGCAAGCCACCGCACAACCATTATCCCCGTGGAGAGGGGGTTGCAACAAGCCCTGGCCGCCATGCGAGACTGCGCTTCCGCAAACCGGTTTGCGCGAGAGACCAAGGAGGTGCCGCCTCGCCGAACGACCCCCGTCCGCTGGCCGACTACTACTTCGTGCTAGGTGTCCCGCCTGATGCCACGGAGACGGAGTTGCACGCCGCGTGGAGGCGACAGCTCAAGTACTGGCACCCTGACCGCCGCAACCACCCGGACGCGCTCGAGCACGCGAAGCTGATCAACCTGGCGCACGAGGTTCTGACCAACAGCACGAAGCGCGCGGCATACGACCGACAACGGGCCACCGTCGGCTGGCGCCCGTCGGCGTCGGCCCCTTCATACAGCCGTCCCGTCCAGTGGACCACGGTGAGCCGCGAGGGTCCGCGGCGCGCGCCGAAGGGATTCGACAGGCACGGATTCGTCGCGCGCCTCGAGGAAATGATGGAGCGCGGGCGACTGATGATCGAGAAGCGCAAGGACCTCGCATCGGCGTCCAAGTGGGAGGCGCAGACTCAGGCCTTGCTGCGAGACGAGCTGGGCGGCGGCCACGCATATACCAGGCGCTTCGAGGCGGCGCTGACGAAGCCCCGCCCCGAGGGCCTGGTGGCGGCGTATGGAGTGCTGTGGGCCGCATATGAGGACGCACTGAAGGGCGATCTGAAGCCGGGGGTGAAGGAAAGGCCCCCGTCTTGACCGGGTATGGAGTGGCCTGAACCAGGGGGCCTGTACTGCCGGTCAGACGTCGAGCACGCCCATCACGCCGGCTCTGTAAGCCTGCCGTTCTTGGACAGGTTCGGGTCGGTGCACGCGGCGAGGTTGAAACAGCAGGGTCGACGCTTCCCGCTTTTCATTTTGGAGACGGTTACCTCGACCCGTCGCTTCCGCGTATCGGGGTTTTGTGTGGCATTGACCCAGCGAACCCATTCCCAGCGCGCCATCGGCGTGACATCGTTCCAGAGGTCTTGGATCTTCTGAGGGGCGGCGCCCAGAGCTGCTTCCAGGTCCCGCGGCACATCCGGTTCCGGCCAGTCTTTGAGTGACTCGACTTCAAGCGTCGCGGTGTCGCCCGCGCTCAAAGCTGCGGTGCGTTGTAGCTTTCCGTCGATCTTCATCCAGTGGCCGAAACGGCCATCCGGTTCCAATACCGCGTGGAACCCATGGCCATTGATCGTTCCTTGTACCGCCACCTGCCCGCGCGACTGCAGTTGCTTGCTCGCTTTTTCCGGCAAGCGCAAAATCGTCCATTTGTCGATGGTGGAAAGCTTGGCGTCGAAGCGTACTTTTGGCATCCTGGGGCTTACTGATGGTAGTCGGCGAGTGGCTGGCGCGGGACTCGCCAACCACTCGTGCCCGCCCAGTCCCTGGCCTTAGCCGGCTTGGCCGACCCATCGCAAAGCCGGCGAACCCGCGGAAGCTGTGCGTGAGAGCTGCCAGCCGAGCCACGCGAGGGCGGCAATGAACACCTGGCCGGGCAAGTCGCTCACCCATGCCGGAATGTCTGGGCTGGAGCTGCCCACGAAGAAGCCGACCAGCGCAAGCACACCGCCCGCGACCAGCACACCGGCGGCCGCCTTCCCAGCGATGCCCGCCCTCCAGGTCGCGACCCCATAGCAGACGATCCCGACCACGTTGAGCACTGTGCTCAAGATGAAGAAGACTAAAAGCCCGCCCGGCCCGTTGTTGCCCTCGAGCGCATGGCGCGTAGCCGGTTGAGCAGCGAGCCAGGAAAACATGATGGCGCTCATGACGGGGAGGGCGAATGCGTAGAGGGCGATGCTGGCGGAGAGCGAGACAGCTCCCAGGAAGCCTAGCCGGCCTGCTTTTGAATGCTGACGCCCATAGTGGCCGGCGAACCCGACCAGCATCAAGAACCCGGCTACGCCCTGAAGCGCCGAGACGGGGGCATACAGCGGCGAACCGAAATGCTGTGCGCCCTGCCCCAAGACGATGTCACCGCCGATCGTCAGCACGATGTACGCAACAGAGCCAAGCCCAAGTGTCCAGCCACATATCTTGAAAAGAAGCGTTGAAGTCATCGAAGTTCCTCCTGTCGAAATTTGCGATGTAACCGACGTTAGGAGCCAACGTCGGGCTTGTCGTCACTCGAGGGGAGGGTCATGGCGTCATCCGATCGGGTGACCGCTGGTCAGGCGATAGGTGGATGACAAACTCGCTCCTTTCGACCTAACCTCCGCCTATGCGCGGGCTGCTGAAGCGCCATGGAGTCCTGATCGACGTGCTGGTGGCCGCCTGTCTCGTGGTCTTGGGCGAGGCAGAGGTTTGGCTGGGGCCGGGGGCAGGCAGTCACCGTCTGCCATATGCCTTGATCAACCCGGCGATGGCGTTGAGTGTCGCCGCTCGCCGGCGGTATCCGAGCGCGGCGGGGGCCACGGCGGGCCTGCTGTCGCTTGGCGCCGCAGATCTCCTTGGTCCACCCGATCTCCCGACCTATGCCCTGTCGTGGCTCCTGGCTATGTACGGACTCGCGGTGTGGTCGAGACCGCGCCCGTTCGTCGCGGCTGTAGCGGCAATCGCTGCAGCCCTGGTCGCATCAGCCCTCCTCGGGCTCGCCCCGGCCGGTTTCCCACAGTTCGTGCTGAGCTGGCTTGTCGTCCTCGTGCTGGCACGCTTCCTCGTAGGCGATCGCGAGCAACGGCTTCAGCATGCGGAGCGCGAACGCGACCTGGCGGCTCGAGAGGCTTTGCTTGACGAACGCCAGCGCATCGCGCGCGAGCTGCACGATGTGATTGCGCACGAAGTCTCGATGATCGTGATCCAGGCGGGCGCTGAGCGGAGAGCTCTGGGCTCCGAGAACACGGCTACGCGAGAGGTACTGCTCACCATCGAGAAGGTCGGACGAGAGGCCCTGGGAGAGATGCGTCGCATGGTCGGGATGCTCCGGGCCGGCGCCTCCGCTGAGCCGCAGCCAGGTTTACGGGACCTCGATGCACTGGTCGGCAGAGTCCGGGAATCCGGCCTCAACGTTGACATCAGCGTCGGGGGAGAACGCCGCGACCTTCCGGCCGGCGTCGAGCTTTGCGCCTATCGGGTGATACAGGAAGCTCTCACGAATGCGCTCAAACACGCTGGCACAGCGAAGGTGACGGTTCGACTCGATTATCGTCCCGACGAGCTGGTCCTGGAGGTGGCGGACGACGGCCACGGCGCAGACCTGGGATCGGTCGAAGGCGGCCACGGGCTGGTCGGCATGAGAGAGCGGGTCGCTTTGTACCGGGGAAGACTGACAACCGGGAGGCGGGCGGGTGGTGGCTTCCAGGTCCTCGCCCAACTGCCACTTCAATGACCACGGTTCTTATCGCGGATGATCAAGCGCTGGTGCGGATCGGCCTGCGCAAAGTCATCGCGAGTGAGGCGGGACTGGAGGTCGTCGGTGAAGCCAGCGACGGCAGGGCTGCCGTTATCGCCGCCCTCAAACACCATCCGGACGTAGTCCTGATGGACATCCGAATGCCGGTGGTCGACGGCATCGAAGCCACGCGGCAGATCACGGAAGCGATTCCCGACACGCGCATCCTGATCCTGACCACCTTCGGACTCGACGAGTACGTCTACGGCTCTCTCCGCGCCGGCGCCAGTGGATTCATGCTCAAAGATGCACCGCCCGAGGAGATCCTGGGAGCTATCCATATCGTCGCGCGAGGCGAGGCGCTCCTGGCGCCGGCCGTGACGAGGGCCGTGATCAGTGCGTTCATGCGGCAACCGGCACCGAGAGTGCCCCCCACCGAGCTCGACGATCTGACGGAGCGCGAGCGGGAGGTATTCGAGTTGGTCGTGCGCGGACTCTCGAACCCGGAGATCAGTTCTCGACTTGGCATCGCGGAAGCCACGGCTAAGACGCACGTCGCTCGGGTGCTCGGCAAGCTCGGAGTACGCGATCGTATCCAGGCAGTCATTTACGCGTACGAACGAGGCCTCGCCCCACGCGTCGCCGAGGACGCGCAGGGTTCCCCCGACCGGGACGCCAAGCGATAGATTCAGCTGAGGATCGGTTCCTCTCTCGTCAGCTCAGCGCACCGACCGGATCGGCTGAACCGCCCAGGCGCCCAGAAGAGTGACGACGCCGGTTATCAGGTAGAGCGTCGGGTAGCCCCCGAGGTGAATGACGCAGACGAAGGCGATCACCGGTGCGATGACCTGAGGCGCCGAGTTGGCGATGTTGATCACGCCCAGGTCGCGAGCGCGGTCCCGGGCTCCGGGCAGGACCTGTGTGACCAGCGCCTGGTCGACACCCTGGTACCAGCCGTAGCCGGCGCCGAGCAGGAATCCGGCGACGTACACCATCGGCAGTACCGTGAACATGGCCAGCATGACCGCTGCCCCCGCCATGACGACCGTGGATAAGACCACGTAGCGCTTGCGCCGCCCGGTCCGGTCCGAGATGTACCCGCCGACGACCGCGGTCAGGATTGATCCGAGCGCATACAGGCCGATCACCAGCGTCTGCGCCTGCTCAGCGTCGCTCTCGGGCAGCCCGATGCGGTCCTTCAGAAAGAAGAGGAGATACACCGTGCCGATGGCGTTACCCAGCTGGACGGCGAACCGGGCGCTCCATGCCCAGGCGAAGTCCGGGTAGCGCCGCGGCGAAACCCAGAAGCCGCGGATGAATTCACCCCACTGAAACGGCACCCGGTCGGCAGGATCCAAGCGGGGGTCGCGCAGTCGCAGCAGGAAGGGGATGGTGAGAATGACCAGGAGCAGGGCAGTGATCGCGAAACCTCCACGAAGAGAGGTCACGAGGTACGAGACCATCGCCACACCGGCGACGATGCCGACCGTCTGCGCCAGCCCCATCAGGCCTGAGGCTATGCCGCGCTGGTCGACCGGCACCTGGTCTGGGATGGTGGCGGTCAGGGCGGCGAAGGCAGCGTTGATGGTGAACTGGGCGACCAGCCACACGAGCGTGATGGCGACCACGCTCGTCAGGTAGGGCACGAGCGCCACCGCGGCCGCTCCTGCGAGCGCGCCGCCCAGCAGCCACGGCCGCCGGCGCCCCCACCGTGAGGTGGTGCGGTCGGAGAGGGCGCCGGTGAGAGGCTGCCCGATCACCGAGCCGATCACGCCCACACCTGTGATCACGGCCAGTGTGGACTCCTTGCCCGATGCACCGGCGACCGACTCGGAGAGCCGCGGGAGCAGGTTCTGGAGCGGCGCGTAAAAGGCGAGCATCACGCCGACGTTGCACAGGGCCATCGTGCCGAGGAGGAGGCCACCGACACGCTGGGTGGGCTCCACGAACGCGCCCACTGTTCCGGGCGCGGGCCGGACGGTCATGGACTTAACCTGCGGGTGGGGGTTACCAAGGAGCGATAGAAATCGAACGAGTCCTTGGGAATCCGCGCCTGCGTAATGAAGTCCGTATAGACGAGGCCAAACCGCTGCCCGAAGCCTTCCTCCCACTCGAAGTTGTCCATCAGCGTCCAGTAGAAGTAGCCGCGGACGTCCGCGCCGGCTGCCATGGCGCCGGCCAACGCGCGCAGGTGGTGGTCGATGTATGCGATCCGGAAATCGTCGTGCACGCGGCCGCTCTCCACGACGTCTTCGACCGAGGCGCCGTTCTCGGTGATGTAGACCGGGGGAAGCGCCGCCGCGTAGCGCGCGCGCAGCAAACCGAGGAGCTCGGCCAGGCCCTCAGGCACCACGGGCCAGTCGAAGGCAGTCCGCGGCACACCCTTGATTGGGACCTGTTCGAAGCCGAGCGGGTTGCTGTCGTCCGGGGCCCGGACCAGCTCCGGTGCGTAGTAGTTGACCCCCAGGAAGTCGATCGGCGCCGCGATCGCCTCGGCGTCGCCTTCCTGCACCACCGAGAAGTCCGAGCCCAGATACACCTGTTCGACTTCGAACGGGTGTCGACCGCGAAGGATCGGGTCGAGGAACTGCCAGTTGCGGACTCCGTCATACCGCTCCGCCGCGGCCCTGTCACGGGCGGAGGCGGGGTCTACCGCCCAGACCGGGGCGAGGTTGTTGGTGATCCCGAGCTTGCCGCTGACCCCTGCAGCGCGTAGAGCACGGACAGCGAGGCCGTGGCCGAGCAGGAGGTGGTGAACGACCGGGTAGACGGCGAGCCCCATCGTTCGCCCTGGCGCGGCTGTGCCCAATGCGTAGCCGTAAAAGCAATGCACCGCCGGCTCGTTGAGGGTTATCCATGCGGCGACCCGATCGCCGAGTCGACGCGCCAGTATGCCCGCGTACTCAGCGAAGCGCTCGGCCGTGTCGCGCGCGGTCCAGCCGCCGCGGTCCTCGAGAAGCTGGGGCAGATCCCAGTGGAAGAGCGTCACATAGGGCGCGATGCCGCGCTCGACGAGGCCCTCGACGAGTCGGTCGTAGAAATCAAGTCCGCGCGGCTCGACGGCGCCTGCGCCGGCGGGCAGAATCCGCGGCCAGGACACCGAGAAGCGGTAGGCGTTGACGCCCAGAGACGACATGAGGTCGAGATCCGTGGCCCAGCGGTGGTAGTGGTCGCAAGCGATGTCACCGGTCGCGCCGTCGCGGATGGTTCCTGGCGTGTGCGTGAATGTGTCCCATACCGATACACCCTTGCCGTCTTCGGCCCAGGCCCCCTCGATCTGGTAACTGGACGTCGCGACCCCCCACGCAAAGCCGGCCGGGAAGTCCGGTAGGGGTCCTTCACCACGCTTCAGGACAGGCTCGTCGGCCACCCCGACATATAAGCACTCCAGAGCCGCTCACCCAACAACGGAGCAGGCCGGGCTTCGGCGCTCCGAAGCCGCGCGACTAGATTTCGACCACGACGGTGTCCCGAATGGAGCCTGGAGCAAATAGTCCTGTTCCAGTCAACAGCTCCGCCGGATAGCCGACGTCTGGAAGTGCTCGACACGAGGGGCGTTCACGACGCCGCACCCGGGCGGTCACCCGGGGGCGCCTGCTCCAGCAGTTGGGCGATGGCGATCCGAACATGGTCGCTGGCGATCGCATAAAGTTGACCCGCGTCAGTCTCGCGGACCAGCACCAAGCCAGCGACTTGAAGCTCCCGAAACGAGTAGGCGGCTTCGAGCCGGGACACGTGCAGCTCACTTGTTACCTGGTCCAGAGAGCGATCCCCGGTAAGCAGTAGCCGCGCCAATTCCAGCCGTCTGGCATCCCCCAGCGCGCGAAACATCTCCGCCGCCCGCACCACATCCGGTACCGGTCGGGTTGCGCCACGCTCGAGCAACATTCGCGCAGCAGCGCGCAAGCTGATTCTCGATGCTTCCGGTGCACGCTGGGTGAGGTAGCTGGCGTCGAGCAGCGTCTCGCCGGCTGTCGCGTGCCGGCCCGCACGGGTTGCCACCGAATAGAAGATGGCGATCACTATCGCCACGACCACGAAGTCGAGCCAGCCGGCGGTCTCTCCCACCGAGGTCAGAGGGCGAACGATGGCCAGCGCCCCTGCAACCACAGCTCCGATCAACGCCATGTCTACGCTTGCTGCCAGCAGCGCCCTCAGATTTGACGGCAGGCGCGCCAAAGCAGTGATGCTGTTCTCCGGCACTCGGCGGATCGCGATATAGCTGCCGACACCAAGCACAATCAGAATTCCGCCCTGAAGGACCAGAGCCTCGAGCTGCCCGAGGAAACGCTCCGCGGGCACGCCGGCGACGACACCCACTACCAGAAGGACGGCCACCCACAGCACAGTCACTGGCGTGATGCCGATCAGGAACGTCCGGCGATCAACGGCTACCGCACCTGCTGCCAGCGTCGTGTATACCCTCAGCCCGGGTATCAGACGCGAGATCGCGATCTCACGAGGTCCGGCCTGGCGGAGCCTGGCGGTGACCTTGTCCAGGCGCTTGGTTTGATGAAGCTTTGCGGCGGCGGCTCGCAGCCCGCGCTCTCCGACCAGTCGCGCCCAGCTGTAGCCAGTCAACGAGCCGGCCAGGCATGACGCCATGGCAAGCGGGACGAACAGCCACGGGTCGAGCCCACCAGTGGCGATGAGCAGGCCGGCAGCAATGAGAGTCAGCTCTCCAGGGACAGGTAGCGGAACACCCGCCTCTTCGGCAAACAGCAGCGTGCAGAGCAGCACGATCGCGACCACTCCGTGCAGGCCCTGGATGAAGCTCAGCGGTCACCCTCCCCTAGGTGAACAACCGAAAGGACTGCTGGAAAAGCGAATCCCTTTCTCGGCGCAGCGTCAGCATTCTAAGCTCTCATCTCGAGGATGATTGCGCGCTTCGTAGCGCACATGTCGGCGAAGTTTGACGCGTCCGACCCGCGGGATCGACCATAAGAATCACCCGTCGTTCGGGAGTGTTTCCAATCACGTTCATCTGACCACTCCTTTGCGCCGCAAGTACCACGCTTTGCAGCACAAAGTCAAGCTCCTGAAGGCGCCCTAGCGAGACGATTACCGGATGTCGATGCCCCACACAGAAGTTGTAGCTTCGCCTGGCTCGAGCACGCGCAGGCCATCACCGCTTTGGAAAGCGTTTGGCGCGGCTGTCATGGGTTCAACCCCGAGCGATCTCCTCCGCCGTGATGCGTCGTCCAAGGTGTCGCCGGTGAACGTCATCACGTACGAGTAGCTGGAATCCATCCACAAGCCGACTGAGCGCGAATCATCCGCAGCCGTGAGCTCAACACGCGCCAGCCCCTCCGAGTCGCGGATCAGATCGCCATATCCGGTGTCAAGGCGCATCGGGCCGATGGCGCGCGGAGCCCGAAAGTCATACGCGGAGCCTTCGACGGGCTGTTTCCCCATCGGTATTCCTCGCTCATCACTGGGCAGCCAGGTCACAGCCGGCACCTTGAGCAGGCAGCTGTCTATCCGCGGCGATCCGACCGAAATATAAGGGTGAAAACCATTGGCATACGGCAAGGGGGATCTCCCGACATTGCGCGCCGTCGTCGTCACGGTGACGCCTGACGGCGAGAGCGTGTATTCGACTCCGAGGTGGAGGGCGAAGGGATAGCCAGCGCGTGGGTAAATCACGAGGCTCAGCAAGGCAGTCGACGCATCGTGGCGCTCCACCTTCCATGTCATCCAGCGGGCAAACCCGTGAATCGAGTTGTGCTTGTCGGGCTCGGTCAGAGCGAGCTGATACGTTTGGCCCTGGAATTCGTATCGGCCGTCGGCGATGCGATTCGGCCACGGTATGAGCGCCTGCCCGTAGGCTCCGAATGCGACTTCGTCCGCCCCATAGCCGTCCAGGACGCGCCAATCGTCGCGGACGAGCTCGCGAATACCGCCTCCGACGGTCACGGCGGTCAACCGCATCCGGTCACATACCAGCTCGATCTGATCACCTGAGGCGTGCACCTGAGGACTGGCATGCGACTTCGCCGGGCGAAGTGCGGGGTTCACCAGCCAATTGAAGCAGCCAATAGGTCAGCCCATTGTTCCCGCTCGCGAGATAGTCATGAAAAGCCGGAGGCCGAAGCGATCGGCCGCCGGGCTATTCACGTGCTACCGCGCTGTTGAGCGACCGCGCAGCAATCCGACGAGCCAGAGCACGACCAAGATCGCTACGACAATCCAGATCAGGTTCATGATGGCGATAGACGTGTGGAACAGGAACCAAAGCACGGCGAGGATCAGAGCGACCACAAGCAGGGCATGAATCAAACCACTACCTCCTTCTTGGAAAGTGGGGCGACCATTCGGCTCACCCCCTACTTAGTTGAACGGCGAAGCCCGTTGAACCACCCATCGAAGAGGCCCAGCACTGCCGCGGACGAACGTCAGCCGGCTTCAGCAGCCAGTGGATAGGGACTGATAGACCGCTCGGTATCCTGTGGCCCTTAGCCTCAGCGACGCTCCGGCCCGGCCTCTTCGAGGAGGAGAGCGAGTCGCGGGCACGTCGCCACCGCACGCTCAGCCAGGCGTTGGAGCCTTTCACCTCCGATCGCGCTTTCGTTCACGATCGGGAAGCCCCAATCGTCGAGCGAGACAAGCTCCGGCACAATCTCGGCGCAGTAGCCGTAGCCGTTGCACAGGATTGGATTGACACGAAGCCGGCGCTGAATGACCTCGCTCATCGCCACCCCTGCCCCGCCGCCGGCGGCTGGGGAAAGCCGCTCGACCTTGCCCCGTAACACCTCTGCCGATAAACATGCATCTGGACGTGGTCGGCGAAAACGGTCAGCGCGCTGGACAGCAGGCCCACCGCACCGTCTGGGTGGTGGCATGCGCCGCGGTTGCGGACCATGTCGATCCACCTTCGCACCTTTTCGAGATCGCCCACTCCTCCGTTGGATTGGGCAATGTTGTTCATCGAGGCCGCGATCGCCGCAAGGCCATTGACACAAGGTCCGCACTGCCCCGCCGTCTCCGCCGCGAGGTAGTTGAAGATTCGAGCTGCCTCCACCACCGGGCAGCCCTCGCTGGGCAGCACGGCCACAATGCCGCATCCAAAGGCGGCTCCGTATTTCGTGCGCAGGACATCCACGTCTAGCGGCAGGTCCGCCAACACCGCCGGTGGGAGCCACGTTCCGAAGTAGCCGCCGAGCAATGCGCCGGCCGGTGGAGTGACCGCGCCACCGGCGGCTTCGAGGACTCCGCCTAACCGCGCACCAAGGTCAACTTCATAGACGCCCGGATGCTGGACGTTGCCCAGCACCGTCATGAGGGCACTGCCGGGCGAAGTCTGCGTGCCCAGCTTGCGAAACCACTCGCTGCCGTAGCGCGCGATCATCGCGACGTGAGCGAGCGTTTCGACATTCTGGACGAGCGTTGGCCTGTCGTTTACTCCTTTCTCCGACGAACGCTGGCCGAACTTCGGCTTGGAGGGGCCGCCTGACACGCGATTGACGACCGCAGAGGATTCGCCTGCAATGTACCGGTGCGCGGTCCGGACGATGCGGATAGTCGGTTCGTCGCGACCCGAGCGCCGCCTCTCTTTGGCGGCCAGGCTGACCATCTTCTCTGTCCCACCGGTGCCGCGGGAAACGTAGAGGACGATGTCATCGGCGCCGACCGATTCCGCCGCAAGCGCGGCTCCGTCCAGGACGAGGTGAGGTCGCAGCGCCATCAACGTCTTGTCTTTGGCGCTCAACGGCTCACCTTCCGAAGCGTTGATGACGACGACCGCGCGCCCGTCCGAGCGGTCCGCGACCGCAGCCCACTTGCGCGAAGTCGGAAACCACGCGCCACCACGACCGCGCAGGCCGCTATGTGCGAGGAGATCGATGAGGGGCCTGCCCCCCGCCGGGCGCGAGCCGAGGCGGCGCTGATGGTCCTCGATGTTCTCGTATCCGGCGGCTGGAGCCGGCCCACCCATGAGCCTGCGGCCGACCGCCGTTCGAGTCGCCGGCTGCGTGACGGGGTTCAGTTCAATGGCCCAGAAGTTAGCAGTTGACCCGTTATCTGTCCTCCCGAAGCAAGCACGGTGCTCGAACCGTACAACGCGATGGTCAAGCGGACGGCACCGCAAACCGCGTACAGAGTTGCGCCAGGGGTGGCTGGGACCGTGCACAGGATCTTCGTGCCGCGGGCGATCGTGACCACCGGCAGCGTCTCTGAGCTGTTGGGAGACCGGATTGCAACCGTCAACGCAGTGTCCACCATGTCCCTCATCGCGATCTGAACGTTCCCAGCCTTATCTTTGACGAGCACGCCGGCGAGCGGGTCGCTGAACCCACCGGGACCCGGGTGCACCGGACCCGGCTTGGCCGCAACCGTCTTGACCGGAGGGGTTCCGGCTTTGGCAGCCCAGCCAGGCTGAAACGGCCCGGTGGCCGCCCAGGTGGCCGACCCCACGATTACGGCGGCGGCGGCGATTGCGGCGAGGGCGCGGACCGGGCGGGTGGCCGGCCGTCCCTGGCGCAGCCTGAAGAGCAGCGCGAACACGACCGCCACCACGCACGCGACGACAACTGCGATGAGCCATGGGGCCTCGGCGTCACTGCCCGTGCCAAGTCCATGGACAACGGCTAGAGGCCATGATCCGTACGCCGCCCAGTGAATCAACCGCCACGGCCGCGGGCCAATCCGATCTCGCAACAGGCTGGTGGCCGCCACCGCGATGAGCACCCACATGGCGGCGACCCCGAGGCCGAGCCAGACGGGCCTATAGGCCGCACCGACGGGAATCATCACGTCCCGCAAACCGATGTGCGCGAAGGGGTCGAGCACGGTCGTGACGATGTGTGCGGCGAGAAGACACATTCCGATCAGGCTGAGGTTGCGATGCATGTCCGCCGCCACGAAGGCCGGAGTGCGCTCACCGATCCAGCCGGTCGAAGTCACGATCCCCAGCACCACCGTCCCGGTCAGGACAAGGAGGGTGGCGGCGCCAAGCCCTCGGGTCGCGTACCAGAACCAGCTCGGGGAGTCGGCTGCCGCGGCCGCGGCCGCGAGCAGGTGAGCACTCATGAGGCCGAAGCGCACCAGCCGCCGGCGAAACAGACTTCGCCGCGGATATTGACGAGTCGGGCCGGAAGCATGTGGCTATCCAGCCAGGCAGGCGCGCGTTCGCCCATGATCAACGCCGCCGTCGCCGCGGCGTTGGCTTCAAGGCAAGTGGCTGCAGCCACCGAGACCATTGCCCAGGGCGTCTTGGCGGGCAAGCCGGTGGACGGGTCGATGATGTGATGCATCTCGATCCCGCCTCGCCGCCAGCGACGCGAGGTCGTCCCCGAGGTCGCGAGGCCGCCATCGAACACGGCGACATCTTGCCACTCGCCGGCGTCGACGTCAGCGCCCACGCGGATCGGCCATCCACCCTGCGGCGCCCTTCCGTGCACTGCGACGTCACCACCGCAGCTCACCGCCGCCGAAACTCCGAGCCGACCGGCTATGGATGCCGCGGCCCGGTCCGCAGCCCAGGCCTTGGCGCTCGCACCCAGGTCCAACTGAATACCGGCCGGAAGACGCAAGGTCCGTGCGGCGCGGTCGTAATCGAGCGCCTGCCATCCAATTACCCGGCGCACACGCAGCTCTGAAGACGGGCCATCCGCCGGCAGGTTCTTGAAGGTGACGGTGTAGCCGGCATCCTCGACACACTTGCCAACCGTCAGGTCGACGAGACCTCCGGTCATCAGCGCCGAATCCAGGGCCGCCTCGATTGCCTCCGCCAGGAGCGGGGAAAGCGAGACGGCGCCCGCTCCGTTCTGCCTGTTCACTTGCGACAGCTCGGAATCGGGGCGGAACCGGCTGCACACTTCGTCGATCTCTTGAAACTGCGAGCGCACGATCTCCATCGCCGCTGGTAGCGCGGCCGGCTCCGTCACGACGACGGTGTGATCCGTGCCCATGGCATTGAAGGAGTCAGAGCTCAGCAAGGCTTGGAGGGCGTGGAATGGCAAACCGGCGCCGGTGGTGGCGGCGGTGCCGCCCCAGCACCAGCGGGAGCGGGAGCCCCTGCCGCCGGCGGTCGCGGCGCCGCGGGAGCTCGCGAGCCGCCCTGGTAAGGGTGATGGACCACGCTCTGGATCACAGTTGGAGGCTTCTGAACCGGGATCGCCGCGACGGGAACGACCGGCGGGAGCGGAGCCGGTTTGGGCGCGGGCTGGCCAGAAAAGTACGCCTGGGCCATATCGGCGAAAAGCCAGCTCAGGCCCAGTGCGCTGACGAGCCCGCCAAGCGTGCCTAGGCGCACGAACCAGATCGCTCGATCGCGGGTGGCCTGTTCCGCCCTAGATTCCATGCGTCAGTTGTCCGGCGGCGGAGACCCGGATGGCGTCGGCCGTGGCGACTGATGGTGTTCCGGGTTTTGGGTCGGGCTCGCGTGCGCCGGCGCCGGCGCCGGAGCCGGCGCGGGGGCGGGGGCGGCACGCTTGACCGGCGGAGCCGGATCGTAGACGTCGATCACCTGGTGCTGCGGCGGGACGGATGGAAAGACAGTTGACGCCTGTATCGGCTCGAGCGTGCTGGCAGCGACTCGCGTGGTGATCGCCGCCCCAAAGTAGGTCACCAACCCTGGGCCGAGCAGCGCCAGGATGCCGGAGAGGGCCCCCGCGCCGAGCGTAAGTGCAAGGAATTGCCGGGTTCGATTTCGAGACGGCCCGAAACGCGCAGATCCACTTCCGGCCTTTCCCCGAATTGCGATCTTTGGAGCCGACATGTCTTCCTCCCGTCTTGAGCTTCGGTACTTCGAGCCGAAGACGCTCCTAACAACGTCCACCGGCTCCAAAGTCGGAAGCCCTGAGTGCCGAAACGGGGCGCTGGGCCGTAACTTGCGTCGCGCTGGCGACCCCCTTCCACCTAGTTGCCGCGAGGCGGGTGGCGCGCCAGTAGCGCGTCCACATCAATGTATGGGCCCGGAGCTGGTTGAGCGCACGGCCGGCGCCATTGGTAATTCCAAGCACTTGAGCCATTGTGGCGAAGATTTTCAAAGTCAATAGGTGCAGGCATTGAGGTGTGAGCTTGTAAAATCGCAGCGCATGCCTAAGCCTGGGGTGGCGGGTAAGCGTCATGTCGGCAGCGTCGGACGCAGGCCAACGGGCCCGGATGCGCCGGGCGCGCGCAGGCCTGCACTGGCACAGGCCGACCACGCGATCCGAGAGCACCTTGCTCGCGAACTGCACGACCGCGTAGCGCAGACCTTGGCCGGCATGCTGATCGACCTCGAGCAGTTCAAGGCCGACCAGACCGGCCGAGCAGGCGTGCTGCGCCAGATCGATCTGCTCCAGGAGTGGACGCGAGACGCCCTGGCCAACGTGCGCGACGTCGTCTATGACCTGCGCGGCGAGGCGATCTCGGGCACCGAGTTTCCCAAGATCCTCCGCACCGCCCTGCTGGAACCATTCGCCCGGCGGACAGGGATCGGAGTGCGCATGCTGGTCACTGACGCCTGGCCTGTGCAGCTGCCTGCCGCCACCGCGACGGACCTCTACCGGATCGTGCAAGAGGCCCTGCAGAACGCCTACCGTCACAGCGGCGCGCGCCAGATTGAGATCACGCTCGGCTTGAACACGGTCGCGCAGTTGATCGAGGTCACGGTGACCGACGACGGTCGAGGGTTGCCTGCCTTTGGCGAGTTACGACCCGGCCATGGGCTGGTCGGCATGCGTGAGCGCGCGGTCCTGATGGGCGGCGAGCTGGAGACGGTGGCCGTCTCCTCTGGCGGAACGTCGATCAGAGTTGTGATCCCGGTCAGATGAATACGGCCGATCCCCTAACGCGGCAGCCGCTCGACGCGTACGTCTTCGAGCGCCCGCTTCAGGCGGTAGACGGACTCGGCTGGGATCGGGAGATCCTCGACCCACGCGAAGATCGCGTCGACCATGCGGTGCCAGGCAAATACCTGGCGCGCCATGCTCTTTCCCCAATAGGATTTGGACCATCCAGAGGCGGCAAGCCACCCGGCCACGGCGCAACAGAAAGCCCCGGTTGCGATCTCGAGCCACTGCAGCCAGAGATGGGGGCCGAGCTGGGCCAGCACCACAAGGCCAAGTCCAAGGTTGGCGGCCGCGAATCCCGGCAGCAACACCTTAAAGAAACGACTGTCTCGGCTTCGCTTCATTCCGCTCCCCTTGTCGCGCAGCAGCGCGGATGCAAGACAGAATGACAGCGAGCCCGCCGAGGGCCAATGGGACGAATGTCCCAGAATCGGGAGTCCGCTCAACCCGGATGAGGGTGCGCTCGAGGGCCCAAGCCGGCGCGCGGGCGCGCGCCGGCATTGCGCCGGATAGGTCGGTAGAGACCCTCCGCGTCGGG
>DATITA010000055.1:0-4321 GCA_035468355.1 Candidatus Dormiibacterota bacterium
CGACTCCGAGGCGCACGACGTGCTGCTGTGCCTTCAGACGGGGGCGCGCTTCAACGATCCCGGCCGGTGGCGCTTCTCGACGCAGGAGAACTACCTGAAAACGCCCGAGGAGATGATGGCCACGTTCGCCGACCTCCCTGACGCGCTGGCCAGCACGTTGGACGTGGCCGAGATGGTGGATCTGAAGATCAAGCTCGGGGAGACGCTGCTGCCGCCTTTCGACGTGCCCGAAGGCATGACCCCGGACAACTACCTGGGCAAGATCGTCGAGGACGGGATGAAGTGGCGTTACGGAACGCCTGATGCGTCGGTCAGGGAGCGGGCCGCCAGCGAGCTCGACGTGATCCGGCAAACCGGCTACGCGTCCTATTTCCTCATCGTGTGGGACTTCTACAACTTCGCGCGCAAGAGCGGAATCGCGGTCGGGCCGGGCCGAGGCAGCGCGGCCGGCAGCCTCGTGTCCTACTGCCTGGGCATAACCAACATCGACCCGCTAGCCCACGGCTTGATCTTCGAAAGGTTTCTCAACATCGACCGTGTGTCGATGCCCGACATCGACTGTGACTTCTCGGTCGAGGGTCGCGAAAAAGTCATTCGGTACGTCTCGCAGAAATATGGCGCCGACAGGGTGGCGCAGATCGTCACGTTCACCACGATGGCTTCCAAGGCCGCGATCCGAGACGTGGGTCGGGTGCTCGAGGTTCCGCTACGCGATACCGACCGCCTGGCCAAGCTCGTGCCCGTATGGCAGGGGCGCTCGAAGTCGCTGGAGGATGCGATCAAGGAGGTGCCGGAGTTCCGCGAGGCGTACCAGTCCAACGATGACCAGAAGCGGTTGATCGACGTCGCCAGGGCGCTCGAGGGCGTCTCGCGCAACGTGAGCACTCACGCTGCGGGCGTCGTGATCGCCCCCGAGCCGCTGGTGCGCTACACGCCGCTCCAGTTCGGACCCAAGAGCGACGCCGTGATCACCCAGTACGACATGAAAGCGGTCGGCGACATCGGCCTGCTGAAGATCGACTTCCTGGGTCTGCAGAACCTCGACATCATCTCGACGTGCCTCCGCCTGGTGAAGGAGACCCGCGGCATCGAGCTCGACCTCGAAAAGCTTCCATTCGACGACGCCAAAACCTACGAGCTGCTGTCGGCCGGTGACACGCATGGCGTGTTCCAGCTCGAAGGCGCCGGCATGCGCCGGATGGTCATGGACATGCGCCCGCAAAGTTTCGGTGACGTGTCCGCCGCGGTCGCCCTGTTCCGGCCCGGACCGATGGTCAACATCCCGGCCTTCATCGCGCGCAAGCAGGGCCGTGAGCCCATCGAGTACTTGCACGAGCGGCTGGAGCCGATCCTGCGCGAGACCTACGGCGTGATGATCTACCAGGAGCAGGTGATGATGGCCGCCCGCGAGCTGGCGGGTTTCAGCATGAGCGAGGCCGACATCCTTCGCTCGGCCATGGGCAAGAAGGACAAGGTCAAGATGGCCAAGCAGCGGACGAAGTTTGTCGCCGGCGCGGTCGAGCGCGAGATCCCTCCCGCCACCGCCGAGGCGTTGTTCGACGCTATCGCGAAGTTCGCCGAGTACGGCTTCAACCGGGCGCACTCCGCCGCGTACGGACTCGTCGCGTACCAGACCGCGTTTCTCAAAGCCAACTACACGCTCGAATACATGACCTCTCTGCTGATCCACATGGAGGGATCGGCGGACAAAGTGGCGACGGCCATCGTCGACTGCCGCCTGCGCGGCATCGAGGTGCTGGCGCCCGACGTCAACCGCTCGCGCGCCGACTTCTCGATGAGCGAAGGGCGCATCCTGTTCGGCCTCGCCGCGATCAAGAACGTAGGCCAGCACGCGGTGGAGACCATCGTCGCGATGCGCGACGCCAGCGGACCGTTCAAGTCGCTTGAGGACCTGTGCGAGCGCACGGCCGCCATCCAGGACGTCAACCGGCGGGTGTTGGAGGCGTTGGTTCAGTCGGGCGCATGCGACAGCCTTGGGGAGCGCGCGTGGCTGCTCACGGTGCTCGAACACTTCATCAACCGAGCTGAGCGCGACCGCAAGGACCGAGACGCCGGCCAGATCAGCATGTACGACCTGATCGGCTCGGAGGGCGAGGACGTCAACAACTTCGGGCTAGGGGTGGACGTCCAGCCGATGCCCGGCGAGGAAAAGCTGCGGCTCGAGAAGGAGCTGCTGGGTCTCTACCTCAGCGATCACCCGCTCCGCCGCATCTCCGCCGAGCTCGCCAGGCTGTCGGACACCCAGGCGGTCGAGGTGACGAGCGCGCTGCAGGAGACGGAGGTGCGCGTGGCCGGCCTGGTGCGCGAGGTGAGGCGCGTCGTGACGCGCAAGGGCCAGATCATGGCGTACGCCACCCTGGAGGACCTGACCGGCACGGTGGACGTGGTGCTGTTCCCCCGGATCTTCGAGCAGGCGCGTCTGCTGTTCGAGCCGGACAAGGTACTGGTCGTGCAGGGCAAGGTGGACGCTCGTGCGGGCAGCACTCGCGCGACCGGCTCCGGTGGCGCTCCCGCCGATCCAGAGCTCGAATCGGAGGTCGAGACGGCGTCGGTGATCGCCGACATGGCCTGGCTGTGGGACGACCCCGAATGCGTCCCGGTGTCGCGCCGGCAGCTGGTTCACGTCCGGTTCTCCAACAGCGACTCGGCTCTTGCGGAGCGGCTCGAAGCGGTGCTCGCGCGTCACCCCGGTACCGACGAGGTCGTGCTCCACGTCGTGGTCGGGACGCGGGAGGTCGTGGTGAATGCTGATCGCTATCATGTGCTCGCCGGACCGGCCCTTGCCGCCGACATCGACGAGCTGGTTGGCTCGCCGGTCACGCGGTTCGAGACCGTGCGGCCCAAAGTGCAGTCAAACGGCAACGGGCGCATGAAACGTGGGTGAGAACGTGAGCGAGGACGAGGCGCCGACCGGGCGTTACATTGTCGTCAAGGCACTGGAGGACGGCGTGGTGATCATGGGCCTGACGCGGGGGAAGGACACCCGCTCACACCACTCGGAGCGGCTGGACGCCGGCGAGGTCCTGATCGCCCAATTCACCGGCCTCACGGCCGCCATCAAGGTGCGCGGCAAGGCGGAGATCATGACCGACGTCGGCAAGGTGGAATCGGGGGCCGGCTCATGAGGCAGGTGCTGAACCGTGAGTACTGGTCCGGTTCGCTTGGCCTGGGGCGAGCCTTCACCGTTGTTTGCGCGACCTGGACGATCGTGGCAGCGTTGGTCGGGGCGACGGGCTCGAGGCTGTTTGTCCCACTTGCGTGCACGATGGTTGGGTTGGCGTTCATCGCGGGTCACAACCTGGGACGAAAGCAGCCGTAGCGGCGACGAAACCTCGCGCCTAGGGCTTGACCGGCAGGCCTGAGGCTTTCCACGCTTGGAAGCCGCCAATCACGTCCGTGGCGTTGATCAGCCCCAGGTCTTGAAGTGAGGCGGCGGCCAGGCTCGACGAGTAGCCCTCGCTGCAGATCACGATCACGCGCTTCTGGTGATCCGTAGCCTGCGGGATCCTCCAGGGCGACGCCGGGTCAAGCCGCCACTCCATGACGGTGCGGTCGATCACCAGGGCGCCGGGGATGTCGCCCTGCTCGGCCCTCTGGGAATCGGTCCTCGTGTCGACCAGCAGCGCGCCCTGGGCCATCTCGGCGGCGGCCTGTCCAGGCTCTACCCGGGTGAACCTGCGGCGGGCGCGTTCGAGCACCTCTTCGATGTTGGCCATGAAACTGGTCGCCAGTATGTAGCAGATAGAATCGGGGCGGAAGCCCGCCCACGTAGCTCAGGCGGTAGAGCATTTCCTTGGTAAGGAAAAGGTCCCCGGTTCGAATCCGGGCGTGGGCTCCACGACCCTTCTGAGGCCCGATTTCGTATTCGTTTCGAGGCTTTTGGAAGGCGGTGGGAGCCTGACTGGAAACGACCGGGAAACGGACCGGAAATTGCCGTGTTAAAAGGTCTGTTTGTGGTCCCTGGCCCAAATGGAGGGCCAACATGCGGACCACAGTGCGTGTCATCCAGGGTCGCTTAGCGGAGTCAGAGCCACACCGAACGTCGGCGATCGAGGCCGCCTACCAGCACTTCCGGCTCGACCGCCAGGGCAGCCTGGTCGCCCGCTCGACCCTCGACCACTACGACTGGACGCTGCTGCCCTTCCTCGCCTGGCTCGAGGCCGAGCACCCAGGCGTGCGGGCGTTCGAGCAGCTGGACGTCCAGTTCGTCCGGGAGTGGCGGGTGGCCTGCTCAGAGCGCCTGACGCGGCACGGGAAGCCCTACGAGGCCGCCAGCCTCCATGACTTCCACCGGAGCCTT
>DATITA010000056.1:0-10622 GCA_035468355.1 Candidatus Dormiibacterota bacterium
TCCGCCAGGTGACCGGTGCGAGGCCCGACGGTCACCGTCGGTCCTGCCTGGTTCCACGCCACCACCGGCACTCCCTTGGCCATCGACTCGATGACGCCCATACCGAAATCCTCTTCGGGCGCCGGATACACGTACACAGCCGCTCCTTCGTAAAGCGTCTGCAGGTCATCCTCGGTGACCGGACCGAGGAAAACGACGTGCTCGTCGAGGCGCAGCCTGGACACGAGCTCCTTCAGCGAGTCGGTGTGCGCTGTCGCCGGTCCCGGAATGACCAGCTGTACGCGCGGATGGCGATTGCTGACCTCGGCCATCGCTCGGATTGCCAGGTCGAAGCGCTTCTGGGGGTAGTGGCGGTTGGTCAGCAGGACGTAGGGCCGGCGTATCGGGTAGCCGTTGAGTGTGAGGCCTCCGGTGAAGCGAGCCTCGACAGGCAGGGGAAACCCCGACGCGGCCACGTGGCAGCCGGCCGGACAATCGACAGCTTCGCGATGGTAGGTCTTGCGGATGATGTCGCCGATATAGCCACCGTTGACGAGCAACTCGTCGGCCTCTTGCACCGAGCGGCGATCAGCCCACGCGACGAAGCGCTTGGCGCGCAAGACGATCGCGGCGAGCAGCCGGTAATCGGCGTTGGACACCCACCCGGTCTGGCGGTCGATGTTGCGGGGGTACACGAGGCGGTTCGGCTGGTTGAGGTAGACCACGTAGGGGACGTCCATCAACCGCGCCGCCCACCAGGCGATCCAGGCGCTCGGTTGGTTGCAGCCCACGATCGCGTCGACCCCGCGGAAGCGCCACGCGTAGAGCGGCATTAACAGGGACGTCGCCGCCATCTGCGCCGCTTCGCGGTATGGGATCCAGTGCGGCAGCTGGGGCAGGAACGTTTGCACGCGGACCTCACCGATCAGGTCCGGATAGCAGCGCGATGCGTCGACCGTCGGCGCATAGCACTCGACCTCGTAGCCGCGTCGGCGCAGGCCGAGCACTTCCTCGATGACGATGCGCTCCCCGCCTCCCGAATACGTAAACCCGCAATGGAACACCGCGATGCGGCGGGGACCGCCGACGTGAGCACGGCGCCGCCCGCCGACCAAGAGAAAGCTCAACAGACCCAGCACCAGGGCGTTGGCGGCGGTCAGCGCGTGATAGACGACGATGGCCCCTGCGGCCACGGGGGCAGCCAATCCAAGGCCGCCGCCAAGGACCAGAGCGCCGGCCACCTCGAGGTTCCCGAGATACCCGGGGCCGGCCGGTACGGCAAAGGCAAGCAGCAGCGCTGGGTAGGCGGCCATCGCCTTGAGCGGCGGGAGGGACACGCCGACTGCCGCGAACAGCAGCGTGAAGTTGAACGAATCGATGAGCAGTGCAATCGCGGTCAGCGCGGCCAGCCGGCCCGCGAGCGCCGGAGTCCAGAGGCCGCGAGCTCCGGCGCGAAACGCGAAGGCTTGGCCTGCGACGGCAGTCGCAAGACGCGCGGGTAGCAAGCGTCGGGCCAGCCGCGATCGCGCGAGCCGAGGACCCATCAGCGCCGTTCCGAGCACGGTCGCGAGCAGCAGGGCAGCAAGCGCTGCGGCGCCCAGCAACCCTCGTGGAGCGCTCACCGCGCCGGTCAGCGCGACGCCTTCGAGAATCACGAGGACGACCGCCACGGCCGCCAGGTCGCATGCCTTGTCGATCACGATCGTGGCGAGAGCGGACCCCGCCGGCATGCGATGGCGGCGCCATAGCCACCACATGCGTGCCGCATCGCCGGAACGAATTGGAAGCACGTAGTTGAGGAGCCCGCCCGCAGAGTTCATTGCGAAAGCTCTCACCATGCCGACAGAGGCTATGGGCCGCAGAAGCAGCAGCCAGCGGCGAGCCCTGATCAAGCTTGTCACCAGGAACAGAAAGATCATCACGGCGACCGGCGCCCAGCTGTGGATGTGCGCATGACTGATCACATCGCTCAGGGAAACGGTGCGAAGCCAAAGCCACAGGAGGAGCAAGCCGAAGGCCGTCTGAAGGCCGAGCCTTAACCAGCGGTTCATGCGCCTGCTTCGAGCTCCGCCCACGCCGGCGGCGCCAGCACCCAGCGCTGAACGAGCAGCCAGAACGCGAAGAGGAACAGGATCACCAGCAGTGTGCCGCCGTAGTCGTGAAAAAGAATCGCCGGGGTGACGCCGATCACGGCCGCTATCGCGGCCACCGCGGCGACGCGAATCAGGTTGAGGAGCATGGTCGAGGCCACTCCGATGCAGACGACCTGGATCCGGGCCTCCAGGGAGTGCCGACCCCGCAGGCCGGAGACGAGACTGATCGCGAACAGGACCAGGCTCTGCCAGCCAATGCAGTTCCAGGAGATGAACAGCGTGTGCATCACGCCTGAGCCGTCCCAGACCACGAGGTAGCTGCCCGAGACGGCGGCGTGGATGCCGACCAGGCCCACCAGGGCGACGACCATGCGCGCCTCGACCGGGACGATCGCCTGCAGCGGGTTGTTCGCGCCCAGGCCCATCGCCCACGTGGTCAACAGGTCGTTGAAAGTGGTCACCAGCGGCAGCAGCATCAACAGCGCGCACGCGAGCGCGATCAGGGTCATGTTCACGCGCTCGCGATCCCCAGTCTTCACGACCGCCTCCTCACGAAGGCCACGATTCGACGTCGCGCCGTGATCAGGGGAATGAGCGCCGCCAGGCCCGCGAACGCGGCCAGCGATTCAGGCACCACGATGCTCGGCGGGACGACGTCGGTGTCGCCGGCGCCTGCGATTCCGTCATAGATCATCGACGGCTTGCCGCCGCTGTTGTGAGTGAGGGTGACCGAGATGCACAGCGAATCGCCGGCGGGGATGACCATCGAGGCCTGGGCGGCGCTCGTGGTCACGGTCAGCGGGCTGGTCGGGTTGGCGGTGCCGGAGCCGTAGGTGGCCCTCCAGGTCGACCCGGCGTTGGGTACCTGAGCGGTGAAACCGGCGCAGCTCGCAGTGGCAGACACGCCGGCGGTCACCGTGACGGCGTCGTTCGTGGCGCCCGAGCCGCCGGTCCAGCGCATCGTGAAGGTCCAGGCGCCGGCGGCAACCGTCTGCGCCGGAAGGTTGGAGAAAGCCCACACCGTGGTGATCCCCCGCGCAGTGGACTGGATCTGGCAGGCGGTGGCGCGAGTGCCGATCGACTGGTTGAACGTGGAAGCCGCGCATCCAGGAGCCGTGCCAGTGCCGTGCAGGTACAGCGGGTTGCCGGCAGCGCTCACGACCGGCGCGCGACTCCCCATCAAGGCCAGGCCGCCGAACGCGAGCACCAGGCCGCCGGCGATGAGCCAACCGAGCCAGCGCGACGGCGTCGCTACGCGCCTGGCCGCGAGCGGTTGCGCGGCCAGGGGCGAGGGCGCCGCCTTGCGGCCGCCCGGGCCTCGGCGCAGCATCCATCGGCGCAGGAGCTGCAGGCGGCGCAGGTGATGCACCTGGTCGGTGACGATCCCGGTCTTGGGCGTGCGGAACCACGGCCCCTCATCCTTGCTGATCAAGCCTTTCAACGCCGCCCAACCCTGGAAGGGCACCAGTGCGAACGACAGCACGAGCGCGCCGAACACACCCTGCACGTCGCGCAGCGGCGCGTCCTCCAGGATCAGTCCGCCCAGGTTCATCAGCGGCAGGGCGAAGATGTTGGAGAAGAGCAGCGACCATCCCAGGAGCGCCGTCCAACCGGGAACGTGGGCGTGGAAGACGACCTCGGAGATGAGCCAGCTCACCGAGCCGACGATGAACAGCCCGGCCTGGAGGTAGTAGGTGGTGTCGAACAGGAACTCGAGCTTCTCCAGGGGCGACACGAAGGGCGAGCGCATGATCGGCACGAACCACTTGCGGACGTTGTGGGTGTGCCCCTCTGCCCACCGCATTCGCTGCCGCGCGAGCCGCGAGAACGTGCTGACGCATTCGGCCGGCGTCTCCGCCCAGGGCGTGTAGACCACTTTGTAGCCGCGCGCGTAGAGCTTGAGCGTGAGCTCCCAGTCCTCGGTGATGCTCGTGCCCCATCCGACCTCGCGCAGGACGTCCGCGCGGATCATGTAAGCCGTGCCGGCGATCATCTTCAGTGCGCCCACCGCGTCCTGGAAGGGCCGCTCAACCATGTAGCTGCCGGCGTACTCGGCGCGGACGGCCTCGGTCAACCAGCTCTCGGACTTGTTCAAGACGTGCCACTGATAGCTCTGGACGGCCGCCACCTCGGCGCGCTTTTTGATCTGGCCCGGCTCCGACGGCGGCTCGACTCGCCCGAACGCCGCCTCCATGCGGCGGCTCGCCGTCCCGTCACTGACGCGATAGAAGAGCGGCAGCAGCCGGTCGATGGAGTCGGGGAACGGCACCGAGTCCGCGTCGAACACGACTATGTACTCGGTCCTCGGATCGGTCACTTTCAGCGCCTCGCGCAGCGCGCCGCCTTTGTAGCCCTCGCGGCTGGTGCGGTGCAGGATCTTGAACCGGTGGTTGGCCTGCCAGCGCTGGAGGATCTGCACCGACTCGTCGGTCGAGTCATCGACGACGACCACTTCATACTCGGGATAGTCCAGCTGGTCGAGAGCGGTCAGGAGTCGCTCGATGACGCGCTTCTCGTTATAGGCCGCGACGTGCACCGAGACGAACGGGTGATATCCGAGCTCGAGGTGGTAGCCGTTGCCATTGGTGTCGCCGTTGATCCGCGTCAGCCCGGTGCCGTTGGTCGAGCCGGGTTGCGAGCCGCCATTGTGATTGCCGTTGCGAGGCTGCTGGGTGACCAGTGTGGTCAGCAAGACCATCACCGTGCTCAGGTAGTACTTGATCGCGTAGGCGAAAAAGATCGCGCCGAGGAACAGCCCGGTGAACGCCAGGCCGTAGGCAAGCCAATCCGCCCCGCTGCGCATCCTGGATTGGGCGATCAGGTCCGCAAACCCCCGCACGGTCGCCACGATCGGAATCGCGCCGACGACGAAGGCAGCGACCAGGATGGTGTTGAGAACAACGCTCCAGACGAGCCGGCTGCCTGCCTTCGGCGGCCGGCCGTCCGCGCCGGGGGCGCCCTGCGCGCTCATCAACAGCCCTCCAAATCGCGGGCGTCGAACGATAGGGATGCCGCGAGCTCCGCGCCGTCGAAGCGGCGGTGACCGCCGGGCGTCACCAGCGCCGGGCGCAGCCGGCCAGCGCGGACGGCGCGGTTCAGGGTCGGCTGGCTGATCCCGAGCAGGCGGGCCGCCTCACCGGTGGTGACCAGGCCAGAATGCAGCGGGTCGATATCCAGTGTGGCGGCAAAAGCCTCGACGTCCTGGAGCCTGAAGCGGCGGTGCCCGCCGGGGGTGACCAGCGCAGGCTTGAGGCGCCCGCCCGCCACGCAGCGCAAAACAGTCGCCTGGCTGATGCCGAGACGAAGCGCTGCATCTTTCGAACTGATCAAATCTTGCAAGACGTTTGCTGGACCAACGCATGTCTAACACGGTGGGATCCCCTAAGAATTCAGGGCCTCCGAATTTCACGAGCGAAGTAGGCGTTTCGTCGTCGAAAATGTTCATAAGTTGACCGTTTCGCTCGCGGATTCCACGACTAAAATTCATTTCGCGACCGCGTGGTCGCGGACCTTCAGAAAGGAATCGAACAGGTCGGAATCATCATCCGTTAGAACCTCACCCCCCGCAGCCAAGCTCGGAGCCGGTGTCGAGAAATCGCCCGGCCCGAGCCTTTTTTAGGGGTACTTGACCCGCCGGCCCCACGCGTGCAGGGCCTCGCGCCAGGGTCGCAGCGGCCCCACCCGGACCGACGCCAGGCAGCCGTTGAGCGGCCGCCGGGCGGGCGCCGCCAGCTCCTCTGTCGTGATCGGATCGACATCCGCGTTCAACCCCAGCTCGGCCAGCGCGGCCCGCGCGAGCTCGTCCCACCCGCAGCAACCTTCCGCCACCACGTGTACGACCCCCTCGACGCCATCGCCGGCCAGCCGGATCGCGGCAGGCGCGAGATCGCCGGTGAAGGTCGGGTTGACGAGCTGGTCCGCGACCACCCTCGGCCGCCCGCCCAGTCTCACGCGCTGGGCGATCTTTTCGGGGAAGCTCTGCCCTGCGTCGCCGCCGAACACGCCGGCCGTGCGGATCACGAGCGCCCCCGGCATGGCCTCGAGCGCCCTGCGCTCCCCGTCCAGCTTGGAGCGGGCGTAAGCGCCCAGCGGTCCCGGCGTGTCGGACTCGAGGTACGGCCGCGCGAGGCTGCCGTCAAACACGTAGTTGGTCGAGAAGTGCACGAAACGCGAACCATGGCGGGCGCACGCCATTGCGATGTTGGCCGGCCCCGTGGCATTGACCTCGAACGCCAGCTGGACCTCGGTCTCGGCGAGGTCGACGGCGTTGTAGGCGGCGCAGTTGAACACGACGTCAGGACGTCGCGACCCGACCAGCGCGTCGATCGCCGGCGCGTCGGTGACCGACACCTGGCGGTGCGTCACCGCCGTCTCCTCGCCCAGCAGGCGGACGAACTCCGCTCCGAGCTGCCCGGCGGCGCCGAGTACGAGCGCCTTCACGCGGTGCGGCCGCGAGCGGTCAATCGAGCTGCTTGGCCAGGCCCGAGTGGGCGAGCAGCAGCGCGGTCATCTCTCGTTCGGGCACAGGCCTTCCGACGAGGAACCCCTGCGCCGCGTCGCAACCCGCTTCCACGAGCACGGCTTCAGCCATGCGGTCCTGCAAGCCTTCGGCGACCACGCGCAATCCCAGGTTGTGGCCGAGCCCGACGGCTGAGCGAACGATGGCGCCGGAGTCGGGGTCGGACGCCAGCGCCGACACGAAGGAGCGGTCGATCTTGATCTCGTTGACCGGCAGTCGCATGAGGTAGAGCAGCGACGAGTAACCCGTGCCGAAGTCATCCAGGGCCAGCCGCACACCCATCTCGTTCAGACGGTGGAGGGCTTTCGCCGCGGCCGCAGCCATCGCCACGCCCTCTGTGATCTCGAGCGTCAGGCGGTGCGGCTCGACCTTGAAGTTGCCGAGCGCGCGGGCGACCATCTCCTCGAGGGAGTGATCATCGATGTTGCGCGGCGACACGTTGAGGGACACCGACACGTCGAGCCCCTCCGCCAGCCATTTGCACATCTGGGTCAGCGCCGAATCGATCACCCATGCGGTCAGCGGATGGATGATTCCTGTCTCCTCCGCCATAGAGATGAAGCGGTCCGGCGGCATCAATCCCTCTCGCGGATGGTTCCAGCGCACCAGGGCCTCGACCGAGTGGATGGCGCCCGTCGCCAGCGTGACCTGAGGCTGGTAGTGCAGCACGAGCTCGCCTTGCGGGATCGAGCGTCGCAGCTCACCCGCCAGGCCCGAGCGGCGCAGCGTCTGCGCCTCCTGCTCCGGCGCGTAGACGGCATGGCCGCCGCCGGCGCGCTTGGCGACGTACATGGCCACGTCAGCGCGGCGCAGCAGGGTGCTCGGATCGTCGCCGTGCACCGGGTACATCGCGATGCCGACCGACGCGCCAGTCTCGACCATCTGGTCGGCGATCGCGAAAGGACCCTCGAGCGAGGCGAGGACCTTCTTCGCGGTCGCGACCACGTCGTCGGGGTGCCGCGCGTCGATGGTCAGCACCGCGAACTCATCGCCGCCCAGACGCGCGATGGTGTCCGTGGCGCGCAGGACGCCGCGAAGGCGCGCCGTCACCTCCTGGAGCAGGCTGTCGCCGCGGTCGTGACCGAGCGCGTCGTTGATGTCCTTGAAACGGTCGAGGTCGAGGAGCAGCACGCCGAACATTTTCTGGTTGCGACGTGCGGCGAGCAGCGCCTGTCGCAGGCGGTCGCCGAACAGGCTTCGATTGGGCAGCCCGGTCAGCGCATCGTGAAGGGCCTGGTACTCCAGGGCGTCGGTGTGCGCCTTGCGCTCGGAGATGTCGCGCAACGTCGCGATGAACATGTGGCGCGACCCGACCTGCATCGAGCTGACGACGAACTCCAGGGGGAACAGGCTTCCGTTCTTGCGTTTGCCCATGGTCTCGTGGGCGCCGCTCACGGGGATGTCGAGCTTGAGGCGGCGCTGGAGATAGTTGTCGAACGCGCTCCTATGGGTGGTCGCGATGAGGATGTCGGTGTTCTGGCCGACGACCTCCTCCTCGGCGTAGCCGAACA
This sequence comes from Candidatus Dormiibacterota bacterium, assembly GCA_035468355.1. GTDB lineage: Bacteria > Chloroflexota > Dormibacteria > Dormibacterales > Dormibacteraceae > DATKSS01. The sequence continues at coordinate 8,103 of DATITA010000056.1, forward strand.
GCTTGACCACGGCCGGGTTGGCCGACTCGATCACGCCTGAGCTGTCGACCGTGGCGAGCCCATCGGAAACGTTGTCCAGGACCGACCGCATCCGCTTCTCGCTCTCCTGCAGGGCAACCTCTGCGCGTTTGCGTTCGACGTACTCGCCGATCTGAGAGCCGACGTCGTTCATGACGGCGGCCAGTCCTTCGTCCAGGTCGCGTGGCGCCCAGCTGTGCAGGGAGATCATCCCGACCACGCGTCGGCCGCTGCGGACCGGGAAGCCGACCACGCCATGTAGGCCCGCCGCGACGGCGGCCCCGGAGCGCTGGGAGCTGTCGCCTGCCAGGTCGGGCATGGCGACCGGGGCGCCGGATTCCCAGACCTGGCCGGCCAGCCCCTCGCCTCGCCGGTAGGTCACTTGCGTAGCCGTCTCTTCGAACACGGAGGTGTCGCGCCCGGGCCGTTTCCAGGAGGCGCCGAAGTGCATCGACTCGCGCTCGGGGTCGACTTCCCAATACTCGGCGAGCTCCCAGTCGAGCGTCCGGCACAGGCCTTCGAGTACGCCAGGCGCCGCCTTCTCCCACCCGGGCGACGTGACCAGGGCCTCGGTGACGGCATACCGTGCGGCCTGGAGGACCTCGGCGCGCTTGCGGTCGCGGATGTTGACCGCCACGGTCTGGAAGTACAGAGGCGTGCCGGCGGAACCTCGCACCAGGCGCATCGTCAGATCGACCCAAACAGGCTCGCCGTCCTTGCGCGTGTAGCGCTTCTCGAAGTGCACTCCCTCTTCGTCGCCCGCGAGCATGCGGCGCATCGCGTCCTGCAGCGGGAGGGAGTCGTCGGGGTACGTGATGTCCGGCAGGGAGAGGCTTCTCAGCTCGGCCTCGTCATAGCCCACGAGCTCGCAGAACGCCTCGTTCACGGTAGTGATGTGGCCGTCGAGGCCGGTGAATACCATGCCTGCCTGCGCCTGCTCGAACAGGGTCCGGAAGCGCGTCTCGGTCTCCCGCTCGGCGGCCTCGGCGCGGGTGCGCTCCGTCACGTCGTTCACGAGCGTCAGCAGGAGATCGCTACCGGTCGCGGTCAGGCGGTGGACGGCGACCTCGACGGCCACGCGACGGCCGCTCTTGGCGATCATCGTCGAGTTGTAGCGGAGCGAAGCGTCGCCGCCGGCGAGCCTGCGCGCGAGGTTCGCGGCGAGCTCCTCGCGCTCCTCGGGGGCGGCCAGGTCGATGAGGGTGGGAAAGGCGGCGAGCTCCTGGCGCGAGTATCCGATGAGGTTGAGGTACGCCTCGTTGCCCGCGACGAACTTGTCGTTCTCAGTGAGGAGAAGGCCCTCGCCCAGGTCGCTCAGCGCCGCGAGCATGGAGGCCTGGCGCTCGACGTGGATGCTGAGGTCCCGCTCGACCGCCCGGCTCGTCAGGTAGGCAAGCAGGCCGAGACCGAGCAGCACCAAAGTCCAGATCGCGATCGTGCCCACCGAGACCGTGAGCTCGGTCGCCGCGTAAAGCCACAATGCCCCGAGCCCCAGCACCGCGACCCCGAACACGTAGCCGAACTGCCGCGAACGAAGGCCCAGGTCGAAATGCAGCAGGATCGCGGCGAAGCTGACCGCGGCGAGAGGTGGGAGATCCTCGCCCAGCGAGCGGCCCGCGACCCCCAGCACCAGGTCCGCCAGCGCCGCCGAGGCGACCATCAGCCCGATCTGGACGCCGAAACGGTTGGCGGACGGTGCACCTCGGAAAGCCACCGCCAGGGCGGCCAGGACGATCCCGGCCGCGAACAGGGCCAGCTCGTCACGCAGCACGCTCGCCGGGGCGTGAGCCTGGGCGAGGCGGTATGCGACGGCGGCGATGATGGCGAGGGCGGCCATCCCGTTGATCGCGGTAAGGCTCCAGGAACGCATGCGACGCGGTATCCCCGCCGCAGCCCAGGCCGACCCGAACAGCGGGTCTACGCCCAGGGCCCCGGACGCTCTCTGTTGGGTAGCCAACTCGACCACCATAACGTTCGAGCCCGCGAATGGGTGCGCAGGGCACCCGGGGCGCCGGGGGAGGCTACTTGCTGGTTTTGGTCTGCGGACGCTGCGGGACGGTCCGCTTCAAGGGCGGCCGGCGGCCCGCATGCAGCGGGTTGGCGTCGCCGTCCTTGTCGCTTGTCTTTACCCGGCCGGCGGCGGCGTGGAGGGTCCGGAGCCTGGTCAGGCGCTCTTTCTTGGCGGCCAGGGCGGCCTTCAGGGCGTCCGAAAGCTGGGTGTCGTTCATGGGGACCACGCGGAGCCGGGCTTCCAGCTCCATGACCTCCACCTCGGCATTGGTCAGTTCGAGATCGATCGTCTTTGCCACGTCTTCCTTCTTATATGCGGCAGCGAGGGAAAGCTACCGGACTTAATAACTACCCCAGTTGCGGCGAAGTTATGCCTTCTAGCCGCATTGGACCCCGATTGCGACAGTCGCAACCGGCGACTGGCAACTGGTTCCGGCGGAGCAAACGCTCCGCCTTCCTCTCACGGCTTCACACGCACGAAATGCGATGCGA
>DATITA010000057.1:0-25719 GCA_035468355.1 Candidatus Dormiibacterota bacterium
ATCCGGGTGGAGGACCGCCCAGGCGTCGTTGCCGCGATCGGCCAGGTGTTTGCGGAGGAGGGCGTCAGCATCTCGAGCTTCATTCAGAAGGACGCGTGGTCCCAGGATCAGACCGCCGAGCTGGTCGTGACCACGCACCCCGCCCAGGACGCAAGCCTGCAGAACGCGCGCGCCCGGATGGCCGGTCTCGAGCCGGTCCGCGCGGTCTCCTCCTTCCTGCGCGTGTTCTAGGAGGCGGGTGGGGTTGGGCGTCATCGACCGCTATCGGGAGCACCTGCCGGTCGGCCCTGCCACGCCCGAGGTAGACCTCAACGAGGGCTCGACCCCTCTGGTGCCGAGCCGCAACATCGCCCGGGCGCTCGGCCTGAAGAGCCTCTACTTCAAGTACGAAGGCCTGAACCCCACCGGCTCCTTCAAGGACCGCGGGATGGTGGTGGCGGTCGCCAAAGCGCTCGAGGAGGGCAGCCGAGTTTTCATGTGCGCCTCGACCGGCAATACGTCCGCGTCGATGGCGGCCTATGCGGCGCGGACCGGCGCGAGGGCGATAGTGGTCGTGCCGTCGGGGGAGATCGCGCTCAACAAGCTTTCCCAGGCGCTGATGTACGGGGCCAAGGTGATCGCGTTGAAGGGGAATTTCGACTCGGCCCTGGAGACCGTGCGCGAACTGACCAGCCACTACCCTGTGGCGCTGATGAACTCGGTGAATCCCAACCGCATCCAGGGTCAGAAGACGGCCGCGTTCGAGGTGGTCGACGACCTGGGCGACGCACCGGACTACCTGGTCCTGCCGGTCGGCAACGCAGGCAACATCACCGCCTACTGGAAAGGGTTTCGCGAGTACCACGCCGCCGGTCGGAGCACGCGCCTACCTCGCATGGTCGGCGCGCAGGCCGAGGGCGCAGCTCCGATCGTGAACGGCCACCCGGTCGCGCATCCCAGGACCGTCGCCTCCGCGATCCGCATCGGCAACCCGGCTTCGTGGGAGGGCGCGACCTCCGCCCGCGACGAGTCGGGCGGGATGATCGCCGCCGTCACCGACACCGAGATCCTTTCGGCCCAGATCGCCCTGGCCAGCAGCGAGGGCCTGTTCGCCGAGCCTGCGTCGGCTGCGCCGCTCGCCTTGCTGTTCAGGCTCGTTCGCGACGGACGGATCGAGAAGGACTCGACGACGGTCGTGGTGCTCACAGGTTCGGGGCTCAAGGACCCTGACGCGGCGTTGAAGAACGTCGAGCCGCCGATCGAGCTCGACGGCGACGCGCGCACACTAGCTAAGGTCTTGAAACTGTGAATCGGGAACCGGGCGACTGATGCGCATCAAAGTCCCGGCTTCGATCGCCAACATTGGGCCTGGTTTCGACTGCATGGCCATGGCCATCGACCTGTGGCTCGAGGTCGAGGCCAACGAGGCGAGATGGCCGTCGTGGGACTTCGAGGGCGAGGGCGCCGATTACCTGGCGGCCCACGACAACCCGTTCACCCGCCTGCACATGAAAGGACGAGTCCGCAGCGAGATTCCGCTGGGCGTCGGGTTGGGCAGCAGCGCGGCCGCTCGCCTTGCGGCCTCCGCCCTGAGCAGTCCGTGGGATGTCAAGAGTCACGTCATCGACGCGGGGGCGGACGAGGGTCACCTGGACAACGTGGCAGCCTCGGCCTCCGGGGGCATCCGCATCGTTTCGGAAAAGATCGACGAGAGGCTTCCCAACCCCGGTTGGGGCCTGGCCCTGTTCGTGTCCCACCAGCCTCTGCCGACCGAGAAGTCGCGCGCGGTGCTGCCCGACTCGGTGCCGCTCGAGACGGCGACATTCAACGCGGCTCGGACCGCGCTGCTGGTGCGGGCGATCATGTCCAAGCGTCCCTCGCTGCTCGGGGAGGCGCTGCGCGACCGGCTGCACCAGCCCCAGCGCCTGCATCTCTATCCGTGGACCGAGGAGATCATGCGTGTCGCGGAGGCGGCCGGCGCTTACGGCGCCGCCATCTGTGGCGCAGGTCCCAGCGTCTTCGCCTTCTGCGCTCCGTCGCAGGCGGCGCGCATCGCCCGTGCGATGGAGGAAGCGAATCCGCTTCGCGGCCGCGGGCTCGTCACGCGCATCTCCGACAAGGGCATGTTTCGGACCCTGTGATCGTCCAGAAGTACGGCGGTACCTCGGTGGGGACCGCCGCGCGCATCCGGCGGGTGAGCCGCCGCATCGCGCAGACCGTCGAGCAGGGGACCCAGGTGGTGGTGGTCGTATCCGCGATGGGTCATACGACCGACCGCCTGATAGCACTGGCGGAAAGCGTGAACCCGGAACCGCCGGCCCGCGAGCTCGACATGCTGGTCGCGAACGGCGAAACCATCACCGCGCCCCTGGTGGCGATGTGTCTCCAGGGGATGGGCGTGCCCGCGGTCTCGCTTTCGGGCCTGCAGGCCGGCGTCCGCACGAGCTCGCACCACTCCAGGGCGCGCATCCGCGACGTCAAGCCGGCCCGCATCCTCGAGGCGTTGGCCGAGGGCAAGGTGGCCGTCGTGGCGGGATTCCAGGGAGTGACCGAAGACCTGGAGGTGACGACGCTCGGTCGCGGCGGGTCCGACACCACGGCCGTTGCGCTCGCCGCGGCTCTCAACGCCGAATCGTGCGAGATCTACACCGACGTCGATGGCATCTTCACGGCCGACCCGCGAGTCGTGAAATCGGCGCGCAAGCTGACGCACATTCGGTACGACGAGATGCTCGAGCTCGCGGCGGTCGGAGCGAGAGTGATGCACCCGAGAGCTGTGGAAATCGGCGAGCTGTATCGCGTTCCCATCCACGTGCGATCGAGCTTCCACACAGGCGTCGGTACGATGATCGTCGCCCAGGTGCCGATGGAAGAACGACAGCGAGTGCGCGGAATAGCGCAAGAGACCAACGTGGCCAAGATCACGGTGGTCGACGTGCCCGACCGCCCCGGTGTCGCGGCGGCCATCTTCGAGCCGCTCGGTGCGGCCGGGATCTCGGTCGACGTCATCGTGCAGAACATCGGGCGTTCCGGACACACCGACCTGACCTTCTCCGTCGCGGAGTCGGACCTGAAAGCGGCCGAGAAGCTGGTCAAAGCCGCGGCCAAGACCGTCAACGCCAAAAGGGTGGTGTCCGCCGGTGGCGTCGCCAAACTTTCCATCGTCGGCACGGGCATGCTCGGCGCGCCCGGCATTGCGGGACGGATGTTTCGGGCTCTGGCCGACGCCGGGGTCAACATTGAGATGATCAGTACCTCGGAGATCCGCATCACGTGCCTGGTCGCGCGAGACCAGGTGGAAAAAGGCGTGCGAGTCCTCCACAAAGCATTTGAGCTGGACCAGGAATAGAGAGGTGCGACAGGAGATGCCGGCCGGATCTTCGACGACCATGCGGCCCCTCTGCGTTGTTGCGGCGTCCGCTCCTCGCTCCCGCATCCGCGGATGCGCTCGATCCGGTGCTCCGCCGCGCCTAGCAGCCAAACCACCTGGCCGCCGAATCTCTCGGCCAGCCCTCCCGCCGCACGTCTAGATGCCAGTCAACGTTGCGATCGTGGGCCCGGCAGGCGCTGGCAAGACAACGCTTTTCAACGCCCTGACCGCCGGCCGGGGGGCCGATGGCGTCGGGATGGTCGACATCCCAGACGAGCGGCTGGGCAGGCTGGCGTCGGCGGTCAACCCCGCGAAAACGACTGCGGCTCAGGTGCGCGTAGAGGACACCCCGCCCGGCAGCCGCGCGCAGCGCGTGGCCTTCGCCAGGCAGGCCGACGTCCTGGTCAAGGTCGCGCGCTGCTTCGGCCCCAACCCGGACCCGGCCGCAGAGCTCGAGGAGTTCGCCCTCGACCTCGTTCTCGCAGACCTGGCGTCCGTCGAGAAGAGGATGGACGTCGTCGCGAAGGAGGCGCGCGCCGGGAAGAAGGACGCACAGAGCGAGACCGAGGTCCTGACCGCGGCCAAAGCCCACCTCGACGCGGGCGGGCAGCTGCGGACCATGTCCATGGAGCCGGAGCAGCGCGCGCTTCTGCTGGGGATCTTTCCGGTGACCATGAAACCCGCGGTGTACGTCGCCAACGCCGCCGACGAGCAGCTGCCGGGCGGTGGTGAGCCCGCCGCGAAGGTCGCCAGGTTGGCGGCAGCCGAGGGTGCCCCGTGGATCACCCTTTCCGCGCGGCTGGAGTCTGAGCTCGGGGAGCTGGAGCCGTCAGAGCAGGCCGAGATGCGCGCGGGCTACGGGATCGACGAATCTGGACTCGGCCGGATCGCCCGGGCCGTCTGGGAGGCGGGCGGCCTGATCACCTACTTCACCGCCGGCGAGCCGGAGGTGAGGGCCTGGCCGTGCGAGCGCGACGCTCCGGCGCCGATCGCCGCCTCCAAGATCCACACCGATTTCGAGAAGCACTTCATCCGCGCCGAGGTGACATCGGTCGACGAGCTGGTCGCGTCGGGATCGATGGACGCCCTGCGTGCGGCGGGAAAGCTTCGCGTGGAAGGACGCGACTACAGGGTCAAAGACGGCGACGTGGTCTTCTTCCGGATCGGCCGCTAGCGCGTCAGCTCACTGCTGGCCGAGGAAGAACTGGTTCCACATCAAGGTGCCCAGCCAGGCGAGCAGGGCGACAGACACCAGCAGCAGAAACCATCTCATGCCATGTCTAACGAGGGTCCCCCCTGATGGCTTGCGATGCCTCCGTGCTTCAGAATTCGCGTGTGGCACACCTCAAGTTCAGTCCGACCCACGTGTGGGTGAGGATCGAGGGCTCGGACGCCATCCTCGGGCTCAGCGAGTACCTCCAGGATCAGATGGGGGAGATCACCACGCTCGATCTGGCAGACCTGGGTGACATGCTTAGTGCCGGTAAGGCCATGGGCCACGTCGAATCAGAAGACGCATCGTCGCCGATCGAGGCGCCGGTCAGCGGCGAGGTGATCGAGGTCAACGCTGAGGCGATCGCGAGCCCCGAGCTGATCAACAGCGATCCTTATGCGGCCGGATGGCTGCTCCGCGTGCGCCTCGAAGACCCCGGCGAGCTTGAGGACCTCATCGGCGAGGAGGAATACGCCGAGCTGACGACCGAGGTCTGAGCCTTAGCCTGAATCCACCGGCCGGTGGATCCAGGCTTAAGAGATCCCGAAGGACTGGCGCGTCTCGCGCCGCAGCAGGACGACGAGCACCGGGATCCCGACAAGGATGAGCGACCAGGCCGCCGCCACGATTACCGCCGCTATCCAGCCCCACGGCCGGACCCTGCGCAGGCCGAAGTATGCAGCCGCGTGAAGCGCCGCCGCGACGACCTCGAAGAGGAACACGATCACGGACTCGTAGATGATCACGGTCGTGATGTCCTGCTTGATGCCGGCGCCGATCAGCGCCTGGCGCAGCTGGTCCCGGCCGGCCGGCGCGGCGACGATGGCGGCAAACTGGGCGAGCTCGACCAACCAGAAGACGGCACCGGCGGCAAAGACGAACGGCAGCCAGCGCAACCGCGGAACCGACGGCGCGGACGGGGCTGCAGGCTGAAAAGTCTGCGAGCCCGCGCCGGGCGGCGCTCTGTGCACCGGGGCCGCATCGGCGGGATCCCAACGCTCGGCGCCGCACCGTGGGCAGAAGCGGTGCTCCTGGTCGAGGGCCTGGCCGCAGCCGATGCAGTAAGCCGCCGTCACTCCAAACCCCTAAAGCTCTTGACAACAACTACATTCAGCGTTATAACTGCGCCCGGGACACAACATATCGTAGCCAACATCTCAGCCCGTTGAGTCCCACGGCCCAACAGCAGGCAGGCGGACAACACCCCCAAGTCGCACCCCACGACCCAGAACAGGCTCCCCAACCCGCCTGCCTGTTTCTTCTCTCATGGATGGGCAGATCCTTCCACATCTACCGCCTCGACTAGACTTGCTCGCGTATGAGCCGGAAGGCAAAGAAGAGGTCCAAGGGCAAATATCGCCCGCCGGTCAGGCCTGCCGGGCCGCTGACACCTGGACTCGGCGCCACCCCTACCGCGACGCAGGCAGCCGCGCCGCAGAGGAGCGTGTCGCAGGCCCGGGTCGGAGGCGACCAGGCGCTCGTGCGGGCGGTGGAGATGTCCCTGGGCGCGCGAAACCAGATCGTGAAAGGCCGCGGGGGACGCTTCGTCGTCGAGTCGGCGGACCCGTCGATTCCGCTGGACCGCGTTCCGTATTTCACCAAGGACCTCGTCAGGCTCGCAGTCGTCGGCGGCGCCATGTTGGTGCTGCTCGGGATCGGCTCGGTGACCGTTCCGCTGCTCTTCAAGTAGCGCGCTACGAAATAGACATACCGCGTTCCAATCCCTAGAGTTCGTTCCGCCATGTCTGTCAGGACCACGGACTCGGGCCACAACGCCCTGAAGCAAACCATGCGGCGCCGCAAACTCAACAACGACGAGCACAAGCATGTCGTCAACGTGATTCACCACGACGAGGCGACGCTTGGCGAGCGCATCGCCGACAAGGCGGCCGCCGGCATCGGCTCGTGGACCTTCCTGATCATCCAGACGATCGCCGTCCTGTGCTGGCTGGCGCTCAACGTGATCGGGCTCACGCATCACTGGGATCCGTTCCCTTTCATCCTCCTCAACCTCCTGTTCAGCGTCCAGGCCGCGTACACGGGTCCTGTGCTCCTGCTCGCCGGCAACCGGCAGGCGCAGAAAGACCGCCTCACACTCGAGCACGCCGCCGATGAGGCCGACAAGGCCGACGTACAGAACGTCGAGATCCTGAAGGCGATCGAGAAGAACACCGAGGTGACCATCCAGATCCTCAGGCACGTCGAGGCGCTGGTCACGGACCACGTCAACCAGGACAGGGGGGCGACTCTCCCGCCCACGTAAACTCACACTCGTGTCCCCCCGTCGAGGTCTGAGGTGAGAGTCATCCTCTTCACCGGCAAGGGTGGAGTCGGCAAGACCTCGGTCGCGGCGGCGACCGCGGTGCGCTGCGCGAAAGCCGGCTACAGGACGGTGATCATGAGCACCGACCCCGCGCATTCTCTCGGGGACTCATTTGACCTCGAGCTCGGCTCAGACGCGACCAAGGTCGCGGACAACCTCTGGGCGCACGAGGTGTCCTCGCTTCATGAGATGCAGCGCCACTGGGTGAAGCTCCACGAGTACGCGGTCGAGGTGTTCGCGACGCAGGGCCTCGACGAGGTGATCGCCGAGGAGGTCGCGAATCCGCCGGGGATGGATGAGATCGCCTCCCTGATGTGGATCAAGCACTACGCGCAGCGAGCCGAGCACGACGTCCTGGTCGTCGACTGTGCCCCGACTGGCGAGACATTGCAGCTGCTCACGTTTCCCGACGCCGCCAAATGGTGGTTGGACAAGATCTACCCGTGGCAGCGGCGCGCGATGCGCATTGCCCGCCCGGTCCTGCAGCCGATGATCGGAATGCCACTGCCCTCCGACGAGATCTATGCCTCCCTTAAAGATCTGCTGCTCGACCTGGGCGGGATGCGCAAGGTGCTCACGGATCCCGGGATCACCTCGGTCCGCATCGTGCTCAACCTCGAGAAGATGGTCGTCAAAGAGGCCAAGCGGGCTTATACGTATCTCAGCCTCTTCGGATACGTCACGGACGCGGTGATCGTCAATCGACTTCTGCCGGGCGAGCTGCACGACGAGCTCTTTCAGAAATGGCAGCGCATACACGAGCGGTACCGGGTCGAGGTCGAGCAATCGTTCGCCGGCATTCCCATCCTCAACGTGCCTCTGTTCGACCGCGAAGTGGTCGGTACGAGCATGCTTTCCCGGATGGCGGAGGCTGTGTACGGCGACCGGGACCCCGCCGAGCACTTCGCCATCTCCAACCCGCAGCGCATCGACAAGGAGGGTTCGGATTACGTGCTCACGCTCAAAGTTCCGTTCGCCGACCGCTCGGCCATCGACCTCAGCCGCCACAACGGCGAGCTCTACGTCACCGTCGGAAACTACCGGCGCGAGATCTCGCTTCCCCGTGTGCTCGCTCAGCGCGACACGGGCGGGGCGTCAGTCCAAGGCGGCGAGCTCCGGGTGCGGTTCACGAAGCGCGCCGAGAAGGCGCAGGTGAAGGAATCGTGAGCCGGGACGGCGAGCGGATGATCGAGCTCGTCAACGAGCTCGGCTCGCGGATCGGGCACATGGTGTCCGAGATGGTCCCGCCCTCTGCCCAGGTCCATCTGCTGAATGCTCAGCGCGAGCTCATCACGGCGCTGATGCTCATATACGAAAACCGGGTGAGCGGGGCCCCGGGCCCGTCGACCCGTTCGCGCGCAGGCGCCACGCCGGCGTCGAAACGGCGCCGGGCCGCCAAGCGCGTCGGCAAGATCCCCATCGATTGATAGAACTCGGCTGATGTGACCGGCTTCGTAACCGTCATTCTTTCGGCTCTGCTCCTGGTACCGGCATTCCTGATCGCAATCCCCGTGCACGAGATGGGGCATGCCGTGGCCGCTTACTTCCTGGGCGACCGCTCGGTGCGGTACTTCGGCTACTTCAAGCCCGATCCCCGTCGATTCCTGGATCCCCTCGGAGTGATCGCGGTGTTCGTCGCGCTCGTCGGTTGGGGCAAGAGAGTTCCCGTCCAGCCCAACCGAATCCGCACCACCGCGCAGCGCGTGATCCTCGAGCTTGGTGGACCAGCCGCCAACCTGCTGGTCGGCGTGGCGCTCGGCCTGTTGCTGCGCTTCTTGCTTCACATGGGATTGCCGCTCTCGTATGACCTGTCTCCTGGGCTCCTCGCGGCGGCCATTTTCGTGATCATTTTCTTGAATCTTTCGCTCTTCGCCTTCCAACTCCTGCCCGTACCCGGCCTGGACGGCTGGAACGTGGTGGAGGCGATCTTTCGTGGGAGGAACCCGCGCTTCTTCTTCAACGTCAACGCGCGCCGGCAGCAGATTTGGATCGGAGCGGTCGTCGTGATCTTCCTGTTCCAGATCTTCCAGGGCGCCAACCTCCTTGGAGTGGTCATGACCCCCCTCTACTACCCTGCGAGCCTAATCTCTTTGGGCACATGCGTCGGTTACGGGATCCAGGGCCTCACGGGGCTTCATCCCTGCCCGCAATAGGAACGCTGATCAACGAGCCGGCTTACGCCGAGCTCGCACGGCAGTTCGGGCGCGCCACGGTGGTCGAAGCGATCCGCCGGCAGGTGGAGTCCGAACGCGGTGGCGCGCGGCGCGACGACGCGGAGCGCGTTGCGATCATCGCCGCCGACTTGCGGGCCGTCGTCGCGCCCAATCTCCGCCGCGTGATCAACGCAAGCGGAGTGATCCTGCACACCAACCTCGGCCGGGCGCCGCTGTCGCAGGCCGCGGTCGAGGCGCTCGCGGTGGCGGCCGGATACAGCAACCTCGAGCTCGAGCTGGAGACCGGCCGGCGCGGGGAGCGCGCATCCCTGGTCACCGGCCTGCTCCGCGCTCTCTTCGCTTGCGATGCCGCGCTGGTGGTCAACAACAACGCGGCGGCCATCCTGCTCGCGCTGACCGCCCTGTGCAAGGGCAAGGAGGTGGTCATCTCGCGCGGCCAGCTGGTGGAGATCGGCGGCTCGTTTCGAATGCCGGATGTGATGCGCCTGTCGGGCGCGCGGATGGTCGAGGTCGGGACGACCAATCGCACGCGCGCCGCTGACTATGACGGAGCACTGACGCCTCGCACCGCCGCGCTGCTGCGCGTCCACACGTCCAACTTTCGAGTCACCGGTTTCACGGAGGCCGCGACGCTGGCGCAAATGGCGGAGGTGGCACGGCAGCACGGGCTACTGCTCCTCGACGACCTCGGCAGCGGCGCCGCCCAGCCGCTGAGCGATGAGCCAACCGTCGGGGAGTCGCTCGAGCACTGCGACCTGGTGACGTTCTCGGGCGACAAGCTGCTGGGCGGCTCGCAGGCGGGCATCGTGCTCGGGAAGGGAGAGGCGGGCGCCGCGGCGGTGAAGAAGATGTCGCGGCATGCGCTCGCGCGCGCCGTGCGCATCGACAAGCTGACGCTCGCGGCGCTCGAGGCCACGCTCCGCCAGCGCGTCACCGGCCGGCTCGACGAGATTCCGGTGGAGCGGATGCTGCGCCAATCGGCGGAGGACGTCCGCCGCCGCGCCGCGATGTGGGTCGTGAAGCTCGAGGAGCGCGGCGTTCGCGCGCGGCTTGTCGAAGGAGAGTCGGCGGTCGGCGGGGGCTCCCTGCCAGAGCATGCGCTCCCCTCCTTCCTGATCGCCCTCGACGGACCCGCCTCGCGGCTCGCGACCGCCCTTCGAGGGGGAGATCCGCCCGTGATCGCTCGCATCGACAGGGACGCGTGCTGCATCGATCCGCGGACGGTCCTGAAGGGCGAGGACGAGACCCTCATCGACGCGGTGGAGGTGGCTTTCCGGACCCTCGCCGCCAGGTGAGCGGTGGGTTCGTGGTCGGCACGGCCGGTCACATCGACCATGGCAAATCGACCCTGATCACCGCGATGACCGGGATAGACCCCGACCGCCTCGCCGAGGAGAAACGCCGGGGCATGACCATCGACCTCGGTTTCGCGCACATGACCCTGTCGAGCGGCCGCGAGATCGGCATCGTCGATGTGCCGGGACACGCGCGGTTCATCCGGAACATGCTCGCCGGCGCCCACGGTCTCGACGCGGTCTTGCTCGTCGTCGCGGCCGACGAGGGCATCATGCCCCAGACCCGCGAGCACCTCGAGATCCTCGACCTGCTCGATGTGAGGCTGGGCCTGGTCGTGCTCACGAAAGTCGACCTCGTGGAAGCCGACTGGTTGGAGCTGGTCAAAGCGGAGGTGACCGCATCGCTCGAGGGGACGTCGCTCGAGGGCGCTCCATTGCTGGGAGTCTCAGCCGTAACCGGCGAGGGCATGCCGGAGCTGCTGGCCGCCCTCGACCGGCTGCTCGATTCCGCCCAGAGCCGCGCCGACGTCGCCCGGCCGCGGCTGCCCATCGACCGCGTGTTCACCATGAGCGGCTTCGGCACCGTCGTCACCGGCACGCTGGTCGACGGGCCGCTCAGAGTGGGGGACGAGCTCGAGGTCGTGCCGTCCGGGCGCATGGTCCGGGTGCGCGGCCTGCAGCGTCACAACCGTAAGGCCGAGACGGTCGAGCCCGGGAACCGGGTGGCCGCCAACCTGATCGGCGTGGAAAAGACCGAGCTGTCGCGCGGCGACGTCCTCAGCCGGCCCAGGACGGTCCAGCCCACCCGGCGCATTGACGCCGCAGTCCGCGTGCTGGCCTCGGCGCCGCTGCCGCTTCGCCATGGCGCCGGGCTGCTGGTGCACACGGGAACGGTGGACGCCGGCTGTCGCGTGATCATGCTCGAAGGCGATGAGGTCCCGGCAGGCGGTCAGGGCTTCGTCCAGCTGTACCTCGACCGGCCTATCGCGGCCGCCGCCGGAGACCGGTTCGTGCTGAGGGCTCCGAGCCCGTCATCGACCGTGGCAGGGGGGAGGTTCATCGACGTCGCACCGCGCAAGCACGCGCGGCACGACTCGGCAGTGCGTGACTCGCTCGTCCGCCGCAGCGCCGGCGACGTGCTGCAGGAAGAGCTGCGCAAGTACCCGCGAGGCGTAGCGGCGTCAGCGCTGCTGAAGGCGACGCTGGCAGAGAACGCTGAGCTCGACCGTTTGAAGGCGAGGCGTGTGGGGGACTGGCTCTTCAGCGAGGAGGCCTGGGCCGCAGTCGCCGCGCGCGCGACGCACGAGCTTGAGGCTTATCACCGGGCCCATCCGCTGCGTCCCGGCATGGCGCGAGAGGAGCTGAGGAACCGTCTGGGCGTGCAGGCGGCGTCCTATCCGTCGGTGGTGCTGGGTCTGGCCGGCGACGGGCGCCTGGTCGAGCGCGACGGATGGCTGGCCGTACCGCATCATCGCGTCGAGCTCGAGACGGCGGATGGGCCCGCGGCGGAGCTGCTCCGGCTGATCGCGCTCGAGCCGTTCACCCCGCCGTCCCTGACCGAAGCGTTGCAGAGGAGCGGGGCGACGCCGGAGATGCTGCGCGCGCTCGCGCAGCGGGGGGACCTCGTCAAGGTAAGCGAGGAAGTGGCGTTCAGCAAAGACGCATATGCCGCGGCGGTCGAGCTGGTCAAAGAGATCGTTGCCGCCCAGGGTTCTGTGACTGTGGCGCAGCTGCGCGACCGGATGGGCGCAAGCCGCCGCCCGGTGCTGGCGCTGCTCGAGCATCTCGATGCCCAGCGTGTGACGCGCCGCGTCGGAGACGCCCGGACCCTGCGGTAGAAACATCAGAGGGAACCAAGGTTCCTCCCGCGGCTTAGCCGCGGGGGCCCCGAAGGACGCGCTCGCGTGCGGACGAGGTTGGGCTCGGTAGAGTTCGTTCAGTGCGAATCGCAGAGATGCTGGCGCGAAGCCGGCCGAGCATCTCCTTCGAGTTCATGGCGCCTCGCGACGAGGCCGAGGTAGAAGTGCTCGAGCGTACGGTCGCCACGCTGGCCGGCCACGCCCCGGATTGGGTGTCGGTGACCTACCGCGCGCGCACCGGAGACAAGACCTTGGAGCTGGTCACGCGCATCAAACGTCACTACCACATCGAGGCGATGGCTCACCTCACGTGCGCCAACACGCTCGAGCGCACTCGCCAGATCCTCAACTGGATGGAGCGCGAGGGCGTGGCCAACGTGCTCGCCCTTCGAGGCGACGCGCAGACGCCGGGCCAACCGTTTGTGACGGCTGATCCGGAGCTCCAGCACGGCAGCGACCTGGTCGCCTTCGTGCGCCGCGGCGGATACCGCTTCGGGATCGGCGCGGCGTGCAGCGCTGAGAAGCACCCGGAGAGCCCCGACCTCGAGCATGAGTTTCGATACATGAAGCTCAAGGTCGAGGCCGGCGCTGATTTCCTCATCACCCAGCTCTTCTTCGACAACCGCCATTACCTCGACCTGGTGGCGCGCGCCCGCGCCGCGGGCATCGACGTACCGATCGTCCCCGGGTTGATGCCCGTGCCCAGCCGGCGCTCCCTCGGCGTGATGACGGCCATGTCGGGGGCGACGGTGCCGGATGCGCTGCAGCGCGAGATCGACGCGGCGCCCGACGATGAGGCGGTCCGCGCGATCGGTGTGAACCACTGCATCGTCCAGTGCGCGGAGCTACTCGAAAAGGGCGTGCCGGGCCTCCACTTCTATACCTTCAACCGCGCTCGAGGCCCGATCCAGATCCTCGACGCCCTCCGCGGCCGCCAGCTGCTCGCCTCCTGACCAGGCGCCCTGGCCGAGGCGGTTAACCTAGTCCAGCCATGCTGGCGGGAATCGACCTCGGTGGAACCCAGGTGCGGGTGGCGCTCGCGCGCTCGGATGGCAACCTGGTCGCGAGCGTCAAGACCAAGACTCCGCTCCTCGGCACTCCGCAGGCGATGGTCGACTGGGCCGCGGCCGAGATCGACAAGCATCGTGGCCGGGAGAAGGTCCGGGCCATCACGATCGCGGCGCCGGGCCCCATCGACCTGGAACGCGGGGTGCTGGTCAACCCGCCGAACCTTCCATGGCGCAACGTGCCGCTGGCCGCGATGCTGGGCCGCGCGACCGGCGCGAAAGTGCTGCTCGCCAACGACGCTGACATGGCCGGCCTGGGCGAGTTCCATCAGGGGGCCGGGCGCGGAACCCGCAACATGGTCTACATCACCTGGTCCACCGGCGTCGGCGGAGGGTTGATCATCGACGGGAAGCTCCACCGCGGCGCTCATGGGACGGCGGGCGAGATCGGCCACATGATCATCGATCCGAACGGTCCCCTGGACAACTGCGGCCAGCACGGATGTCTCGAGGCGTTCATCGGTGGCGCCAACCTGGCCAAGGAGACCGGCCACACGGCGGTCGAGCTGTTCACTGAGGCGGCTCGAGGTGACCGTCACGCACGAATGGTCGTCGAGCGCGCCGCGCGCTACATGGGCATGGCCCTGATCAGCCTCACCAATGCGATCGACCCCGAGATGTTCGTCATCGGCGGAGGCGTCTCGCGCTCTTGGGCGCTGGTCGAGCCCACCATGGTCGAAACGCTCCACTCATCCCCGTTCATCAGACCGGCCCGTCGGCCCCGCGTGCGGCGCGCCCGGCTGGGCGACCGCGCCGGGCAGGTGGGTGCCGTGGAATGGGCGCGGATCAACCAGTAGACGACGGCGAGCTCCTGCGCCTGCTGAAGCAGGCCGCCGCCGAGCAGGGCGTCAAGGCCTGGGTGGTCGGGGGTTACGTCCGCGACAAGCTGCTGGGGCGGCCGCACCCTAACCCCGACGTCGTGGTGGAGCAGGGCGACGCCCTGGCGCTGGCGACCCGGTTCGCCCGGCTTGCCGGCGCACACGCACCCGTCACGTTCGAGCGCTACGGAACCGCCCAGGTGACGCTTCCAGGCCACCTCGTCGAGTTCGTGACCGCCCGCGCGGAGTCGTACGCGCCGAGCTCGCGGAAGCCGGACGTGCGACCGGCGACCCTCGCCGAAGATCTTCGAAGACGCGATTTCACGGTCAACACGCTGCTCATGGATCTGGACGGCGGGATCGAGGACCGCCTCGCCGCCCGCGCGGATCTCGAAGCGGGCGTCTTGCGAACGCCGGCCGACCCTCGCCGCACCTTCGACGACGACCCGCTCCGGATGCTGAGGGCGGTCCGGTTCGCCGCCGAGCTCGGGTTCGAGCTCGCGCCCGACGTCGCGCCCGCCATGCGCGAGATGAAGGACCGCCTGGCGCCTCCCGTGGTCTCGGTCGAACGAGTGGCCGATGAGCTGCGCCGCATGCTGGCCTCCGAGCGGCCGGCGGAGGCGCTCCAGCTGCTCGACGCGGGCGGCCTGCTGCAGGTCATCCTGCCGGAGGTGGCCGCCTGCAAGGGCGTGGCGCAGGGGGGCTTCCACACGCACGACGTCTTCGGCCACACGCTGCTCACCGTCCGGCACACTCCCGCCGACCTGCCCCTGCGCCTGGCGGCGCTGTTTCACGACGTGGGCAAGCCATCCACGGCCACGCCGGACGGGGCTTTCACGGGGCACGAGGAGGTGGGGGCCACGATGACCCGCTCGGCGCTGGCGCGCCTTCGCTTCTCCCAGAGGGAGATCGACGTGGTGGCCGACCTCGTGCTCCTGCACCTGAGACCTGTCTATTACAAATCGGAGTGGTCGGACGGCGCTGTCCGGCGGCTTGCCCGCGACGCGGGGCGGCAGCTGTCCCGCCTGATGTCTCTGGCGCGCGCTGACGTCGCCGCCTCAGCCTATCCGGAGCCGGAAAAGCTGGATGAGCTGCAGGCGCGGATCGACGGCGTCCTCGCTGAGCAGCCCTCCCGGATCGAACCACTGGTGCTGGGCGAGGACGTGATGAGGCTTCGCGGGATCGGCCCCGGACCCGAGGTAGGGCGGCTCAAGCGCCGTCTCGAAGAGCTCGTGATCGACGGCGAGGTTGCCCCGACGCGCGAGGCCGTGCGGGAGTACCTGGCCTCGCATCCACGGCTCTGATTCCGGCTGCTCCGAGCCTTCCCGGCAGCCGCTATGCTGCGGTGTTGGGGAGGCGCCCCTTCGCGACCCTGCCGCGAGGAGGTGGGACCCCTGAGGTTGGGAGTTCTGGGAGGAGTGTGATGACCGAAATCGTGGTTGAGACTGGACTTGCTCGTGCCAACGGCGGGTCCGAGCCCCTGAGCGTCGAATCGAAAGCGACCGTGCTCGCTCGCGAGGATTCGCTCTCCGGAAAGCTGCAGGTGAGGGGCGGCGGCCAGGTACTGGGCAACTTCAGCGGCCAGATCGAATGCGACGGCGACCTTCTCATCGGGCCGGAGGCCCACGTCGAAGCCGACATCCACGGCGGGAGGATCACGGTCGCCGGGTTTGTGCGCGGGAACGTCGTGGCGATGAACCGGCTCAAGATCACCAGCACAGGCCGGCTCGAGGGCGACGCCCGCGTCGGCTCCCTGATCGTCCAGGAGGGTGGCGTCCATCACGGGGTGATCCGCGTCCACCCGGAGGGGGTCCCGGACTCAGCTCCGCCGCCGAGCCAGGACCTCGCATCGCGGCCGACGGTCGTGACCTTGAAGAGCCTCCCCAACCCGGTGGGCAAGGTCAGGAAGTTCTGGGGTGAGTTCTTCTAAGAAGCCGCCCAAAAAGCAGCCCGGCGCTCGTTCCCGGGCGCCCCGCGCCAGGCCGGGCGCGAACAAGAGCGCGCCCGGGCCGAAGCGCTCTACCGCCGCGAGCTCGCGCGCAGGCTCGTCCGCAGCGCCGGCCTCCCGCGCCGGCTCGTACAGGTCGGGAAGCTCTCGTTCCGCGGCTCCGACGCCACGGGAATCCCGTGCCGGCGAGCCCATCGAGGAGAAACCCACGCCGTCCGCAGCCCCAGCCCCAGCCCCTCCGCCCCGGAAAGCAGGCCCGCCTCCGCGCACGAACATCAGGCTCGGCGGTCCAGGGTCGTCGCGGCTGACTATCAAGCCAGGGCCGGCCCACGGGCCGTACCCCGCGCTCGTGCCCTCGAGCAAGGTCCGGCCGAGCGGCATCCGGAGGCTGAGCGAGGTCGAGCTGGACGAAGACGAAGTCCTGGTTGAAGGCTTCGATGCGATGCTCGACGGGCAGAAGGTGCACATCACCGCTGTGCTCGAAAGGACCTGCGTTTACCTCGACAGGAGCGGCGAACGCAAGCTCGCCCGGAAAGAAGACCTCCTGATCGAGGCGGACCAGCTGCCGATCCGCCGCCGCGGAATCGGATAAGCGTTCCGCTACTCTGACGCCTGGAAGATGATCGACGAGCCCAGGATCAACCGCAACCTAGCGCTTGAGCTGCTGCGCGTCACGGAGGCGGGAGCCCTGGCCGCCGCCCCTCTGCAGGGGAGGGGCAATAAGATCGCCGCCGACGGCCGCGCGGTGGAGGCCATCCGCGCTGCGCTGGGCGCGGTGGACATGAAAGGCACCGTGGTCATCGGCGAGGGCGAAAAGGACGAGGCCCCAATGCTCTACTTCGGCGAGGAGATCGGCAACGGCCTCGAGCCCGAGGTCGACGTGGCGGTCGATCCGATCGAAGGCACGAGCCTGACGGCGTCCGGGCTGCCCGGAGCGATCTCGGTCGTGGCGCTGGCCGAACGCGGCTCGATGTTCACGACTCACACGCATTACATGCAAAAGCTGGTGGTCGGGCGCCGGGCGCGCGGAGTGATCGACCTCGAGATGCCCGTCGAGTGGAACCTGAGGCGAATCGCCAAGGCCGAAGGTCTCCCCGTGCAGGAGCTGACCGTCGTGGTCCTGGAGCGCGACCGAAACAAGGACGTCATCGCGCAGATTCGCGAGGTCGGAGCGAGGATCAAGCTGATCAGCGCCGGTGACGTTGCGGCGGGGCTCGAAGCGGCGCTCGAGACGCGATTCGGGATCCACTGCATGATGGGATCGGGTGGCGCCACCGAAGGCGTGCTCGCCGCATGCGCGATCAAGACGATCGGAGGCGACATGCAGGCCAAGCTCACGTTCAGGGACGAAGACGAGCGGCAGATGGCGATCAAGGAGGGCCACAAGCCCGATCGTGTCCTGTGCCTGGACGACCTCTGCTCCGGCAACGACATCTTTTTCGCAGCGACGGGAATCACCTCCGGCGAGCTGCTAAAGGGTGTCCGTTACGAAGACGTGTACGCGTTCACTCAGTCGATGGTCCTGCGCTCCGCTTCGGGCACGATGCGCATCGTCGATGCCTACCACCCGATCGACAACCTGCGGGCCAAGGGTCTGCTCCCCGAACAGGTCGCAATCCGCTGAGCGCCTCGGAGGCCGGGCAGTTCCTGACGGCGGCGGCCAGGACGCTGGGGGCGCCGCAGTGGGAGTGGATCGCCATCGCCCGCCTGGTGGCGCGCCAGCGGAGCTCCACCGTCGTCCTGGAGCAGGTGCTGGACGGCTTGCTGTCGAGCGCCGACCAGGCGATGGTCAACGCGTTCACTAGCGGTTTTCGGGTGGCGCAGACGCAGTTGGCGATCGGCAAGTCGCTGAGCGACCCGGAGGCCGCCGCGGCCGCGCTCGAGTCGGCGCAGGTGGTCGCGCTGGCCATCCTGGTCCGCGAGCAGATGGAGTCGGCGCAGTTCGACGCGGCTTACCGGCCGTTTGCGAGCGTGCTCCCAGGACCGAGCTACCAGGCCCCGCCTCCGGTCGACCGCCAGATCGCTGCATTCTTGGGCGTCCTTCCGAAGCTGGCCGGCGAGGTCGAGGCGGAGGTGGCGGCGGTGGCCAAGTTCCTCAGCGAGCGGCCGAAGCCTGTGCCCGGAGGCTCTGGCGCGGTCGCCAACATCGCGCCGGCAGCCTCGAAGCTCGACCCGGCGGCGAACTACAG
The DNA here is from genome assembly GCA_035468355.1 of Candidatus Dormiibacterota bacterium. GTDB lineage: Bacteria > Chloroflexota > Dormibacteria > Dormibacterales > Dormibacteraceae > DATKSS01. The sequence continues at coordinate 18,236 of DATITA010000057.1, forward strand.
CGCTGCGTGGAAGCTCGTGATCGCCACCGCCAACCAGAGCGGGCGGACGCAGTCCTTCCGGGCCATGCAGGACGGCGCCGAGCAGGCGGCGCCGCACGATGGCCTGGGCATCGTGGGGTTCGCCGGCGTGGCCGCGGGCGCCATCTTCATGCGCGACGTGATGCCGCTGGAGAGGGTGCTGTTGCTCTACGAGCCCTTCGCCGCCGCCTTTCCGTACGAATCGCTCGTCTGAACCCTGGTCAGGCCGTCCGCACCCCGGCCGCTTTCTCCAGGCCAAGCTCCTCGACCGCCGCCTCGCGCATCTTGAACTTCATCACCTTGCCGGTGACGGTCATGGGGAACGAGTCGACGAACTTCCAGTACCGGGGAACCTTGTAGGTCGCGATCTTCCCCTTGCACCATGCGGCAAGGTCGTCGCCGGTCGCCTTCGCGCCCTCGCGCAGCTTGACCCAGGCCATGACCTCCTCGCCGTACTTCTCGGACGGCACGCCGATGACCTGCACGTCCGCGATCTCGGGGTGGCCGTACAGGAACTCCTCGACCTCTCGCGGATAGATGTTCTCCCCGCCGCGAATGATCATGTCCTTGATCCTGCCCACGATGTTGAGGTAGCCTTCGGCGTCCATCGTCGCAAGGTCGCCTGTGTGCATCCAGCGGCCGCGGTCGATCGCGAGGCGCGTGGCCTCCTCGTTGTTCCAGTAGCCCTGCATGACCATGTATCCACGACTGCACAGCTCGCCCGTTTCGCCCCGCGGCACGACCACGCCGGTCGCTGGGTCGACGATCTTGATCTCGGCGTGCGGATGCACGCGTCCGACCGTCGACACTCGCCGCTCAAGCGGATCGTCGGTCGCGCACTGGGTCGACGCCGGAGACGTCTCCGTCATGCCGTAGGCGATGGTCATCTCGGGAATGTGCATCAGCGTCTGGACCTTCTTCATCACCTCGACCGGGCAAGGCGAGCCCGCCATGATCCCCGTGCGGAGGGTGCTGAAGTCGAAGTCTTTGAAGCGCGGGCTCTCGAGCTCACCGATGAACATCGTCGGCACGCCGTACAGCGCCGTGCATCGTTCGTCCTGGACGGTCTGCATGGTCATCACGGGGTCGTAAGCCTCGGCAGGGATGACCATCGCGGCGCCGTGAGTGGTGCACGCGAGGTTGCCTAGCACCATTCCGAAGCAGTGATAGAAGGGGACAGGGATGCAGACCCGGTCCGCGTGGGTGTACCGCAACGTCTCGCCGATGAAGAATCCGTTGTTGAGGATGTTGTGATGGGTGAGCGTCGCACCTTTCGGAAATCCGGTCGTGCCGGAGGTGTACTGGATGTTGATGGGATCATCGAACTGCAGGGTGGCTTCAACCGCGTGGAGGTCGGCGCCGGGGACGCTGGCTCCGTCACTCTTGAGCGCCTCCCATCCATCTTCGAGCACTAGCGCCTCACGGAGCTCGGGGCAGCGTGCCTTGACCTCGGCGAGCATCGCGCGGTAGTCCGCCTGCCGGAAGGCGGCGGCGAGGATCAGGAAGCTGATGCCGGACTGGTTCAGCGCGTATTCGAGCTCTGTGGTCCGGTAAGCGGGGTTGAGGTTGACCAGGATCGCGCCGATAGCGGCGGTGGCGTACTGCGTGATCACCCACTCGTAGCGGTTGGGAGACCAGATGCCGACACGGTCCCCCTTCTTAACCCCCCGGGCCAGCAGGCCCCGAGCGACCTCTTCGCATTGAGCCACGAGCTCCTGGTACGTGGCGCGGTACCGCTGGTACGGCACGACCAGCGCCTCGCCGTTGCCGAATCTAGAGGCTGTGCGCCTCAGGTTCTGAAAGATCGGCTCGCCGAGCAGAGGGACGTCGCTGGCTCCGTGAACGTAGCTCAATTCAGGCATCTCACTCGCCTCCTTCAAGGCTGATTGTGCTCCTGGCCGGGCCCCCGCGGGCGCTCACGAGCGCTCTCGGAAAACAAACCTCTTGACATGCGGCCCGGATCGTCGCAAGTTGGTGTCAATTCGTTCCGTCCGGGTCCACCGACAGTTCGCGCAAAGGTTGGCCTCCACAAGAAGGCAACGGCCGTAAAGCGGCGCAGAAACCAAACGCGTGTCACCCGGTGGCATTCCGGTCGAGGCGGTGTCGATGCAGGCGCCGCCTCGTTTCGTGTCAATCAGGCGACATGCTCCGGCCATAATTCTCCTCGTGATCCAGGGCCGATCTTCGCAGGGCCCGACGGGCCGCGGAGCCCTTGATCACAGAGGGTTTCGCTCTGTGCTGCTGGTCACGGCCGGTGTGCCCCTGGTCGCTGCTTACCTGTGGCGAACGGCACTCTTGCCTGCAATCACAGGCGCGCTCCCGGACGACTTCAGGGTCAACTACATGGCTGCGGCGGCCAAGATCTCAGCCGGGCAGGACCCCTACAACCTATGCGTGTTGCAGGGCTGTGCCAACACCGCGCATCGGTTCACGCCGCTGCCGCTGGCCGGCGCCCAGTACGTGACGCCCGCCCCGGTCGCATGGATGCTGCAACCGCTCTTGGGCGCGAGTCCGCTGGCGCAGCTCGCCGTGGTGATCTTCGCCTTGCAGCTAAGCATGGTCGTGTTCGTGCTGACCACCTTCCGTGCGCTGGGCGTCAGGGACTGGCAGCTGGCGGTCTTCCTGGTCCTGGTAGCGATCTCTTTCGAGCCGGTGATCGGCAACTTCGACGAAGGCCAGATCAACCTTGTGCTCGCTGCGCTGAGCGGCGTCTGGCTGTTGGGCTGGGTGGCCGGGGACCGGTGGTGGGGAGGCGCCGCCCTCGGCGTGTCAGTGGCACTGAAGCTGCTGCAGGCTCCCCTTGCGCTGCTCCTGTTATGGGGCCGTCGGTGGTTGATGCTCGCGGGAGCCGCGGTCGCGGGTCTTCTCCTGTGGGCTGTCGCCGTACCGCAGTACCTGCCCGAGTACCTCTTCAACGTGGCCCCGGTCCTTGCCGGGGGGACAGGACTTTTCGAGAACCATTCCCCTGGCGGCACCGTGGCGAGGTTGCTGGCGCCCGGAACATTCTTCGGAGCGGTCCGCGATACCCCACCCCTGGGGCGACTGATCACCGCCGGGATAAGCCTGGCCGTAATCGTCGTCACGTTCTGGGCCCTGCGGCGTCCACGCGCCGACCGTCGGGGAAGAGCGCTCGAGGCGGCCGCAATGGTGGCTGCCGGTCCGCTGGTGGCAAGCTACTCGTGGGGCACGCACCTGGTCTTGCTGCTGCTGCCGATGTTCGTCCTGATCGTATGGTCGCTGCGCCGCCGCGACTGGCTCGTGCTCGGCCTGGTCGCCGCCTCATGGCTGCTGATCGGTCCGGGCCACAAGCTGTTGCAGGCCCTCGTCGTCTCCGGCTACTCGGACCTGCTCGTTCTGCGTCTGATGGCGGAGTTCGGCGTCGTAGGGATCATCGCGATCTGGGTGGCGAGCCTGCTGGCGGTGCGCCGAGAGCGGTCAGCGGACGGACTTGATCCGGCTGACGAAGAACGTCCCGGGTCCAGGCAAAGCGATCGCGCTCGAGATCCCGACGCCGTCGCCGAGTTTGTGTGAAGCCTGATTGGAGTAATCCAGCGCCTGCCTGCAAAGAGCGCGCCGGGTCCCGGATGTTGCCGAAGGTGAACCGGAGCGACGGGACGAAGCTCCCAAACCAGTACGCGCTCAGCGCGATATGGCGCCGGTTTCCGAAGCTGGCTTCGACAGGGTCGACCAGCGCTCCGACCCCCGTCGTGGGGAAGGCTACTGTTAATCGGCTTTCCTGGGAGACCGAAAAGCTGTAGGCTGTGGCGGCCCCCTTGCCAAACGTCTTTTCGCGCGCCAAAGAGATCCTGGTCGACGTGCCGCGACACGGCAAGCTTGCGTATTGCCTGTTGCGGGACAAGCGCGTGCCCGCCGCGCCCAAGGCCGTGCTGCTGGGCGCTCTCGGCCTGATCGTGAGCCCGATCGACTTGCCGGCCTGGATCCCGGTCGTGGGCGAGCTGGACATGGTGGCGCTGGGTGTGCTCGCGGTCGAGACGTTCATCGAGGCGTGCCCCGATGACATCCGCAAGGAGCACGAGGAAGCTTTGAAGGCGAAGCAGAGCCTGTGGGACCGGGACGTTCGCGACACGGTCGCGGCAGCTCGGCACGGGGGCGGGCGCCTGTTCAGTCGGGTCCGATCGCGGTTCCGCCGCCGCGACGAATACGAATCGGTTTCGGAGGTCTTGTGAATTGCGGGTGATGCTGACTCAGGATGTCGACAACCTCGGGCGCGCCGGGGACGTGAAAGAGGTAGCGGACGGGTACGGCCGCAACTTCCTGCTGCGCCGTAAGCTGGCCGTGGCCGCCGGAAAGGGCGTCGAGGCCGAGGCCAAGCGCCTACGCGACGCCGCCACCAAGCGCGAGAGCAAGGAGCGGACGGACGCCCAGGCCGTGGCGGACGAAATCGACAACAAGACGGTCGTCGTGCGCCTGAAGGTGGGCGCCGAGGACAAGGCCTTCGGCTCGATCACAAACCAGGACATCGCTGCTGCGCTCAAAGCCCAGCACCGGGTGGAGATCGACCGACATAAGATCGACCTCAAGGACCCCATCCGGACACTCGGCGAGCACAAGGTCGCTCTCAAGCTGCACCGCGACGTGGACGCGAACGTCAACGTGATCGTCACGCAGGACCGCTAGGCCCCCAGACCGCTAGATGGCGACCACCCTTCCCCTGTCCCCGGGCCGCGTTCCACCCAACGACCTCGACGCGGAGATGTCGGTCATCGGTTCGATTCTGGTCGACCCGCTGTCGATCGCGAAGGTCCTGCAGTTCCTTCACCCAGAGGACTTCTACCGCGAGAACAACGGCCAGATCTATCGGGCTGCCCTGGATCTGTTCGCGTCGGGCGAGCCGATCGACAACGTCACGCTGGCCGCGCAGCTGCAGACCATGGGGTTGCTAGACCGGGTCGGGGGTCGCACGCAGCTCGCGTCGATGCAGGGCGCCGTGCCTACCGCGGCGAATATCGAGTACTACGGGCGCATCGTCAAGGAGAAGGCGTACAAGCGCCGCCTGATCTCTGCAGGCGGCAGCATCGCTGGGTTCGGTTATGACGACTCGGTCGAGGCCGAGGACGCTATCAACCAGGCGCAGTCGCTCGTGTTCGGCGTGGCCGACGACCGCGACCAGCGCGAGCTGGCACGTCTTTACGACTTGCTCGGTCCGGCGATGGAGCGCATCTCGCTCCAGATGGAAAGCGGTCAGGGCATCGTCGGCATCCCTTCGGGTTTTCACGACCTGGACCGCATGACCGGCGGGTTCAAAGACTCGGACCTGGTCATCGTCGCCGGCCGTCCGGCCATGGGCAAGACGTCATTGGTCTTGAACGTCGCGCTGCATGCGGCGCTGGAGGCCAAGAAGTCGGTCGCGATCTTCAGCCTCGAGATGTCCAAGGAACAGCTCACCGAGCGGTTGCTCACGGAGCAGGCGCAGATCGACGCGCAGCGTATGCACCGCGGCCTCCTCACCGAGGCGGAGTTCGACCGTGTTTCGAACGCGCTCGGTCCCCTCGGCGAGGCGGCGATCTACATCGACGACACGCCGGTGATGGACGAGCTGACGCTTCAGCTCAAGGCGCGGCAGGCCAAGATGCGGCACAACATCGACATGGTCCTTCTCGATTACCTACAGCTCATGCACGGGCGATCGCGAGGCGATGACAACCGCGTGCAGGAGGTGTCGGCCATCTCGCGTGCCTTGAAGGGGCTTGCGCGTGAGCTGCGCATCCCAGTGATCGCGATCTCTCAGCTCAGCCGCGCGCCCGAGCAGCGGCCTGACAAGCGGCCAATCCTCAGCGACCTGAGAGAGTCCGGCAGCATCGAGCAGGACTCCGATGTCGTGATGTTCCTGTTCAGGCCCGAGTACTACAAGTCCGACGAACGGCCGGGAATCGCGGAGGTCATCGTGGCCAAGCACCGCAACGGGCCGACCGGGACCATCGAGCTCAAGTTCCGCCGTGACCACACACGCTTCTACAACCTGGAGACCAGGCGGCCCGAACCGGGCACGGAATGAACGCTTGGTAATCATCCTGGTCGGCGGCCAGTGGGGCGACGAAGGCAAAGGAAAGGTGATCGACTATCTCGCCGAAAAGGCGGACATGGTCATCCGCTCCCAGGGCGGCAACAACGCCGGCCACACCGTCATCACCGAGCACGGGGAATTCAAGTTCCAGCTCATCCCGTCGGGGATCCTTTACCCCGAGTGCACGTGCATCATCGGCAACGGGGTGGTCGTCGACCCCATCGTCCTGCTCCGCGAGATCTCCCAGCTTCGCGAGCGCGGAATCGAGCCGACGAACCTCATTGTCAGCGAGCGCGCGCACATGGTCATGCGGTACCACCCGCTGTTCGACCAGCTGGAGGAGGACGCGCGAGGCGACGATCGCCTGGGCACGACCTGGCGGGGCATCGGTCCGGCTTACTCCGACAAGATCCGTCGGATCGGCTTCCGCGTAGGCGACCTCCAGAAGGAGGCTTTCATGCGCAAGAAGCTTGCCTTCGTGGTCGGTCAGGTCAAGAACCCTGTCCTCACCAAGCTCTACGACAGGGAGCCGTATGACTGGTCGAGCATGCTGGAGGAGTACATGGGCTATGCCAGGGAGCTGGATCCCCACATCAAGGACACGTTCCCAATCATCCAGGACGCGCTGGACCGCAACGCCAACATCCTGCTCGAGGGCGCGCAGGCGACCATGCTCGACCTCGACTTCGGCACGTACCCCTACGTCACCAGCTCCAACCCGACCGCCGGCGGGGCGCTGACCGGGAGCGGCATCCCTCCCACCAAGGTGGATCTGACCATCGGCGTGTTCAAGGCGTACACGTCGCGAGTTGGTTACGGGCCGTTTCCCTCGGAGCTGCTCGACGAGGTGGGGGACCAGATCCGCGAGCGCGGCCACGAGTTCGGGACCGTCACCGGCCGGGCCCGCCGAATCGGCTGGTTCGACGCGGCGGTCGCCCGCTATGCCGCGCGCCTGAACGGCGTCGGCTGCGCCGCCCTGATGCGTCTGGACATCCTTGACGACCAGCCCAGGCTCAAGATCTGCACGGGCTACAAGTTCCGCGGCGGCCGCTACGACCACCCGTTGGCGAACATCTCGCACTACAAGCACTGCCAGCCGATCTACGAGGAGATGCCCGGCTGGGAGGCGGAGATCGGCGCAGCGCGGTGCTGGGACGACCTGCCCGCGCCCTGTCGCGATTACGTCGACCGTATCGGCGAGCTCATGGGGGTCAAGGTCGAGCTGGTGGGGACAGGGCCGCGCCGCGACCAGTTCGTGACCCGGGGCCGCAAGCTCTTCGACTGAGCGTTCGTCGGGGAGGAGGCTCAGCTCGCCCGCGAGATGCTCTTGACGACCCTCAGGTTGGCCTCCCGCTGGGCGAGCCGACGGTTGCGCTTCCAACGCTCCAGTGAGCTCGAGCCGGCCCAGAAGGCGACGGCGACCACGGCCATGACCGCCTGC
>DATITA010000058.1:0-1867 GCA_035468355.1 Candidatus Dormiibacterota bacterium
TTGGCACCTCGATGTCGGCTCATCTCATCCTGGGGCTGTAGCCGGTCCCAAGGGTATGGCTGTTCGCCATTTAAAGAGGTACGTGAGCTGGGTTTAAAACGTCGTGAGACAGTTTGGTCCCTATCTTCCGTGGGCGCTGCAAGATTGAGAGAGCCTGCTCCTAGTACGAGAGGACCGGAGTGGACGCACCTCTGGTGTATCGGTTGTCACGCCAGTGGCATTGCCGAGTAGCTATGTGCGGAAGAGATAACCGCTGAAAGCATCTAAGCGGGAAACTCGTCTCAAGATGAGTCTTGCCGGGGCCTCGAGCCCCCTGAAGAGTCGTTCTAGACCAGGACGTTGATAGGCTGGGTGTGGAAGCTGGGTAACCAGTTAAGCTAACCAGTACTAATTGCTCGTGCGGCTTGACCCTATAACTTTGACGACAACGATCGTCGAGGATGAGTCCAGCGCATTCGATCCGTTCTTCGCTGAACGGACGCAACCGAGAATCTGATTCCCGCGCAAGCGGTCGACTCTGCGAATTGGCCTACCGGCCGGAGTGCCGGAGGCGTCGGTTATGCCTGATGACCATAGCGAGGTGGTCCCACTCCTTCCCATCCCGAACAGGACAGTGAAACGCCTCAGCGCCGATGATATTGCGGGTTCCCGTGTGAAAGTAGGACATCGTCAGGCTATTAATACCTTGAAGGCCCCCGTCGAGTAGACGGGGGCCTTTTTTATTTCCTTTCCGATGCTCGCCCGAATCCAGCAGTCCATCGCGCTCACGTTATTGGTCGGACTGCTCGCCTCAGTCGCGGTCGGATGGGTCACAGATCGCCCTTGGGTGCCGCTCGCGTATGGAGCCTTGGCCCTGAGCGGGTACGCCGGAGCCTTGGCCGCCGAATTCACGTGGTCGTTTCGCTCTTACGAAGCGGATGACCCGCGGCGCCCGAGCGTCTCTCAACTCGCTCGCGCCTGGGCGGCCGAGTCGGCGACCGCTCCCCAGGTCTTTCTCTGGCGCCAGCCGTTTCGTTCGTGTCGGTATCCGGACTACCTGCCCGACGCTGGGCGCGGTCTGCGCGGTGTCGTCTTGGTGCACGGCTTCTTCTGCAACCGGGGGCTCTGGAATCCCTGGCTGCTTCGCCTGCGCGCCGAAGGCGTTCCGTTTATCGCCGTGAACCTCGAGCCGGTGCTGGGTGCCATCGACGGCTATGGCCTCACGATCGAGGCTGCCGCCCGCCGGCTCGAGCAACTGACTGGATTGGCGCCGATGATCGTAGGGCACAGCATGGGCGGCCTGGCCGCGCGCGCATGGCTGGCCGAGACGTCCGATGCGCGCTGGCACCGGCTCGTCACGATCGCTTCGCCGCATGCAGGAACCCGGCTCGGCGTCCACGGACGTGGCGTCAACATCGAGCAAATGAGGTTCGGCAGCGAATGGCTGTCAGGGCTCACCTCGCGCGAGCCTGCGCAAAGACGAGCCCGCTTCACCTGCTTCTGGAGTCATTGCGACAACATCGTGTTCCCAGCTCACAGTGCGACCCTCGCAGACGCCGACAATCGGCATCTCGATGAAACGCCGCACGTGAAGATGGTGTATCACCCCGCGGTTCTCGCCGAGGTCCTTCGTTCCGTCGGGCATCCGTGACCGAGCCAGCTCGCGTGCCTCCCGCGCATTCGCCGATCTGCACTCCGCCTAGTCGACGTCGACCTGGGTCACCAGGTCCATCGCAGCGCCAGGCGACAAATTGAGGAACGACGCCACCTCGGCGACATCATCCGGGATGGCGGCGTTGTCCCACCCTGCGGCGGTGTGTCGGGCGAGACGCGCCGCCAAGGTGACGGTCCGCGCGCCGGTGTTCCCGGCCTGAGGGCTCTGGGTCCT
>DATITA010000059.1:0-22627 GCA_035468355.1 Candidatus Dormiibacterota bacterium
ACGGCCAGGGCTGGAGCAGGCCTCAGGCTCGAATACCGGCGTTCCAGGCGGCCGGTGCGAAGGCGCGGGTGGCGAGAGGACGATGGCATCTTTCGATGCCTGAGGACGATCGCCGGGGCCAGCAACGCAGGCATCAGCGCCCGCAGGGCGACCGGCCGTCTGGGACGTCGGATGCTCCAGATTTGGCGGGTACGGTCCACTAGGAGGCGGCTTCCACCTTTTTCTCGCGTTTCGGACCGGGGCATTTCGGATAATCGGAGCAGGACTTGAACAGGCCGTACCTGCCTCGCCGCTCGACCAGGGGCTTGCCGCAGACCGGACAGGGCTCGTCCAGCAGCTTCGGACCGGCGGTCGGCTTGCCATCCTTGCCGATGTTGGCCCGGTACTTGCACTCTGGGTACCGCGAGCAGGCGATGAACGGCCCAAAGCGTCCGGTCCTCTCGACCAGCAGCCCCTCCCCGCACTGCGGGCACTTATCACCGGTGGGCTTGGACTCGCCCTGAGCCGCGTCGCGCTTGATGTACTTGCATTCCGGATACCCGGAGCAGCCGACGAACTCCCCGTAGCGCCCGGTGCGAAGCTGCAACGGCTTGCCACATTCGGGGCACATCTCCTCGAGCAGCTTGGGCTGAGGGGCTTCGCCGTCGGGGGTGAGGGCGCGGCGGAACTTACATTTCGGGTAGCGCGAGCAGCCCATGAATGGCCCGTAGCGACTTGCCTTCCGCACCAGGTGCCCCTCGTTGCAGAGCGGGCAGACCTCGTCGGTGTCCGCCGGGGTCGCCTCCTCCGCCGCGGTGAGCATCTGCTGCAGTGGTCCGTAGAAATCGCTCACCACCGGGACCCATTCCTGGTTTCCCTGCTCCACCTCGTCCAGCCGCTTCTCGAGAGTCGCGGTGTAGTCGTCGTCCGAGATCACCTTGAAGTGCTCGACCATGAGCGTGTTCACCGCTTCGCCGATACGGGTCGGGTGCAGCCTGCGCTCCTTCAACTCGACGTAACCGTGGTCCTTGATCGTCTCGACGATCGGGGCGTAGGTGGAGGGGCGGCCGATGCCGCGCTGCTCGAGCTCGCGGATGAGCGTGGCCTCGGAATAGCGTGGTGGCGGCTGGCTGAAGTGCTGTTCGGGCTTGATCCCGTGGTAGTCCAGGTTCTCGCCGCCGGCCAGCTCGGGAAGGTCGGCCTCTGGGTTCTCTTCGCGCGGCCAGATCTTGTAGAAACCGTCGAAAGCCAGCACGGATCCGTTGGCGCGAAAGATGAACTCGCCGCCCTCGATCTCGACCTGCGTCTGGTCATACACGGCGGCCGCCATGCGGCTTGCGACGAACCGCCGCCAGATGAGGTCGTAGAGCTTGAACTCGTCGGCGCTCAGGTGCTGCTTGATCGACTCGGGAGTGCGGTTCACCTCGGTGGGCCGGATGGCCTCGTGAGCGTCCTGCGCCCCGGGGCTGGCCTTGACCGCCTTGGCCGTACCGACGTACTTGTCGCCCTGCTTCTCCTTGATCCAGGCGGTGACACGCGCCTCCGCTTCGGCCGAGATACGGGCCGAGTCGGTTCGCATGTAGGTGATGAGACCGGTTGAGCCTTCGGCGCCGAGCTCGATGCCTTCATAGAGGTTCTGCGCGATCCGCATAGTGCGGCGCGGCGCAAACCGCAGGCGGCTCGAGGCGTCCTGCTGGAGCGTCGACGTGATGTAGGGCGCGTTCGAGCTCTTGGTCCTGCGCTTCTTCTCCACTCCGATGACGCGGTAGGCGGCGCCCTCGAGCTGGCGCAGGATCTCCTGGGCTTCGGCGTCGGTCTTGACCTCGAGCTTGACATCGGCGTCCGACGCGCCCGGATCTCCTCGACGGCGGTTGAGCCTGGCCAGGAAATGCGCTTCGGCACCCTGCTTGGAGAGCTCGGCGTCGATCGTCCACGACTCGACGGCGACGAACTTGCGGATCTCCTCCTCGCGGTCGACCACCAGCCGCAGCGCGACCGAGGAGACCCTGCCGGCGCCGATCCCCTTCTGCACTTTGGCCCACAGGAACGGGCTCAGCCGATAGCCGACGAGCCGGTCCACGACCCGCCTCGCCTGCTGGGCGTTCACCAGCCGCATGTCGATCTCGCGCGGAGCTTCGAGGGCGCGTCGGACGGCGTCCGCGGTGATCTCGTGGAATTCGATGCGCCTGGGCGACCGAAGGTTGAGGACTTCGGCGAGGTGCCATGCGATGGCCTCACCCTCGCGGTCGGGGTCGGACGCCAGGATGACCCCGCCTCGATCCTTCTTGACCGCCGCCCTCAGCTCGTTGATCGTCTTGCGGCGGCTCTCAACCACCTCGTAGTGAGGCTTGAATCCGGCTTCGACGTCCACGGCGAGCTCTTTTCCAGGCAGGTCGCGGACGTGGCCCATCGACGCCAGGACTTCGAAACGGTCACCCAAAAACCGCTTCAAGGTCCTTGCCTTGGCCGGCGACTCGACGATGATCAGACCTTCTGACACAGCACCTCTTTATTCCCAAGCGGGACGGTTTAATCCCACCGCCCCTGCCGAGGCGGGCATCCTACGCCCGTTGTTTGCCGCGGCGCAATGCCCTTATGTAGCCGCCCTGCTGACGGCGGACAGCCCCATCGAGCTCCAGGGCGGTAAGCCGGCCGACCACCTCGGCGATCGGAATCTGCAGCTTGCGGGCGATTTCCGAGGCGCTCAGCGCGAGAACGTCGGAGAGATGGACGAGGATCCCGTCACGCTCGTTGGGAAGTGCGAAACCGAGCCTCCCGGGCGTGGCGAGCGGGTCGTCGAGCACCTCGCCGCCACGGCCCAGCGCGGCGAGCACGTCACGCGCGTTCTGTACGAGGGCGGCCCCGTCGCGGATGAGCCCGTGCGTTCCGACGGAAAGCGGCGAGAAGACGCTGCCGGGAACCGCCATCACGTCCTTATGCAGGTCCAGCGCGGCCTCCGCAGTGATGAGCGCGCCGGAGCCTTGCGCCGCCTCGACGACCACCACACAGTCGGATAACGCGGCCATGGTGACGTTGCGGGCCGGGAAGTTGTGGCGGCGCGGGCCGCTGCCGTCGGGGAACTGGCTCACAAGCGCTCCCCCGGCGGCGAGGATCTCGTCGGCCAGCCGGCCATGCGCGGCTGGGTAGACGAGGTCCACGCCCGTGCCCATCACGGCCACCGTCACGCCGCCGCCGGCGAGGGCTCCTCGGTGGGCGGCCGCGTCGACGCCCAGGGCAAGGCCGCTCACCACGACCACGCCGGCCCGCGCGAGGTCCATACCCAGCTGCTCCGCAACGGCCTCACCGTAGGGTGAGGGGCGCCTCGAGCCGACGATCGCCACCCGAGGTCCATCTGGCGGTGGCCAGCGACCTCGCGCCCGCAGCGGCACCGTTTGGTCGGGGTGATCAGGCGGCAACTTCTTGCAACCTGTAGCCGAGCGCTTCGAGCACGTGAGGCACGTCGATCTGGTCCGATCCGTCCAGGTCCGCGGCCGTGCGCGCCACCCGCCAGGCGCGGTGAAATCCGCGTGCCGTCAGTCCGCGCTGCAGCGCCCACCGTTCTAGGGTGAGCCGCGACGGCCCCGACAGCGCCGCGAGCTGTCGGAGGCGCATGGGTCCGAGCTCGGCGTTTAGGCATCCCTGTCGATCGAGCTGGCGGAGCCGGGCGGCCATCACGCGTTCGCGGACCGCGCCGGACGATTCGCCGCGGGGTTCAGACGCGAGGGTCTCGAGCCGCACCCTCCTGACCCCGACCTGAAGGTCGATGCGGTCGAGGAGGGGTCCCGACAGCCTCCTGCGGTACGACTGGATCGCGGCCGGCATGCAGCGGCAGGCTCGCAGGCTGTCCCCCGCCCAGCCGCAGGGGCAGGGGTTGGTCGCGGCGACCAACGTGAAGCGGGCCGGGTACAGGACCGAACCGGCCGACCGGGTGATCACGACGCGACCGGTCTCCAGGGGCTGCCGGAGGGCCTGGAGGACGGGGATCTGGAACTCCGCCAGCTCGTCCAGGAACAAGACCCCGTGATGGGCGCGGCTGATCTCTCCGGGAGCGGCCAAGCCGCTGCCCCCGCCGATGAGCCCCGCGGCCGACACACCGTGGTGCGGCGCACGAAACGGGCGAACCCAGTCGAGAGGACGGTCTCGTGGCAGCTCGCCGAGCAGGCTTCGCACCTGGGCGACCTCGATCGCCTCGCCCAGCTCGAGTGGAGGCAGGATGCCGGGCATGCAGCGGGCCAGCATCGTCTTCCCCGCCCCGGGCGGCCCGCTCAACAGCAGATGATGGCCGCCCGCCGCGGCCACCTCGAGCGCGCGCTTGGCCTCTTCCTGGCCGTGCACCTCGGCGAGGTCCTGGTCCGGAGTGTCGCCGGCCACCAGCTCACAGGCCGGCATGCGAGGCGTCGCGGCGATCGTCTCCTCGCCCAGCAGATGGCCCACCACTGCGGCGAGCGAGACGCATGGGATGACCTCGATGCCGTCCACCAGCGCGGCCTCGGCCGCATCGACCGACGGCACGAACATCCGGACGTATCCCAATCGTCGAGCGCCTCTGGCCGCGACCAGCACCCCGTCGACGTGCCTGACGGAACCGTCCAGCGCCAGCTCGCCGAAGAACACCGTGCGCTCCGGAGGCTGCTTTTTCGCCCGCGCCAGCGCGATCGCGACCGCGATGGGCAGGTCGAGGGCGGTGCCCTCCTTGCGCAGTTCGGCAGGCGCGAGGTTCACCGTCAGGCGCCGCGTCGGGAACTCCAGGCCGCTGTTCTTGATCGCCGACCTGACCCTCTCCCGCGCCTCCTTCACTGAGGTTGCCGCCAGCCCCACCAGCAAGAACTTGACCTCGCCGTTGGCGATGTCCGCCTGGACCTCGACACGCCTGGCTTCGAGCCCGACCACGAGGCATGAGTCGACCGCGGCAAGCACGCACCGAAAGCTAGAGGAGGCTCGGCCCGGATTCAGCCCAGGCTGTTAAGGGCTCGTGAGGAAGTCGGCCACCTCGTCGTGGAACGCCTGCGGCTGCTCGACGAAAAGGAAGTGGCCCGAGTCGCCGACGACCACCTGCCGGGCGCCGTGGACGCCCGCGCAGATCTCCGCTGCGCATAGCGGCCCGCAAATGAAGTCTTCGTCTCCGGTGATGACCAGTGTGGGCGCGATGATGCTCGGCAGGCGCCCTCGCAGGTCGAACGTCTCAAAGATCTCGCGGTTGAACAACCGCAGCGCGTCGGCGTTGACCTTGTCCGTGCGGAGGGTGTCGAGGTAGCCGGCCTCGACCGCGCCGTAGTGCGCGAAGTAAAGGGGCAGCTCCGTAAACAGCAGCTCCTGCAGCTGGGCGGCATCGAACTGACCTGCCTGTTCGGCCTCCAGTGCCGTCACCGCTTCCGCGTACCAGGGCTGGTTCGACCGCTTGTCCATGCCCTGGCGCATGGCTGCCTCATTCTCCGGTCCGAAGTGCGCGAGGGTGGAGGCGAGGACCAGGCGTCGAACGCGGCCCGGGTGCTCGGCCGCGTAGGCCTGGGCGACCACGCCGCCGTGCGCGTGGCCCAGCAGCAGGATGCGCTCGAGGCCGAGATGCGCGCGCAGCTCCTCCAGGTCGGCGACGTAGTCCTCGATGCGGAACTCCCGAGAGTCGGACGGCGGAGCGGACCCGTCCGTGCCCCGCGGGTTGACCATGACGAGCGTGAACCTCTCCCACAGACCCGCGAGGTCGCCGAAATAGGTCGACGAGTAGCCGGGACCACCTGGATGGCAGACGAGGACAGGCCCGTGTCCGAGTTTGCGATAGGTCAGCTTCCGCCCGTCGGCGGTGGTCAGCTTCAAGCTAGCCGCGGCTCCGGGCGCCAGCGCCCGCCCTCTTCGAGGTACCCGGCCGGCTGGTCGGTCTCATGGCTCAAGACCAAAAGCCACCGGTGCCTCTCGGCCTCGTCGAACAGGCGCGCCTTCTGCTCGAAGACGCGCAGCGGCTCGATGTCCGCGGACATGTTCCAGGGCACCTTGAGGTGCGGCGTCTGGCAGACCAGGTCCCCGGTGACGGCGCACGCCAGCTCGCCAGACCGCAGCACGAGCACCTGGCTGCCCGGCGTATGGCCCCCGACGTGTCGCAAGTGAACGCCGGGGAGGACCTCAGCGTCGCCGTCCAGCAGCTCTACGAGGTCGTGTCCGTCGGCCAGTGGCGTGAAGTCATCGGTCACGTACCCCGCGCTGCTGCGTACGTCCGGGTGCAGCGCGAAATCCCACTCGCTGCGCTGGATGAAGTGCCGCGCCCGCTTGAAGGTCAGCTCGAGGCCGCCGTTGGCGGCACGGCGCGTCAGGCCCCCCGCGTGGTCCCAGTGCAGGTGGGTCGTCACCACGGCGTCGACCTCCTCGGGCCGGATACCGAGCCGCTGCAGAGCGTGGAGAAGGCCGTCCGGTTCGCGCAAGCCGATCTGCTGGGCGCGCTTCTCGCTGAGCTTGGTGCCAATCCCGGTCTCGCAGACGATGACCCGTCCGTTCTTGCGCGCGATCAAGCAGACGCACGCGCAGTCGATCATGTTGTTGCCGTCGGCGGGCTTCTGCTTCTCCCACAGGACCTTGGGCACCACGCCGAACATGAGGCCTCCATCCGCCTTCCAGCGTTCGGATACCAGCAGGTGTAGCTCGAGATCGCCCAGTTGCACGACGCCCTATATGCTGCGGTAAACGGCACCGTCGCGATGAGGATCGAGCTTGCGGCGCGCGCCGGGACCTCATGGAAGGGGCGACCCTGGTTGTGCGTTGTCGTTGTATACGAACTTCCCCGCTCGCCGGGGAACCAACGAAAAGTAGCCAACCGCTGACATAGGAGGTAGACTGCCGTCGCCATGCCGAGATCCATGTGGAAAGGCGTCGTCTCGTTCGGAATGGTGTCCATCCCGATACGCCTGTACAACGCCACGGAGTCCAGCGCCAAGGTCTCTTTCCGGCAGCTCTGCCCCGAGCACCACTCCCCTATCTCCTACAAGCGCTGGTGCGCGGAAGGCGACCATGAGGTGACCTACAGCGAGATCCAGCGCGGCTACGAGGTGGGCAAGGACCGCTACGTCATCATCGACGACAAGGACCTGGACAACCTCCCCCTGCCGACGGCTCATTCCATCGACATCGAGGAGTTCGTGCCGACCGACGATGTCGAGCCCGGCCTGTATTTCAACAATGCCTACTACATCGAGCCGGAAGAGCTGGGCAAGAAGCCGTACCAGCTGCTCCGCAAGGCGCTGGAGGCGACCGGACGCATGGCCATCGCCAAGATCGCGCTGCGCGATCGCGAGCATCTGGCCGCGCTTCATCCCAACGGCGCCGGCCTTTTGATGAACACCCTCCACTGGCCTGACGAGATCCGCTCCACCGAAGGCCTGAAGGGTCTCGACGGCGACGTGAAGATCAACCCCAAAGAGCTGGAGATGGCCAAGGCGCTGATCGAAAGCCTGGCCGACTCGTTCGACCCGAGCCGCTACAAGGACGAGTACCGGGAAGCTGTGATGAAGGTCGTGCAGGCAAAGATCGAGGGCGAGGTCATTGAGGTCCCCGCCGCCCCGCAACCGGCCAAGGTCATGGACCTCATGGAGGCCCTGCGCGCGTCCGTGGAAGCCGCCAAGAAGTCCAGGGCCGCCCGCGAGAAGCCGGCGGCCGAGACGAGGAGACGCCGCAAAGCTTCGTGACCGAGCTCGGCTTAATCTGAGCCGAGTGCAGGATCCCGATCAGCTGTCGATCGAGCTGGAGAGCTTCCCCGACGAGGTGCGGCCGATGCAGGCTGCTTCAGCGGAGGCTCCGTTCAGCTCACCCGAGTACATCTTCGAGGTCAAGTGGGACGGGCTGCGGTGCATCGTGTTCCGCGACCCGGAGGGCAGGGTCCGCCTGCAGGACCGCGGCCTCAGAGACCTCACGGCCGACCTGCCGGAGATTGCGGCGGCGGCCCGGCGCATCCCCCCTGGCAGCGTCGTGGACGGCGAGCTCGTCGCGACCGACAGCGACGGCCGGCCTAACTATCCGAGGCTCCGAGAGCGCCTCAGCGGAGGCGCGCGGCTGCAGGATTCGATCCCCACGGCCTATATCGCGTTCGACGCCCTGTACCTCGAAGGCAAGCCTCTCTTGAGGCAGACGGTGGTGAAGCGTCGAGCCCGCCTCGCCAAGGCCGTCGAGACCGGCGGCCACCTCTTCGTGCCCGACCATATCGACGAGGATGGCGTCGAGCTGTTCGAGGCCTGCCTCGAGCGCGGCCTTGAGGGAGTCGTGGCCAAGCACAAGTTGAGCCCTTACGTGACAGGCCAGCGCAGCCCCTTCTGGCTCAAGGTCAAGGCGGTGAAATCCGACGACTTCGTCGTCATCGGATGGACAGGCGACCGCCCCTTCGACGCGCTCGTGGTGGGATATCACGAGGACGGACGGCTGCTCCCGTGCGGTACGGTCGGCGGCGGCTATGACGATGCCGCCATGGGCGCCATCAGGACCGCCATGACCGAGCTCGCCACCGGCGATTCTCCGCTCGAGCCGCCTCCGATCATGACCCGGCCCGTGCACTGGGTCCGCCCGGAGCTGGTGGTGAGCGTGAGGTACTCGGAATGGTCCCCCGACGGCACCCTGCGCTTTCCGATCTTCAACGGTCTGAGGCCGGAGGTGCATCCTTCCGAGGCCGTCCGGCACCGGCCGCGCGTGATCCTCACCGGGCACGTCAAGCCCGGCTCGCTCGTGTACGACCTCACGCGGTTCCCGTTTTGATGGAACCGGGCTTCGACGTCGTAACAGGAGCTTTCGGCTTCACAGGCCGCTTCATCGCGCGGCGGTTGCTCGCGCAGGAAAGACGCGTCCGCACCCTGACCAACCATCCACAGCGTCCGGGCGCCGAGGACATCAAGGTCGACGTGGCGCCGCTGCAGTTCACGGACCGCGCTGCCCTCGTCGAAAGCCTTCGGGGCGCCGACGTGCTCTACAACACGTACTGGGTCCGCTTCCGGCACGGGAAGATGCACTTCGGCCAGGCGGTCGCCAACACCAGGGCGCTGATCGGGGCGGCCGCCGAGGCGGGCATTAAGAAGGTCGTCCATATCTCGGTCAGCAACCCCTCCGACGATTCCCAGCTCGACTACTACGCGGGCAAGGCCAGAACCGAAGCCGTCGTCCGCGAATCGGGGCTTCGATGGGCCATCGTCAGGCCGACGCTGGTCTTCGGCGCCGGTGACATCCTGCTCAACAACATCGCCTGGCTCCTTCGCCGCATGCCGGTCTTCATCATCCCGGGGTTGGGCGACTACCGCGTTCAGCCTGTCGCGGGCGAGGACGTGGCCGAGATCGCAACCTGGGCCGCGGAGCAGACGGACAACATGACGGTCGACGCCGCCGGGCCGGACACCATCGCGTACACCGAGCTCATCGAAAGCATCGCGGTCGCCGTGGGCCGCCGGCCGAGATTCATGTACATGTCTTCGAGGATGACGTTGCTCGCGGGCAGAATCGTCGAGCGGATGGTCGACGACGTTTTGCTCAACGGGCCGGAGCTCGAAGGCCTCATGCAGGAGCTCCTGGTCTCACACGAAAGGCCTCGCGGGACCAGGCGGCTCGAAAACTGGCTTCTTGCGAGCGCCGACACGCTGGGCCGCGCATACGCGTCGGAACTTGCCCGCCACTGGCGCTGAAACAGCGACCGCGGCAGCTAACCTGATCTCGATGGCGGCGCCGGCAATCCAGGGTCCCTTCGCGGTCGAGGCCAGGCACCTCGTCAAGCGCTACGGCGTCGTCAGGGCGGTCGACGGCGTCAGCTTCCAGGTCGCCCGCGGCGAGGTCTTCGGGTTCCTCGGCGCCAACGGCGCCGGCAAGACCACCACCCTCCGGATGCTGTGCGGCCTCGTGACGCCGACCTCCGGAAGCTCACTGATCGACGGTTACGACGTCTTCGCCGACCCGATGCGGGCGAAAGCCCGGCTCGGCTACCTGGACGAAGAGCCGTTCGTCCACCAGCACCTCACGGGGCGCGAGTTCCTCGACTACATCGCAGACCTGTACCGCATGCCCCGCGGAGCGGAGCGCCAGCAGCGCATGGAGCGATTGCTGGGCCTGTTCGAGCTGGCGAATCGCGACGGCGAGCTGATCGGCTCTTACAGCCACGGCATGCGGCAGAAGATCGGTCTTGCCTCGCTGCTCATCCGAGAGCCCTCAGTGCTGCTTCTCGACGAGCCGACCAACGGCCTGGACCCGCGGTCCGCGCGACTCGTCAAAGACCTGCTCGAGGAGCTGGCGGCGCGCGGCACCACCGTGCTGCTGTCGACGCACATCCTTGAGATCGCCCAGGCCCTCTGCCGCCGGGTCGCGATCATCGACCGCGGCCACATCGTGGCGACCGGGACGATGAGCGAGCTGCGCACGCAGACCGGCAGCGAGCATGCCACCCTCGAAGACCTCTTCCTGAAGCTCACGGCCGGGCCGGAGTCGAAGGAGATGATCGAGCGCCTGCTCGACCCGAAGTCGTCGTGATGCTCACGGGCTCGCGGGTCATCATCGGCGCGGAGATCCTGGCGCTTCGCCACCGGCTGCTCAAGCGCGGCCCGGTGAGGCTCGGGCTGCTGGCGCTGCTGTTGGCCATCGCGGCGATCTTCATCGGCGGTGGATCGTTCTCGCTCGGAGTCGCCGCGGCCCGGTACCTGCCGCAGGCGCGCGACCCGATCCTCGCCGCCGGGTTCACGGCCCTGGCGGTGCTGATGTTCGTCCTCGGTTTCCCCACGGTGATCGCCAGCCTGTTCGTGGGCCGAGACCTGCTCCAGCTGGTCCTGGCCCCGGTGCGACCGGTGGAGATCTTCATCGCGCGAGTCTTGCTCGCGATGATCGCCAACCTCTTGATCAGCTCCCTCATGCTGGCCGGCGCCCTCGGAGTCGGAGTCGGATCCGGCGCCTCGCCAATCTTCTACGTTCTGGCGGTGGTGCTCGTCATCACCCAGGTTTTGATCGTCACCGCGTTCCAGGCCCTCCTGATGTCGATCGTGCTGCGTTGGATCCCCGCCCGCCTGGCCCGGGATTTTGCCGCTGGAATCGCTGGGCTGACGGGCGCCGGCTTTTACATCGCATGGAACCTGAACCTCCGCCAATCGTTCGAATCCCGCACCCGGCCGGACCTCACCAACGCCACGTCATTCCTCCAGCAGGTCGGCTGGCTGCCTCCGACGTGGCCCGCCCATGCGCTGAGCGGGGTCATCGACGGCAGCGTTTGGACAGTTGCCGGTTGGACCGTGCTCACCCTCGCTCTGACCGGCTTGGTGTCGACCGCGGCAGCGCTCCTGTACGGCCAGACGCTGCTGGCAGGACTCGGGGTTTTCGGGGGTGCGGCGATGATGTGGCGGCGCCCGAGCGGACGGCCGGCAAGAGCGCGCGCGGGTGCGGGCTCGCCTTTGCGCGCCATCGCACGCAAGGACTGGCTCGCCTACAGGCGTGACATCAGGCGGCTGAGCCGCCTGTTGCCCGCCCTCCTCTTTCCGATCGGCTATGCGTTCGCGTTCAACCGCCCGTCCAGGGAGTTGAGCGGGTTCTGGTCCGAGGTATTCCTGATCGCGTTCATCTCGATGTTCATGTCCACGACGCTGGGCACGCCATCAGTTCCCAGCGAGCGACGCGGCTTTCAGCTGCTGCGCCTGTCGCCCCTGCCCATGTGGGAGGTCATTCGCGCCAAGGTCGCGCTCACGCTGCCCGTCGTGCTCGCGATGACCGCAGTGTTCGGCGGAGCCGTAGCGGTGATCGAGCGCAACCCGACTTCGGAGATCATCGAGCTGATCGCCCTGGGCATGTGGCTGGCCGTGGGGTTCGTCGCGGTCGGCGTCTCGGCCGGAGCGATCGACCCGCGGTTCGAGTCCACCGACGACAGGCGCGCCGTCGGCATTGTCGGCACGCTTGCCGGCGTCGTAGGTGCGCTCGGCTTCGGCGCGCTAAGCATCGGCGCGTTCGCGTTGCTCGTGTTCGCCATCGGCGCGCTCGCGGGGACCGCCCATCTCGGCTCGCTGCCGTCCACGCCAACGATCGGCGCCTTGCTCGGGGCGGGGGCGTTCCTCCTGGCGGCCGGCGCCGCCACGGTGGTGGGTGCGCTCCTGTGGGCGGCCAACTCGAGCCTCATGCGCTTCGACGAAACGATCGCCGCGACGTAGCAGGCATTCGCCCCCTGCCCTCAGCGGGCGGGCGGCCCGATGAGGTCCCATCGGTTACCGGCGACGTCGATGAAAACCGCCACCCGTCCGTAGGGCTCTGTTCGCGGACGCGTGACGAACTCGACGCCGGCGGCAACGAGGCGCTCGTAGGTCGCCGCGAAATCGTCGACGTGAAGGAAGAAGCCGACCCGGCCGCCCGCCTGTTTTCCGACCACTGCCGCCTGGGCCTCGCCGTCCGCGCGAGCGATCAGGATCGCGGTCTGTGCGCCGGGCGGGCGCACGACCACCCACCTCTTGGCTCGACCATCGTTGGTCAGCGACGGCGAGTCTTCGACCAGCTCGAAGCCGAGGACGTTGACGAAGAATTCGATGGCAGGCTCGTACTCGTCGACGACGACCGTGACCATGCCGAGAAGATTCACGGCAGGAGACTAATCGAACGGGTCCTCGACGAGCTCCGCACGGAATCCTCCGGCGGGCTCGACCGTCAGCCCCACCACGGCGAAACGTATCGGACCGCGCCAGCCGGCCAGCGCCCGGTACTCCGCCGCCGCCGACATCATGGCCCGCCGCTTGCGCGCCCCGACCGCTTCGAGCGGAGTCCCGAAAGCGCCGTCCGTGCGTGTTTTGACCTCTACGACCACGAGTGCCGCGCCCAGCCGGCAGACCAGGTCGAGCTCGCCTCGGCGCGCCCGAAAGCCGCCCCCCACGACCTCGTAGCCCCGTGATCGGAGCAGGTCGGCGGCGGCCTTCTCGCCCGCGCGCCCTAGCTCGAGCCGAGAAGCTCGGAGACGCGGAACGGCGCCCATGTCGTCCGGTGAATGGGGCTGGGACCGAGGCGCCGGATCGCCGCCCGGTGGGACGGCGTGGCATAGCCCTTGTGATCGGCGAATCCGTAGCCCGGGTACAACCGGTCGTACTCCACCATCGCGTTGTCGCGGGCCACCTTGGCGACGATGCTGGCGGCCATGATCGAGGCGCAGATCCGGTCTCCCCGCACCACGGCCATCTGCGGCAGCGGCGCCTCCGGCACGTCGAACGCGTCGACCAGCAGGTACTCCGCGGCCACCTTGAGCCCGGCTACCGCGCCCGCCGCCGCCAGGTGCCGCGCTTTGAACAGGCCGAGACGGCCCACTTGCTCATGGTCGACCGCGCACACCGAGACGGCCACGGCCTTTCGGCGGATGACCGTGTCGACCCGCTCGCGCTGGTCCGCTCTGAGCAGCTTCGAGTCGTCGAGACCCGGGATCTTCACCCCGATGGGCAGGACGACGGCGCCGGCCACGACCGGACCGGCGAGCGGACCCATGCCCACCTCGTCGACTCCCGCCACCACCTGGTAGCCCATGGCACGCGCCATCCGCTCGTAGTGCCAGAGCTTTGGTCGCATGAGACTGAGACTAATGAGGCCCGGCGGCCCGCGCCAAGGCCCTTAACAGCCCGGGTTGGGGCTACGCCTCGTCGCTCGCGGCCTGGGGCGCCGGCGCCTCCGTCGGCTCCTCCTGGACCAGCCGGCGACGCTCGCGGATGCGGGCGGCGCGGCCGACCTTGCCACGCAGGTAATAGAGCCGTCCCTGGCGGACGTCACCATGGCGGAGCACGTCGATCTTGTCGATGCGCGGGGAGTGGATCATGAAGGTGCGCTCCACGCCCACCCCGTGGGTCACGCGCCGCACGGTGAAGTTCTGCCGGAGGCCGCCGCCGGTCACGCGGATCACCGTGCCCTCGAACACCTGGATCCTTTCTCGGGTCCCTTCCACGACTTTCGCGTGCACCTTCACGGTGTCGCCGGCCCTCAACGCAGGCACCTTGTCTTTCTGCTGCTCCTTTTCGAGCTGCTGGATCACGTTCATGTCTTGTTCAACTCCTTGGTGTGTGAAACACGTCTTTGTGCGGCTTGCTGCCTGCGCCACTGGCGGATGCGGGCGTGGTCTCCGGACAGCAGCACGTCTGGAACGGTCATGCCGCGGTACTCCGCCGGGCGTGTGAACTGGGGCCACCCCGCGGGCTCGCTGGAAAATGTGTCTTGCGCGAGCGATCCCGGGTCCCCCACCACACCCGGCAGAAGCCGTGCGACGGTGTCGATCAGGACCATCGCCGGCAGCTCGCCGCCGCTCAGGACGTAGTCGCCGATCGAGATCTCACGCGCGTCGAGAGCGGTGCGAACCCGGTCGTCGATTCCCTCGTAACGGCCGCAAACGATGATCAGGCCCGGCTCCTGAGCGAGGCCGGCGGCCACCTCCTGGTCCAGAGGCTCGCCCCAGGGTTCCATCAAGATCACTGGCCCGCCGTTCAGGGCCCGGATCGATTCCACCGCCTCGATCACGGGCTCGGGCTTCATGACCATGCCCGGACCGCCGCCGAACGGCATGTCGTCGACCTGCCGGTGCCGGTCGTGCGTATGGTCGCGCAGGTCGTGCGCCTGCAGGTCGATCAACCCGCGCTCGACAGCGCGGCCGACGACACCCTGGGCGAACACGGGCCCGAACATCGCCGGAAAGATCGTGACCACGTCGAATCGCATTTCAGTCCTTGGCTTCCTCGACTGCGACGAGCCAGTCGGCGACCACCACGCGTCGGGCATCGAGGTCCACCTCGAGCACGGCGTCCCTGGTAGCCGGGATCAGGTGCTCGATCGCGGCGTCGTGGCTCACCCATACGTCGTTGGCCGGGCGCTCGAGCACCTCGGCGATGACGCCCAGCCGCGCGCCCGAGCGGGTCTCCACCGTAAGCCCCACCACCTGGTGGTGGTAGAAACGCCCGTTGTCGAGCGTCCTAACGTCCGACTCGGACACCTCGAGGTAGCGACCGCGGAACAGCTCAGCCATCGAGCGGTTGTCGATGCCTTTCAACTTGACGACCAGCCCTGGGTGCCCGGGCCGGCTCCATTCCACCTTGCGCTCGGCGCCGTCCAGCATGAGGCCCGCGCCGGGATCGAAACGATCGTCGAAGTCTGTCAAGGGCAAGACCTTGACAGCCCCGTCGAGCCCGTATGCGCCCATGACCTGTCCGACCCTGATCACTCAGGCGCCGGTCCTGCGGTCCCGCGGCCCCGCGGCCCGGGGTTAGGAATCGGCGCGTTGGCGAGGTCCACGAAGACGCGCTTGTGGTCACGCAACGACGCGACCCGCACGAGTGTGCGGATGGCTTCGATGTTGCGCCCCGCCTTGCCGATGAACCGGCCCACGTCGCCGTCGGCAAGTTTGACCTTGATCGCGACCGTGCCGGCGCCGCGCTCGAAGGCCTCAACCGAAACCTCGTCCGGTTTCTCCGCCAGCGATTTGGCGACGAACTCAACCATGGCGCGATAGTCGATGCCAGGTCCGTTCGAGACGGGCCGGTCGCGCCGAAATCCGCGGTCCACGCCTCCCCGGCGGAAATCACGCCGAGGGGGTCGGCTTCTCTGCGTGTCGCTCAAGTATTCCCTCCCGCTTCAACAGGCTTCGCGCGGCTTCGCTGGGCTGCGCGCCCTGCTTCAGCCAAAGCATCACCTTGTCCACATCGATCTTGACCTGCACCGGGTCGGTCATCGGGTCGTAGTACCCGAGGTGCTCGATAAAGCGGCCGTCGCGCGGCGAGCGCGAATCCGCCACCACGAGGCGATAGAAGGGGTGCTTCTTCGCCCCCATGCGCCTCAACCTAATTTTTACCAACCTGTTCCTCCTTGTCCAAACATGCGTGGAAGTCCGACGACCTTGCCCTTCTTGTTCTTGGCACCGAACTGCTTGGCCAGCTTTTGCATGGCCTCTCGAGCCTTGAGCACTCGATTCACGTCGGCCGGCTCGACGCCGCTGCCGCGCGCGATCCTGCGCTTGCGCGCTCCGTCGATGACGTCGGGGTGGGCGCGCTCTCGATTCGTCATCGAAAGGATGATCGCCTCCATGCGGCGTACCTCGCGCTCCGTGTCAACCCCCGACACCTGGCCCTTGAGCTTCGACCCACCGGGAATCATATCGAGCATGCCCTCGAGCGAACCCATGCCGCGGAGCTGCCGGATCTGCGTGAGGAAGTCGTCGAAGGTCAGCTGCCCTGAGCGGAGCCGGCGCTCGACTTCCTCCGCCTGCTGCTTGTCGATGGTGCGCTCCGCGCGCTCGATGAGCGTGAGCATGTCGCCCATCCCGAGAATGCGCGATGCCATTCGCTCAGCGTGGAACACCTCGAGGTCCAGGGGTTTCTCGCCCGTGCCGGCGAACCTGATCCGCTGGCCGGTGGCGACGCGAAGCGACAGGGCCGCCCCACCGCGGGCGTCGCCGTCCAGCTTGGTCAGTACCACGCCATCGACGCCCACCTCCTTGCCAAAGGCCTCGCCCACCTTGACGGCCTCCTGCCCCGTCATCGAGTCGGCGACCAGCAGGGTCTCGGTGACCGTGACGGCCCGCTTGAGCCTGTGCAGCTCCTCCATCAGCTCGGTGTCGACGTGGAGACGCCCGGCGGTGTCAAGGACCACCACGTCGCACATGAGCCTGCGCGCTTCATCGATCGCCGCGGCGGCGATCTCTTCGACCTTTCCGGTCCCCGAGTGAAACGGGATGTCCTCGCGATCGGCCAGGATCCGGAGCTGCTCGACCGCGGCCGGCCGGCGCAGGTCGAGACCCGCCAGAAGAGGCCTGTGGCCTTCGCGCTTGGCGACCAGGGCCAGCTTCACCGCGGTCGTCGTCTTGCCTGAGCCCTGGAGCCCGACCAGCATGAGGACGGTCGGCGGAGCGGGGGCGTATCGAAAGCCCTCGGAGTTGCCGCCCAGCAGCTCGACCAGCTCGTCGTGGACCGCCTTGACTACCTGCTGAGGAGCGGTCAGCCCGTCCGCCACCTCGACCCCCTGCAGCCGCGCGCGGACCCGCTCGACGAACTCTTTGACCACTTTGAAGTTCACGTCGGCCTCGAGAAGGGCCAGCCGCACCTCGCGCAGGCCGGCATCGACGTCTTCCGGCCGCAGCACGCCGCGGCCGGTGATCTTCTTGAGGGCAGCGGTCAGCCGCTCCCCGAGGGCCTCGAACATCAGGCGGACGCCTCGAGCCTGGACAAGCGGCGCTTGAGGCCGGCCAGCTCACGTTCCATCGCCTCGAGCGCCCGCCGGCGGCGCGCCGACTCCGCGAGCAGGCCCAGCCTGCGCTCGTAGTCCTGCAAGGCGCGCGTGGAACGCTTGACGATGTCGTGGACCGCCGCCCGGGAAGTGCCGTGGTGCGTGGCGATCTCTGCGAGCGACCAGTCGCTCCGCAGATAGAGATCGACGACCTCGCGCTGGTGGTCGGTCAGCAGGGCGCCGTAGCGCTCGAAAAGTGCGAGAGCACGACCGCGGGCCTGCAGGGTGTCAAGTGCCATGCCTTGACAGCTTATCAAGTCTTAGAATCGAGGCGCTGTGGGACCGCTGTGGGTCGAGATGTTCCGATACAACAAGTGGGCGAACCTGCGCCTGCTCGGGACCTGCGCCACGCTGAGCAGGGAGCAGCTCGAGCTGACTTCGCCCGGCACCTACGGCACGGTGTCCGCGACGTTCATGCACATCCTGGGTGCCGAGCAGCGATATCTCGCTCGGTTCGGCGCCGGGCAGCCGCAGCTCAATGAGAAGAATGAGTTTCCCGGCATCGCCGCCCTGATCGGCCATGCGACCCGCACAGCCGACCTGCTGATCGCGCAGGCCGAGCGTGTCACGCCGGACGATGTTATGGACACCGCCTACGGAAACCAGCGCTACGAGTTGCACTCCGGAGCTCTGCTGATGCAGGCGATCCACCACGGCAACGACCACCGCACCCACATCTGCACGATCCTGGGCAGCCACGGCCTGGACTGCGGGGACCTGGACGGGTGGACCTACGCCGAGGCGACGGGCGCGATGAAGCTGATGGGTAGCGTCTGATGCTGACAGCGATCGTGCTCGTCAGGTCGACACGCGAAGGACTGGAATCGCTCGGCCCGAAGCTGGCGGACATCGATGGCATTGCCGAGGTTTATACGGTCACGGGCGACTGGGACTTCGTCGCCATCGCCAGGGTCCGGGAGCACGACGACCTCGCCAAGGTCGTGATCCAGCACCTGGCGCGTCTGGACGGAATCGAGCGCACCCAGACCATGGTCGCCTTCCAGCAGTTCTCCGCCCACGACCTCGAGGCCATGTTCGGCCTGGGGCTCGAGGACAGGAAGGACTGAGAGACCTCCTCCCGGTCGCGCTGCGCGCTGCCCGCGCCGGCGCGGGCGTTCTCCTCGATGCCGGCCTGCCTCGCCCCGGGAGCGCCGCCGAATTAAAAGGCGCAGGGGACTACGTGACCGCATCCGACCGACGCTCAGAGTCGGCGATCCTCGAGGTGCTGGCCCGCGAATCTCCGGGGATCCACGTTCTGGCCGAAGAGGCCGGCGGCAAGCGCGAAGGCACCATGTGGGTCGTCGACCCGCTAGACGGCACCACCAACTTCACGCGCGGGTTCCCCTCGGTGGGCGTTTCCGTCGGGCTGCTCGAGGACCGCAAGCCGGTGCTGGGCGTCGTGCTCGCCCCATTTTTGAGACTCGAGTTCACGGCCGGCCGCGGCGCGGGCGCGTTCATGAACGGTGAGCGGCTCCCGGTCCTGCGCGACGTGGAGCCGTCGAAGGCGGTGGTCGCAACCGGGTTTCCCTTTCGCGACAAGGCGCTGCTCCCGCGCTACCTCCAGGTCATGGAATCGGCGCTCGGCCGCTTCGAAGACCTGCGGCGGGCAGGCGCGGCGGCCCTCGACCTGGCCTGGACCGCCTCTGGCACATTCGACGGCTTCTTCGAGCTCGGACTCAACCCGTGGGACGTCACCGCCGGCTCGGCTCTCGTCATCGAGGTCGGCGGCCGTGTCACGGACTGGTCGGGCGGCGACACCTGGATCGAGACCGGCAACATCGTGGCCGCCGCGCCCGCGGTGCACGAAGTCCTGCTAGATCTGGCCCGTCAGTCGCCTCACGGGTAGCTCGACCAGGGCGCGCCACTGCTGACGCAGCGCCATCCCCCTGGGAACCCTGCTCGCATCGCGCCTGACGCTGGGGGTCGTTGTCCTCAATCGGACCGCCGTTTGAAAATCACCCTCGTACTCGGTGACCACGCGCGCGATGTCGTGGCTGCCGAAATGGCAGTCGCTTCCGCCGACCGGCGCGCCCAGGCGGTCATGGTTGCGTCCAAAGAACTCCTCCAACATCCGCCGCCGGCGATTCCCGATCGGCACCGTGAACTTCATCTCGATCCCGTCCACATGGCGCCGCTCGAGCAGCCGCCGCAGCATGCCCGGCTGGATGGAGCCGAAGTAAACCGGCATGAAGGGGTGCGGCACGATGGCGAGCGCACCCTGGTCGTGGATCGCATCGACGGTGTCGTCCAGCGACATGCCGCTTTTGACCGGCTGCTTGAGGAACCATCCCATGATGTGAGTCTGAGCAGGCCACGCGGTCGTGATCTCCTGTCCCGGCACCACTGCCAGGCCAGCCGCAGCCCCGCGCTCCTGTACCTCTTTCACCGAGGCCATCGTGTCGTGGTCGGTAACCGCGATCAGGTCGAGGCCGGCGTTCAGCGCCGCGGCGACCAACTCCTGGGGCGTGACCATGCCGTCGGACGAAAGGGTATGGCAGTGAGGATCGGCGACCGGCACCGGTCTACTCCTGGAAGAGGGAGCGAATGTACGCCGGCGGATCGAACACGATCAGGTCGTCGATGCCCTCCCCCACTCCGGCGAACTTTACCGGCACCCCGAGCTCCGACTCGATCGAGATGACGGCCCCACCTTTGGCGCTGCCGTCGAGCTTCGACAGGACAAGGCCGGTCATCGGGATCGTCTGATTGAACACGCGAGCCTGCACGAGGCTCGTAAGCCCGAGCACCGCATCCAGCACCAGCAGGGATTCATAGCTCGCGCCGCCGAGCGCCTTGCCAGCGACGCGACCAACCTTGCCGAGCTCCTCCAACAGGTTGCGCTGCGTCTGCAGGCGGCCGGCAGTGTCGACGAGCACTACGTCCTGCCCGCGCCCGCGGGCTGACTGCACGCCGTCGAAGACGACCGAGGCCGGGTCCGCGCCCTGCTGCCCGGCAAAGTGCGCCACACCCGCCCGCTCCGCCCAGGCGACCATCTGCTCCACGCCCGCCGCGCGGTACGTGTCTGCGGCGACGACCAGCGGTTGGCGGCCGGCGGCGCGCAGCCTGTGCGCGAGCTTGCCGATGGTCGTGGTCTTGCCGGCGCCGTTGACGCCGTAGAACAGCACGCAGGCTGGGTTGGCGCTCAGGTCGAGGTCGCGTGAGCGGTTCGACATGACCTCGGACGCGGACACGATGAGAGAGTCGACGGCTTCGTCTCGGGTCCGCGGCGCCCGGCGCCGAACAGCGGCAGACAGGCGTGCGGCCATCCCGGGCCCGAGGTCGGCCGAGATGAGGAGCTCCTCGAGCTCCTCGTAGTAGCCCTCCGCCAGCGGCGGGCTGAGCGACCTGAGACCGGCTGACAGAAGGCTCCGAGTCCGTCCGCCGACCCGACTCCAGACGCTGGGTGGCCTCGGAAGCCCCGTCAACCCGCCTGGGCTGTGCTCGCGGCCCTGGCGGCCGGCTTGCGGATGTCGTCGAGCCTGACCGACACGAGGTGAGACGAGCCGCTCTCGTCGAGGTGGATGCCGTACAGGGTCGAAGCGTGGGACATCGTCACGTGGTTGTGCGTGATGACCAGGAACTGCCGCTGAGCCCCCAGTCTCGCCACCATCTGCCCGAACCGGCCGACGTTGGCGTCGTCCAGGGCCGCGTCGACCTCGTCCAGGATCGTGAACGGGCTCGGGTTGACCTCGTCGAGGGCGAGCACCAGGGCGAGCGCCGCCAGGGACCGCTCGCCCGACGACAGCAGCGTCACGTTCTGGAGACGCTTGCGCGGCGGCTGGACGAGAATTTCCACGCCGGTGCGCGGCCCTTCGTCGCCCTCGGCGTGCCGCAGCGTGGCTCGGCCCCCCGGGTTGAGCTCGGCGAAGTACTCGTTGAAGTTGGCGGCCACCGCGCCGAAGACGGCCTCGTAGCGGGATTCTTCCTCCTCGCGGAGCTTGCCGATGAGCTGCTCGAGGTCTGAGCGGGCCGCGGCGATGTCCTGCAGCTGCTCCGCCAGAGTCTGAAACCGCTCGTCCAGCTCGCGGCATTCGGCATCCGCGAGGGCATTGGTGGGGCCGATCTCCTCCAGCCGCCGCTCCAGCCCGCGCATCTCCTTCTCGCGCACCTTGCCGCCGGGCACCTCTTCCGGCGCCACCCCGCCCGGCATGCGGGAGCGGATCTCGTCCATGCGCGCCTGCAGCAGCTCCGCCTCGCGGGCCAGCAGCTCGAGGTTTCCCTCCAGCGTGCCCACCTTGAGACGTGCGTCGATTCGAGCCTCCTCCAGGGCCACGAGTCGCCTCGCGCCCTCGGCCATCTCGGCCTCGTCCTCGGGGGACTCCTGCTCGGTGGTGGCGAGCGCCGCCCGGGCGGCCGCGGCCGCCTCCACCAGGGCGGGAAGCCCTTCCGCCGCGGCGGTCGCGGCGGCTGCGAGCTCGTCCATGCGCGCCCGCCGTTCAGCGGCCGCGCTCCGTAGCCGCGCGAGGTCCTGGCCGATCGAGTCGAGCTGTCGCAGCAGGTCGTCTACCCGATCGCGCCAGCGCGCTCGCTCCAGCTCCTGCTGCTGAGCCATGGCGCGGCGCTCAGCCAGCTCCTCGAGGTTGGCTTCCAGCTCGCGGGCCACCGCGGACGCGCGGTCCTCGGCCGACGCCGCGACACGCTCGAGCTCGGCCAGCCGGGCCGACTCGCCCTGCTCGGCCTGACGCGCGCCCTCCAGGAGTCTCGCGGTCTCTTCCGAGCGGGCAGCGCCTCCGGCCTGCGCGCGGAGCTGGGCGAGCTCAGACTCAGCTTGCTTGACCGCCTGTTGCGACGCGCGGGCGAGCGAGGCCGCGGGTTCCAGCGCGACGATCCGTTCGCGCAGATGAGCGCGCCGAGTGTCGATCTCGAGCCTGGGGTCGGAGCCGGCGCGGACCACCCCGGTATCCCGGTAGACCCCTTCGCGGGTGACTCCATCGCCGACCACGACGTGGCCGAGCAGGCGGCGAGCGATCAGCTCGTAACCCGCGCGGCACCGCGTGTGCTCGAGGAGCGAGCCGGGGAGCGCGTCTGGGGCCGGGACGGGGTACAGGACGGTGCGCTGGTGGTCGCCCTCTCGAGCCGAGTCCACCGCCCCATGCTCGTCCTGCTCCACCAGGGCGTCGACCAGCGGGCCCAGGACGGCGGACAGGGCCGCCTCGTAGCCGGGAGCGGGAGTCAGCACGTCGCTCAGCCTCACAAGCCCGGGGCCGGCCTCCGGGCGCAACGCGCTCAGGCCCTCGAGCTCGGAACGCAGCCTCGTTACCGTGACCGCGGCCGTCTCGGCCGTCTCGGCCTCGCCGCGAGCCCGGGCGAGCTCGGCTTCGGCGTCGGGGATGAGCCTCGCTGCCGCGGCCATCGCGTCGAGGCGCGCCACCTGCTCCTCGAGGAACTCGCGCCTGGTGCGCAGAGCCGCCAGCGAGGAGGCGGCCGTCGCCACGGCCCG
>DATITA010000060.1:0-3499 GCA_035468355.1 Candidatus Dormiibacterota bacterium
GGCGCTCGGAGACCTCGCCGCCAAGGGCGCCACGCCGTCGTGGGCGCTCGTCTCGCTGGCCATGCCGCGCCGGTGGACGGTCGAGCACCTCGACGGCCTGTACGAAGGGATGTCGGAGCTCGCCCGCCGGTCTGGATTCGAAATCGTCGGCGGAGACATGAGCTCCATCGAAGGCCCGGCCGTCCTGTCCATCACGGTTGCGGGTCGAACCGACACGCGGCCGCTCCAGCGGTCCCAGGCCGTGGCCGGTTGGTCCGTCGCGGTCAGCGGCCCGCTCGGCGCATCCGCGGTCGCCCTGCGCGAGCGCCGTCCCCTGCGCCTGGCCCCAAGGCTGGATGAGGGCCGCCGGCTGAACCAGCTCGGCCTGTGCTGCGGCGACGTCTCGGATGGGTTGTTGCGAGAGCTGGAGAAATTTGCATTCATGGCGCGCGCCGGCTGCGCCGTTCGCGCCGCCGAGGTGCCCATCGCGCAGGGCGCGACCCTCGAGGATGCGCTGACGGGCGGGGAGGAGGCGGAGCTGGTCTGCGCAGGCCCGGCGGAGCTGATCGAGCGCGCCGGCCTTCATCCGTTTGGCGTCCTCACCGCGGATCAGGCGATCAGCGTGACCGGCTCGAATGGGAAGGCGGTCCGCCTGGCGCGCAGTGGTTACGACCACTTTGCGTGAGCTCGTAACGGCCTCGCCGGCCGAGACGGAGGCGGCGGGCGAGGCGCTCGGCAGCCGTTTGAGCGTGGGTGACGTCGTGCTGCTGGTCGGCGAGCTGGGCGCTGGCAAGACGACTTTCGTGCGCGGCGTCGCGCGAGGGGCGGGCTCGACCGCGCCGGTCGCCAGCCCCACCTTCCAGCTCGTGCGCGTCTACCCCGGGCGCCTGCAGCTCGCACACATCGACCTGTACCGGATCGAGAAGGCGCCGGAGCTCGCGGAGCTTGGGCTCGACGAGCTGGCCGACCAGGGCGCGGTCCTGATCGAGTGGGGCGACCGCCTCCTCTCTCTCACTTCCCCACTTCCCCGCTACGCGGGGCAGTACCCGGCGCAGCCGGGGGATGGGGAGGAGCAGCCTCTCACGTCCCCACTGGTGGGGAAGTACCGGCCGCAGGCCGGGGATGGGGAGGAGCATCTGCCGTTTGCAATCATCGAAATCGAGCACCTCGGCGGCGACCGCCGGGTGCTGCGGACCAGGCGTGATCTCGGTCATTGACACGTCGTCCGCCCTGTCGGCGATCGCGCTGATCGACGAATCCGGGGAGGTGGTGCGGGAGGAGATCCACGAGTCCGGCCGGTCTTTCGACCTGCCCGCCCGCCATCGGGCCCTGGTCGCAGGGCAGAACATCTCGAAAGTCGGCGTGGCCACCGGTCCGGGGTCATTCACCGGCCTTAGGGTGGGCGTTTCGTTCGGTCTCGGCCTGGCCATCGGCCTGGGCGTGCCCATCGTGCCGCTGCCCACCCTGGCCCTCCAGGCGGCGCGCAGCGAGCAGGACGTGGTCGCGGTCGCCGAAGCGGGCCGGGGTCGGGTCTACTTCATGCGCCCGGGTGGCGTGCCGGCGCTCGCCGAGCCCCACGAGCTGGCCACGGATCTACCGTTCGCGGGTTGGCTGCGCGACGCCACGCGGCAGTCCCTGGTCGCCGCCGGGCTGAGGCCGGTCCCGGAAACGGAGCTGCGCTCGTTCGGTGAGGCGGCGGCAAGAATCCTCGCGACGGCAAGTGAAGTTGCCTATGGTAGTCTCAAACTCGAGTACCGCCAGTCGTTCACCCCGAGGGTTTGATGGTCCAAATCAGGCAGCAGCTCGTGATCGAGCTGATGCGCGAAGCCGATGTCAACACGGTGCAGGAAATCGAACGCGAAATCTTTGCCACGCCCTGGCCTAGGAACGCCTACTACCGCGAGCTCGCCTCTCGCACCAGCGCGCATTACGTGGTGCTGCGGCAGGAAGGCCTGGACACGCGGCCGCCCGAGGTCAGGTCCTCCGACTTCGACCCGACCATCGTCGCCTACGGCGGGATGTGGAGGATGTACGACGAGGCTCACGTGACGACGATCGGTGTTCGCCACGACCTGCACCACCACGGTTATGGACGCATCCTTTTCGCGGGTCTCGTGCAGGCCGCGTACGACATGGGCGCGAAGTGGGTCACGCTCGAAGTGCGCACGACCAACGACAACGCGATGCAGATGTACGAGGGATTCGGCTTCAAGGTGATAGGCCGGCGCAAGGGCTACTACACCGACAACGGCGAGGACGCGATCGTCATGTGGTCGGACTCGATCCATTCACCTCGCTTCCGCCGGGCGTATGAGTCCAATCTCGAGCGCATCGATGCTGACGTGCGCGGCCTGCGCCGCGAGCTGATCGCAGGGGCCGAATAGGGCCCGGTCGGCGCCCCAGGCGACGACCCCATCCAGACCATGACCGAACCGGTGGCGCTTTCCCAGGACGACCTCGCGCTGGTCCTGGAAGCGCTCGAGGATGCCGCCTTTTACCGAGACACGCGCTCTCGCGTGCTGGGCAGCGCGGTGAGGCGCAGCCGCCGCCCGTCGGGCGTCGAGAGCGGCGGTGACGTCGAGCTCCACAAGCGCCAGGCTCAGGCCTACTGGGCGCTGGCCCTCAAGCTGAGAAAGCCTTCTTGACGCTGACCCTCGGCATCGAGACCAGCTGCGACGAAACTTCGGTGGCGGTAGTGGATGCCGGCCGGCGGGTCCTCTCCAACGTCATCCACTCCCAGGTGGACCTCCACAAGGAGTTCGGGGGCGTGGTCCCGGAGCTGGCGGCCCGCGACCACCTCGAGCGGCTGCCCCACATCCTCGAGCTGGCCCTCGAAGGCGCCGGCGCCAGGCCGCCCGACCTCGACCGCATCGCCGTTACGCGCGGGCCGGGCCTCGCCGGGTGCCTGCTGGTCGGGGTGGGCGTGGGGGAGGGGCTCTCCGAGGCGTGGTCCAAGCCCATCACGGGCGTCAACCATCTCTGGGGCCACATCTACGCGGCCATGCTGACCCGCCCCGACCTCGAGCCGCCGCTCCTGGGGCTCGTGGTCAGCGGCGCCCATTCGGACCTCGTGCGGATGCCCGCTCACGGCCGCTTCGAGGTCATCGGGAGGACCCGCGACGATGCCGCCGGCGAGGCCTTCGACAAGGCCGCGCGGATGCTCGGCCTGGGCTATCCAGGCGGCCCGGCCCTCGACCGGCTGGCCCGCACCGGCGACGCGCGCCGTCAACCCCTCCCGCGTCCCTCGCTCCCGGGCCTCGAGTACAGCTTCAGCGGCCTCAAGACCGCGCTTCTGTACCGCCTGCGCGACCTCGGCGACAAGGCCGGCCCGCAGGAAAAGGCCGACCTCGCCGCCTCCTTCGAGCAGTCCGTGGTCGAGTCCCTGCTGGAGAAGCTTGACCTGGCTTTGCACCTCCCCACTGGTGGGGAGGGTGCCCGCAGGGCGGGTGGGGAAGGACGGCCGGCAGAGGTGGTCATTTGTGGAGGAGTAGCCGCCAACACGCTGCTGCGCAGGCGCGCC
>DATITA010000061.1:0-35155 GCA_035468355.1 Candidatus Dormiibacterota bacterium
CGTTGGCCGGGTCGATCTGGGGATAGGGAAAGAAGTCCAAGTCGGGGAGATTGGCGGCCGTGTAGTTGGCCCCGATCTGGCCGGTACCCTGGAACATCATGGCGGCCTGCTTGTTTTCGAGCGTCTTGGCCGCATCCTGCCAGATCCGGCCGTTGGCGCCCGGCTGGCAGTAGGGCAGGATCTGGGCCCACTGGGTGAACACCGCCGCCACCTTAGGGTCGGTCCAGGGCACCTTGTGGGCCATCAGGTCGACGTGGAACTGGTAGCCGTTGAGCCGCAGGTTGATGATGTCGAACGTTCCCTGCGCCGGCCAGCCGTCCTTGTCGCCGAGCGCGAGCGGCGTCAGGCCGTCCTTCTTCATCTGCACGCAGAGTGCTTTGAAGGCGTCCCAGGTGGTCGGGATCTGGTAGCCGTGGGCCGCGAACACGCTCTTGCGGTAGAACACCGCCCACGGGTAGTAGTCGACGGGAATGCCGTAGACATGGCCGTCATCCCCGGTCACCGCCGTGGCGAACGCGTCCGTGTAGTTGGACTTCACCTGGCTCCAGACGTCGTCGATCGGCGTGGCCAGGCCCTTGGCGGCGAAGAATCGCATGCGGTGCCCGGAGAACCAGGTGAACGTGTCCTCCGGGGTGCCTTGCAGGTAAGAACCGATCTGGTCCTGGAAGGTGTTGTGATCGACCGTGTTCAGCTTGGTCTTGTTGCCGGTGGCCGACTGGAACGCCGCGATGATCTGCTGCATCCCCTTGAGCTCGGCGGGGTCGGAGTGGTTGCTGCCCAGGCTGACGGTCCCGGTCGTGGTGGTCGTGGTCGTGGATCCTCCGCCACAAGCGACCAGGAAGGCCGCGAGGCTGCCGTAGCCCGCGAACTTGAGGACCTCCCGCCGGCTGACGTTCGCGTCGAGCCGAAGGTCAGTGCCCAAAAAAGGGATTCCAAGACTCTCTGACGGGGATCCAACTCTCGATTTGCCCATGGACGTCCTCCTATGTGCCTAGATCAAAGGATTCGAGGGAAGCCCTTGTCTTGTTCTATGCGGCAGAGTTTTTCACCGTCTCACCGCGACCCACAGGGATTCCGGGTCCCCAATTCATGGGCCGAATGGCCCTATTGTGCACCTGGGCGCGCGTGCGAATTCCTTGGCGCCCGCCTAGGATTTACGCCCGATGGCTTCGGTGACCTTTGAACACGTGACCAAGCGATTTGCCGGAGGCACGCTCGCAGTCAAAGACTTCTCGCTCGAGGTCAAGGACACGGAGTTCATGGTCCTGGTCGGGCCGTCGGGCTGCGGCAAATCGACGGTGCTGCGAATGCTCGCCGGGCTGGAGGAGATCACCGAGGGCGAGATCCGCATCGGCGACACGGTCGTCAACGACATGCCTCCACGTGACCGGGACATCGCGATGGTCTTCCAGTCGTACGCCCTTTACCCACACATGACGGTCCACGACAACATGGCCTTCGGTTTGCGCATGCGGGGCATGCCTCGTGAGGACATCAACCAGCGCGTCGAACAGGCCGCCGGCATCCTCGAGCTGGGGCCGATGCTGAAGCGTAAGCCTCGCCAGCTGTCCGGCGGGCAGCGGCAACGTGTCGCGCTCGGGCGCGCAATCGTGCGTGAGCCGCAGGCCTTTCTTCTCGACGAGCCTCTATCCAACCTTGACGCCAAGCTGCGAGTGCAGACCCGCATCGAGCTGCAAAAGCAGCACCGCGCCCTCCACGCGACCTTCATCTATGTGACCCACGACCAGGTCGAGGCCATGACGATGGGTGACCGGATCGCGGTCATGCGTGACGGCGTGCTCCAGCAGGTCGGTACCCCGCGCGAGATCTACGACGAGCCCGCGAACATGTTCGTGGCCGGCTTCGTGGGCAGCCCAACCATGAACATGGTTCCCGTGGCGGTGGACGGGGTCACGGTCAAAGCTTCAGGCTTTCAGGCGCAGCTGCCGAAGCCGTCCACGGTCGCCAGGGCGGTGCTCGGCGTCCGACCCGAGGCGATGACGGAGACGGCCCGCGAGGGCGCGCCGTCGCTGGAGATCAAGGTCGAAGTGACCGAGATCCTGGGTGCGGACCAGTTCATATACGGCGTGGTTGGAGACGATCCGATCACGGCGAGGGTGGACCCGCAGCTCCGGATCGCGCCCGGAGACCGCTTGAGGCTGTACCTGGACACCCGGCGCCTCCACCTGTTTGAACCCTCAACCGGGGACACGCTGCTCTAGCCGGCGCTGCACGTTTCCGGCTCCGCCGGTGGTTCTGACCACCGGCAGACGGCCCTCGGAGCGGGGGCCGAACGCCTTTCGGCCGGATGGGGTCGCCGGGACAAAATGACCTCAGGGTCATCGCCAGATGCCACTGCTAGAGGATCTTCTGCTCCGATTCAGACGCGTCTGGGCCCCGCCAGGGCCGGTCGTCGGACAGGCCGGGGTCCCGGCCGACCTGGTGGCCCGCCTCGACGATGAGCTCCGCGAGCTGACTCAGGCGCTGGCGGCGCTCGACGAGGAAGCTCAAGCCCTGGTACGCGCAGCCGAGGCCGAAGCGACAAGGCTCGTCGCCGCCGCCCAGATGGGGGTCGACGAAGACGCCAGGCTGACGCAATCCAGGCTGCCAGAGGTTCGCGCGAGCGGGGCTGCAGCGCGCATCCGCGACCGCGAGTCAGTCATGGACGACCTGATGAAGCGGGCCGTCGCTGACGCGGCCGATCTGCGAAAGCGGTCCCGCCAGCGCATTGAGAGCATGGTCGCGGCGGTCGTGTCCGAGCTTTGCACGCCGGTGCTGGAGGAGAGCGATGCCCACGTCATGGGTGGGGGCTAGCGTTCGAGCCAGGCTCCTCGGCAATCGCCGCCTCGGCAGGGGAGGAGCATCGGCTCTTGCGCGCGCCGACGGTCTCGCGCCTGCGCTCGAGCTGCTTGCGAGATCTCCATATCGGCGTGACGTCGAACCGGGCCTGTCTCTGGAGGAGGCGCAGCGCCGGGTTGCCGCCACCGCTCTGTGGAACCTGCGCCTGCTGGCGGGCTGGCTGCCGCCGGGAGGCTCGGCGGTGCTCCAGCCGCTGGCTGCCTGGTTCGAGATCGCCAACATCGAAGACCGTCTCGTGTTCCTCTCAGGCGGCGGGCACCTGCCGCCTTACGAGCTGGGGCGCATGGGCTCGGCGTGGCCGGCCGTGTCGCGAGCGACCACAGCCCGCGCCGTTCGCGCGGCGCTGGCTGCCTCGCGCTGGGGTGACCCCGGCGCTTCCGAACCTGGCGCCATGGTGACCGCCCTCCGGTTCAGATGGGCGGCGTGGGTCGCCACCGCGGTTCCGGGCGCGGGCACCTGGGCCGCCTCGGCCGCAGCACTGCTCGGGGCCCGCATCTGCCTGGCCATGCCGCATGCCGCCGTGGCCTTGGCCGCGGAAAGGGTGTACGGGCTTCCCGCCGGATGGCAGCGCGCGCGGTCCGGCGCCGAACTTCGAGCCATGCTGCCGCGCGAGCTGGCGTGGGCGCTGAGCGGGGTGGATGCTCCGGAGGACCTGTGGACGGCGGAGGCTCGATGGTGGTCGAAAGTTCGCGCTGACGCTAGAGAAGCGCTCGTCCGCGCGCGTTATGGGCCCGCGGTGGTCGTCGCCGTGGCCGTGCTCCTCGGTCATGACGCGTGGCTGGCCAGGGCAGGCCTGGGAGCCGCTGCGCGCGGAGGGCAGGCGAAGGCGGTGTTCGATGCCGTGGCCTGACGCAATCGAAGCGGTGCCGATGAGCAGGGTGGCGCTGGTGGGGCCAACCCGAGAGCTCCGTGACGCGCTCGTCCAGGTCGCGGACGCGGGGACCATCGAGCTGGAGACGTCGTCGGACGCAGACTCGGGCGAGGCGTCCGAGGCATTGCGCCGCCTTCTGGCCTCAGGGATCGTGGGCCCGGAGCCTCGTCTGGCGGCCGCTCAGCAGGCTGTCCCATCGCTCGAGGCGCAGCGCCGCTCCGACCTGCTTGCGGGCGAGGTGCAGCTCGAGCGCCGCGCCACAGCTGCCGCCCAACGAGGGTCTTTCAGCGTCGTCGCCGGCTGGTGCCCGAAGGCGGAGATCGGCGACCTGCGCGCGCGGCTGGAGCCGCTCGGCGGCGGCGTCGTCGAGCTTGCCAGGCGTCCTTTTCACGAGCCGCCGACCTTGCTGCGGACGCCGCGGGCGGCAAGGGCTTTCGGTCAACTCGTGGAGACGTACGGCACCGTCCGCTACGCGGACATCGACCCGACACCGTTCACGGCGATCTCGTTCGTCCTGATGTTCGGGATGATGTTCGCCGACGCCGGCCACGGACTGCTCCTCGCTGCGGCCGGACTCTTCGTGCGCTTCAGCCGCGACTGGCGGCTGGCCACTCTGAGGCGGAGCTGGGCGCTGCCATTTGCCGGCGGCCTCGTCGCGGCGGCTTTCGGATTTGCGTACGGCGAGTTCTTCGGGCCCACCGGCGTGGTGCCGGTGGTGTGGTTGCGACCGCTGCAGAACCCGCTGCAGCTGTTGGTTGCCGGCGTGCTCGTCGGCGCGGCCCTGCTCGCTGTGAGCTATGCGATCGGGACCGTCAACCGCTGGCGCGAGGGCGGCGCGCGCGAGGCACTCTACTCGAGCTCGGGCATCGCCGGAGCCCTCGTCTTCGGCGGCATCGGCGGGGTCGCCCTCGCGTGGTGGCTGCAAAGCCTGGCGGTTGGGGTGGTAGCCGTGGTCCTCGTGCTGGGAGGGCTGACGCTGATGTTCATCGGCCTCCTGGCTCAGGCCGGCGGGGGCGCGGGCGGGGCGCTCGAAGCCTTCGTGGAGCTCTTCAACTCCGTGATTCGCCTGGGCGCCAACTCGATCTCCTTCGCCCGGCTCGCAGCATTCGGCATGGTCCACGCCGCCATCGGCGCGCTGGTCTGGAACGCCACGACGGCCCTGGTCGCGGCCGGGGTCTGGTATGTGGCCATCCTGGTGTTCCTGGTGGGCAATGCCGTCGGTTTCGCCCTCGAGTTGCTGGTTGCGGGCATCCAGGCGCTGCGCCTCGAGTACTACGAACTGTTCTCCCGCATCTACTCGGGCGAAGGTCGCCCCTTCAATCCCTGGCATCTCACCGTCGTCAAGGAGGACTCATGAATCCGATTCTCTTCAGCGCGCCGTTCATCGTCGTGGCGAGCCTGGCCGTCACGTGGAGCCTGCGCAGGCGGCGAAACCTCGCGCTCTTGATCGCGGTTGCCACCAACGTCGTGCTCGGCGTGGCCGGGCTGTTGCTCCTGGCGGTCGGCTCGCAGACCGGCGGCCATGTGCTGGGCGTGCACCTGGTGGCGTCTACATCGAGTGCCGACTGGGCTCCCTCCATCGGCGCGGCCATCGCTGTGGCCGGCTCCTCCATCGGCGCGGCCATCGCAGTGGCATACACAGGCGCCGCTGCCCTGGCCGCCATCAGCGAGAAACCCGAAATCTTCGGCCGCGCCATGGTCATCGTCGGCCTGGCAGAGGGCATCGCGATCTACGGCCTCGTGATCGCGGTCGCGCTGCTGAACCGCTGATGGGCAGGATCTGATGGGCAGGATCGGGGCGCTCGGCGACCGTCACCGCATCCAGGGTTTCGCGATGGCGGGCGTCGAGTCGTTCGCGGCCGACACCGAGCAGGACGTGGCCGCGGCGTGGCAAAGCTTGCCTTCCGACCTGGCAGTGTTGATCCTTACGCCGCAAGCCGCGACCGTGCTCGCCGACCGGTTGCATGAACGGCGCGACCTTCTCGTCGCGGTGCTGCCATGAACGGGTTGGAATCCGTTCGCGAGCACCACCTCGCGGCGGCTCACGAACAGGCTGAATCCATCCTGCGAGACGCCCGAGCACAGGCGCATGAGATCACGGCGTCCGGCGCGGCGGCCGCGGCCGCTCTGGTCGAGCATGCGCAAAAGGAAGGCGAGGCGGCGGCGGACCTCGACACCAGCCGCGA
Organism: Candidatus Dormiibacterota bacterium; assembly: GCA_035468355.1. Lineage (GTDB taxonomy): Bacteria > Chloroflexota > Dormibacteria > Dormibacterales > Dormibacteraceae > DATKSS01. The sequence goes on from DATITA010000061.1 coordinate 5,917, forward strand.
ATGGATCACGGCACGGCGGCGCGCTCGCGGCCTGATCCTCTCCGCCCAGCGCGAGATGTACGAGGAGCTTCGCGCCGCCGTGGCGCGTGCGGTGCGCGCAGACCCGCGATACCCGGCCCTCCTGCAGCGCCTCGCGCACGACGGCCAGCGGCAGCTCGGACCCGGCGCCGAGGTCGAGGTGGATCGAGACGGGGAGGACGGTGTGCGGGTCACACGCAAGGGACGGCGAATCGACTGGTCTGTGGCAGCGATCGTCGCAGGCGGCCTGGACCGGCTGGGGCCGCGAGTCACGGAGCTCTGGCGATGAGCGGCCGGACCACGGGCGGGCTGCTCCGGGTCAACGGGCCCGTGGTCGAGGTCGGAGGTCTCAAGGGAGTCGCCACCTCCGAGCTTATCGAAGTGGGCCCCGACCGGCTGCCGGGCGAGGTGGTGATGATCCGCGATGGGGTCGTGACCGCGCAGGTCTACGCATACACGGGTGGCCTGGCGCCCGGCGCTGTCGCACACGCGCTCGGCCGCCCGCTGTCAGTCGCCCTCGGTCCAGGTCTGCTGGGTGGAGTGTTCGACGGGACGATGCAGCCTCTCGACGTGGCTGGTGAGCTTCTCACAGCCGCCGATCGAATCGCGCCACGCCTCGGCCGTCGCTGGGCTTTCGAGCCCCGCGCCAGAGCTGGCGAAGATGTGGGGCCGGGGACGATTCTCGGCGTCATCCAGGAGACGCCGCTGATCGAGCACCGGTTGCTGGTGCCACCCGACGTCGAAGGCAAGCTGACATGGCTGGCGCCCGCGGGCGACTGCCGCGCCGGCGACATGCTGGCCACGATCGGCGAAACAACGATCAACTTCACGAACTACTGGGCCGTCCGCAAGCCACGGCCGGTCGCCGAACGGTTCACGGCCACCCCGCCGCTGGTCACCGGCCAGCGTGTGCTCGACCTCCTGTACCCGATCGCCATGGGCAGCACCGCGTGCGTACCTGGGGGCTTCGGAACCGGCAAGACGATGCTGCTGCAGCAGATCGCCAAGTGGAGCAACGCCGACGTCATCGTCTATGTCGCCTGCGGCGAGCGGGGGAACGAGCTGGCCGACCTGCTCGACGAGCTGCCCAGGCTCGCGGACCCACGCACCGGCCATCCGCTGATGAATCGCACCGTGATCATTGCCAACACCTCGAACATGCCGGTGATGGCGCGCGAAGCGAGCATCCACGCCGGGGTGACCGTGGCCGAGTATTTCCGCGACATGGGCTACCAGGCGATCGTCATCGCCGACTCCACGTCGCGCTGGGCGGAAGCGCTGCGTGAGTTCGCCTCGCGCACCGGGCAGCTGCCGGCCGAAGAGGGCTACCCCGCCTCTCTGTCCTCAGCGCTGGCAGCGTTTTACGAGCGCGCGGGATCCGTGAAGACGCTTGGTGGCCGCGAAGGATCAGTCACCGTCATCGGCGCTGTGTCTCCGCCCGGCGGAGACGTCACCGAACCGGTCAGCGCGCACACGGTCCGCTTCGTGCGCAGCCTCTGGTCGCTGGATCGCGACCTCGCATATGCGCGGCACTACCCTGCGGTCGGGTGGACCAGCTCGTTCAGCCGAGACGCCGAGAGGCTCGCCTCCTGGCAGGCCGCGCACGGCGACCCGCTGTGGGGAGCTCGGCGAGACCGCATGATCTCGCTCCTCGGCGAGTCCGACCGGCTACGCTCGGTCGCTGAGCTGATCGGCGCCACCGCTCTGCCGGACCGCGAGAGGGTGATCCTCCTGATCGCCGGCCTGATCCGGGAGGCCGTGCTGCAGCAGAGCGCGCTCAGCCCCAACGATGCGCAGTGCGCACCCCGTAAGCAGGCGGCGCTGACGGACGCGGTCCTACAGGTCTATGAGCGCTGCCTGGACCTGGTGCGCGCGGGAGTGCCTGCGTCATTGATCGAGGGAATCGACCTCAGCCCGTTGGTCAGAGCCAAGGAGGCGGGCGGCTCCGACGACACCGGCGCCGCCGCCGCCGCCCGAGACCAGGCGCTGTCACAGCTGGAGGCCCTGCGGTGAGGCAGCCCCAGCCCGCTCCTGTCGAGTACGCGGCGGTGACGTCGATCGAAGGTCCACTGATCGTCGTCAGAGGCATCGAAGGCGTCGGGTGGGATGAGCAGGCCTTGATCAAGCTCGACTCCGGAGAGGTGAGGCATGGCCAGGTGCTCGAGGTCGACCGGGATCTTGCGGTCGTCCAGGTGTTTGAAGGCGGTGATGGGATCAAGCCCGATGGAGTAAGGGTCGCGTTCACCGGCAGCCCGATCCAGATCCCTGTCGGGGAGGGGTGGATGGGTCGCGTCTGCAACGGTCGCGGCGAGGTGATCGACGGCGGGCCGCCGGTGACCGGCGCCGAGTGGCGTGGCGTAGCTGGCAACCCCATCAACCCGGCGCATCGCGAGCCTCCGCGCGACCCGATCATCACGGGAGTCTCCGCCGTCGACGGACTCACCACGCTCGTGCGCGGGCAAAAGCTGCCGATCTTCTCCGTCGGAGGCCTGCCTCATCTCGAGCTCGCTGCACAGATCGCCGCGCAGGCAACGGTCGAGGGCTCGAGCTTCCGCGTCATCTTCGCCGCGATGGGAATCACCAACGCGGATGCGGACCTCGTGCGGGACGTGCTCGAGGAGCGCGCGGACTGCGGCGAGCTGGCGCTGTTCATCAACCTGGCCGGTGACCCCGTGGTCGAGCGCATCCTTGTGCCTCGACTGGCGCTCACGGTCGCAGAACACCTGGCTTTCGACCTGGGGCATCACGTATTGGTCGTGATGTGCGACATGACCAGCTACTGCGAGGCGGTGCGCGAGGCCGCCGCCGCAAGCGGTGAAATCCCCGGGCGGCGAGGTTATCCCGGTCACCTGTACAGCGACCTCGCGTCGGTCTATGAGAGGTGCGGCAGGCTGCGAGGCCGCAAAGGTTCGATCACGCAGCTGCCCGTGCTGACAATGCCAGCAGGCGATATCACGCACCCGGTTCCCGACCTCACCGGCTACATCACCGAAGGCCAGCTCGTGCTTTCGGCTGAGATGCAGGCCAAAGCCGTGTACCCGCCGTTTGAGGCCTTGAGCTCGCTTTCACGGCTGATGCGCAACGGCGCGGGGGCCGGGCGCACACGCGTCGACCACCTCGGCGTTTCCTCTCAGGTCTTCGCCGGTCTCGCCCGGGCCCGGGAGGTGCGGGAGCTCGAGGAGATGGTCGGAGCGGAGGCTCTCTCGGAGACCGACCAGAGCTACCTGCGGTTCGCGTCCGCGATCGAGCACTCGATGCTCGATCAACGCCGCGACGAGTCGCGTGGCATCGGCGAGACTCTTGATCGGGCATGGCAGGCCCTTGGCATGCTCCCGAAGCGGGAGTTGACCATGTTGTCGCCCGACGTCATCGATGAGCACCTGCCGTCGAAAGGAGGCCTCGCATGAGGCTGCGCCATCCACCGGGTAGATCCGGGCGGCTGTGGCTGGGCCACCGGCTCGCGGTGGCCCAGCGTGGGGTTGACTTGCTCGACAAGAAAAGGCGAGTCCTGATGCAGGAGGAGCGGCGATTACGCGTGCTGGCGCGCGACACGGCCGCCGAGTGGGACCATGCCGCTCGCGAGGCCGAGGTCTGGTTGAACCGGGCGGCGATCATGGCCGGCGAGGAGAAGCTTTCGATGCTCGCAGCGCAGCATCCGGTGGCGAGTGTTGCTGTGCATTGGCGTTCCTCGATGGGCGTGGTGTTCGCAGCTGAGGTCGACGTGGACCTCGGGCCGGTCCCCGACGATCCCTCGGGAGGTTCCGCGGCGGCGGACCTCGCCGTCTCAGCCTACCGACGCGCCCTGAGCTCCGCGGTGAAAGAGGCAGCAGCCCGCTCAGCGCTTATCCGCATCAGCCGCGAACGAGATGTCACCGCGCGCCGCCAGCGGGCGGTGGAGCGTCGCTGGGTCCCGGCCCTGGCGGAAGCCGCTGCGCGCCTGGACGGCGTCCTGGACGAAATGGAGCGTGAGGAGGCGACGAGGGCCCTCTGGGTGCGCAACCGGAATCGGCAGCGGGGGCGCTGATGGAGGTCCGCAAGCTCCTGGTCTGCGTTGATGGCTCGCGCGCGTCGCTTGAAGCGGCGCGGGTGGGCATCGAGCTGGCCGCCGGCTGGCACAGCGAGGTTCGAGCCGTCTACGTCGTCGAGACTTCTGATGCGGACGGCTTGCCGGATCCAGCCCTCATCGCGCGCTTGCGGGAAAGCGGCCGCGCGATCCTTGAGCGCATCGTCGAGATTGGCGCGGAGAAAGGGGTGAAGGTGGTCCAGGAGACGCTTGAAGGCGAACCGTTCGACGCCATCCTCGGAGTTGCGAAGACATGGCACGCGGACATGATCGTCATGGGCCGCACGGGCCGAACAGGCCCAGGACGTGCGCTTCTCGGCAGCGCGGCGGAGCGTGTGCTCGAGTTCACCGAGCAGCCGGTCCTGATCGTTCCGACCCTGGAGCCCGCGACTCGCTGACAGCACTGACGCGTCTTGCCTACCGCTAGCGCGGCCGCCGAACCAGCTCGCCCTTCGGATCCCAGCCGTGCCAACCGACAGGGGCGATCCACGCGCTCACGCGCTCTTGGCTCCGCGAGCCGAACGGCTGTGCCGTATAGCGCCGCGCCAGGCGGTCGATGTCCGCGAGGTCCACGTCGTCGTCGATCGACTCGACCAGCCCGTACAGGCTCACGTGGCGATACCAGTCCTGGTCGAAGAACGTGAGCGAAACCTTGGGGTTCTGCCGCATCCACGCAAGCCGCCTGCGCTTGGCGTGCATGTTGACCAGCACCCGGCCGTCCACCCAGTCGTACCAGGTCGCCACCGTCATTGGAAAACCGTCCGGACGGACGGCGGCTATGACCGCGGCGTTCGGCTTCCGGAGGAAGTCCTCGACTTCTTTGGGGAGATCAAGGGGCATCCGTCCACCTTACAAGTCTGTGGCCCGCGGCTTCCCAGCGATCTTTAAGGTGCGGCAGGTAACCTCGAGCCCGGAGTGAGTGGATCCGCTATGGAGATCAAAGGATCAGTCGCGCCCGTGCGTGAGAAGGCCTCATGGTCCAGGCCCGAGGCCGTCTACCTGTTCTTCTTCGCGAACGCCGTCATCATCTTCGTGCTGTGGTGGTCCAGCTCCGGGTTCGAGATCACCCGCACCGCGAGCGATGCGTTCAACGGGCTCGGCCGCATCACCGGGCTGATCGGCACCTATCTCGTCCTGTGCCAGCTCCTGCTGATGGCTCGCACGGCGTGGCTGGAAGCCGCCTTTGGATTCGAAAAGATGGCGGTCCTGCACAAGTGGAACGGTTATGCCGCGATCGGGCTCATCTTGGCGCACGCCGTCTTTCAGACGCTCGGCTACCAGCTGGGTGATGGCAAGAACGTCGCCCAGCAGCTCGGCGACTTCATCGCCGGTTACGAAGGTCTGCTCGGCGCCATCGTCGCTCTCGGCCTCTTCGTGGCCGTCGTCGCCGTCTCCATCGCGATCGCCCGGCGTCACCTCAAGTACGAGACCTGGTACTACGTCCACCTGTACAGCTACCTGGCCGTGGCGCTCGCCTTCAGCCACCAGCTCGCCACAGGCGTCGACTTCGCGGGCAATCCCGTTTTCGTCTTTTACTGGTGCTTACTGTACGTCTACATCATCGGCCTCCTGGTCATCCATCGCGTCGCCAAGCCGCTGCTCTCCTATCAGCGCCACCGATTCCGCGTCCAGTCCGTCCACAAGGAGGCCCGCGGTGTGTTCTCCGTGTACATCGCGGGCCGCGACCTCGACGACTTCGGGGCCCAGGCGGGGCAGTTCGCGATCTGGCGCTTCCTCGACCGGCCGCGCTGGTGGCAGGCTCACCCATTCTCGATCTCAGCCATCCCCGACGGCCGTCTCCTGCGGATCACGGTCAAGAACATCGGCGATTTCACGAGCTCCATCCACAACCTGAAACCGGGAACCCCGGTGCTGGTCGAGGGCCCCTTTGGCAAGTTCATCGAGCGACCCGCGCTGGGCAAGGTGCTGTTCATCGCCGGCGGAATCGGCATCACTCCCATCCGGCCGCTCGCGGAGGAGATGGCGCTGGACGGGTTCGACGTCCGTATCCTCTATCGGGCTCACGGACATGGAGACCTGGTCTTCAAGCAGGAGCTCGACTCGCTAGCCGAACGGCACGGAGTCCGCCTCGATTACCTGCTGACCGAGGACGGGGCGCGCAGGCGGCCTGGAGATTCGTGGTTCCGAGCGGAGGTTCTGGCCAAGCTGGTGCCCGAGATCAAAGAGCGCGTGGTCTACGTCTGCGGCCCCGTCCCGATGACGGCGTCGGTCGTTTCGAGTCTGCAAAAGCTGGGCGTTCCGCCCGCCCAAATCCGAACGGAGGCATTTCGACTGGCATGAAGAGATCGGTGATAGTGACGGGCGCGGCGATGGTGGGCGTCGCCTGGATCGTCAGCTACAAAGTCAGCCCGCACACCGCCGGATTGGCGTCGGCGCTGCCGGCCCAGTCGCCGTCGCCTTCTCAGCCCTCCCCAGGCCCGACCGATCCAGGCTCGCCGCCGGCCGCGCCGTCGCCTTCGCCCAGCCCGAGCCCTACGGGAGTGAACGGCACCTTCACGGGGTCGGACTTCCCCAACCGGTTCGGTGACGTGCAGGTGAGGGTGATCATCAGCAACGGCCGGATCACCGATGTGCAGCCCATCCAGATGCCCCAGGACCGCGCGCAGTCGGCCTACATCAGCCAGGTGGCGGGGCCGATGCTGCACGACGAGGTGATCCAGGCCCAAAGCGCGCAGATCGACATCATCAGCGGCGCGACGTACACCAGCCAGTCGTACGCGCAGTCGGTGGAGTCCGCTCTGCAGCAAGCGCACATGGGCTGAGCGGTCGAAGCGACGGCTCCCGCGCATCGGGTCCAGCAGGTGATGGGCATGCCCGTCACGGTCCACGTCGCCGACGCAGATGTCGACGATTCCGCGTTGGACGAGGTGTTCGCGGACTTCACGCTCCTGGACGGCGTCTTCAGCACGTTCATCGCGGACAGCGCCGTGAGCCGCATCAACCGGGGTGAGCTGAAAGAAGAGGAAGCCGGAGACCTGGTCCTGCAGGCGCTGCATCTCTGCCGCCTGTACGAGCGCGCGACCGACGGCTATTTCTCGGCGTGGCTCGGCGGCAGGCTTGACCCCTCGGGACTGGTCAAGGGATGGGCGATCGACCGCGGCTGCTCGATCCTCGACAGCCACCGCTGTGAGAATTTCTTCATCGACGCCGGCGGCGACGTGCAGACCCGCGGCCTGAGCGAGAGCGGGGGACCATGGCGCGTGGGGATCAGGCACCCGGTCGAGAAGGACAAGGTGGTCCGGGTGGTCCTCGCCAGCGGGCTCGCCGTGGCCACGTCCGGCACGTACGAGAAGGGCGATCACATCGTCGATCCCCACACCGGGCGTGCGGTGGACGAGCTCCTCAGCTTCACGGTGGTCGGCCCAGACATCCTGCAGGCCGACGTGTACGCGACCGCGGCCTTCGCGATGGGGAAGGACGGCGGCCTCGCCTTCATCGAGCGCGTTGAGGGCTACGAGGCTTACGCCATCGACCGCAAGCTCAAAGCGAAGAGGACGCCGGGGTTCGACGTCCTCTGCGATGCCTCTCCAGCCTGACCCCTGGCTTGATTTAGCCTCCGGTGGCTGCGCCGGGGGGCGGAGCGAAGCCGCCGCCGCCGAACCCGCCGCCTCCGAACCCTCCGCCTCCGAACCCGGTCGCACAGGTCCCGGACGGTCCGGCAGGAGTGATCGTGAGGGAGGTCGCCGCGACGGTCCCGGCGGAATCCTTGGGTCCGTTGGCACGCACACACTCGCCCGTCTGCAGGGCGGTCGAGGTGACGGCGAAGTTCCTGGTCACCACGGCGGTGGTCGGAACGGCGATCGTCTGGCTGCCGCCGGCCGTCGTCAGAACACCCACTGAGGTGCCGCTGGCCCCGCTGACCTCACCCGTGACGATGGCCCTGTTGGCAAAGCCGCTTGGGGTCGGCCTGGGGGAAGCGCCGGGACGTGGCGTGCCGCCGGCGCCCGGTCCCGGCCCGAAGCTCGCGGCACAGCCGGCGGCCGTCTTGGGCGCGAGTCGCACTGCGGTGGCCGTGACCGCCCCGGCGGCATCCTTGGTCCCGGTCGCGACGATGCAGGTTCCGACCGTGATGTCGGCAAGGGTTGCGACCGAGGTCTTGGTGATGGCCGTGGTGGCCGAGTACGTGACGGTGGTGTCGCCGTTGGGGCCGGTGACGATCAGGGTCTGCCCCTTGATCTGGACCAGCTGACCCGACGTGCCGTTGCGAAACGCGGCCGCACCGCCGCCGGGACTTGGGGAAGCCGCCGTGCCGGAGTTGGCGGCGCTGGCCGCGCCGCCGCACGCGGCTGCGACGATGGCGGCCCCGACCACCACCAGCAGGTTCGAACGTTTCATGGGTCCCTCCTGAGACAGGTTTTCATTGAGCTCGCAGTGCTTCGATCGGCGCCAGCCGAGCCGCTCTCAGCGCCGGGTAGACTCCGAAGACGAGGCCCACCGCGACCGCCACTCCGACGGCGACGAGGACCGGTAAGGGCGTGATGTGGACGGCGATGTTGGCGGTGCGCGGAACGATGTACCCGGCCGCCAGGCCGGTGCCGACTCCGAGCAGCCCGCCGACCGCGGTGAGGACGCCCGCCTCGATGACGAACTGGCGGAAGAGATCGCCGGGTGTCGCACCGAGGGCCTTGCGCAGGCCGATCTCGCTGGTGCGCTCGGTGACCGACACCAACATGATGTTCATGACGCCGATCCCACCGACCAGGAGCGATATCGCGGCCACGCTCGCGAGCAGGATCGTCAGGGTCTGGGTGACCGCCTGCGCGGTGCTCAGCACCTGGGTCTGGGAGGTGATCGAGAAGTCGGACAGGGATGCGTTGGTGACATGGTGCGTCTGCAAGAGGATCTGGTCGGCCTCGAGGTAGGCCGAGCCGATGGTCGAGCTGCTGGTGGCGCTGAGCAGGATGCGCTGCACCGATCCCGCGCCGCCGACGAGCTCGTCCTGGGCGGTCGTGAGGGGCACCACCGCGAGGTCGTCCTGGTTGCCGAAACCCTGGCTGCCGCTCGAAGCTAGGATGCCGATCACCTGGAACGGGATGCCTTTGACGGTGACCAGGTCCCCGACGGCGGCGCCGAGGTTGGACGAGGTGGTGGATCCGAGGACGATGACCTGGGCCCTTTTGCTCACGTCCGACGCGCCGATGAAGACCCCATTCCCCATGTTGCGGGCGTTGGCGACCAGCCAGTCAGGGGTGCTGCCCGAAACGGTCGTGCTCCAGTTGCGCGAGGCGTCGATGACAGATTCCCGACCCTGCACGACGGGAGCGACCGCCTGGATGTCTGGCGCGTTCTGGTGATCCGCCAACCCGCTCACGTCGGCCATGGTCAGCGTGTTCGCGCTGCCTCCACCTCCAAAAACGCCGCCGGAAACGGTGCTGCCGGGCGAGATGGTCAGGAGGTTGGTACCGAGCGACGAGATGCGGGCCGTGACGCTGTCGGAAGACGCCTGGCCAATGCCCACCGTGGAGATGACGGCGGCGACGCCGAAAAGGATGCCCAGGGTGGTCAGCACGGACCTGAGGCGATGGCCCAGGAGGCTCCGCAGTCCCGTCTCGACGGTGTGGAGGAGGCTCACGCCGCCACGTCCTGCACCATCCGCCCGTCGCGCAGACTCACGGTGCGATGCGCCACCGGTGCAACCTCCGGGTCGTGGGTGATGATGATGATGGTGCGACCTTGCTCGTTCAGCTCTCGGAGCACGGCGAGCACGTCCTTGCTCGCGGCCGTATCGAGGTTGCCGGTCGGTTCGTCCGCCAGGATGAGGTCAGGGTTGGTCACCAGCGCGCGCGCGATCGCGACTCTCTGCTGCTGCCCTCCGGATAGCTGCGTCGGGCGGTGGTTGACCCGGTTGCTGAGGCCGACCTGGTCAAGCGCCTGGAGCGCGAGGTCGCGGCGGTTGCTGGTATTGCGGTACAGGAGCGGGAGCTCGACGTTCCGCCACGCCGACATCTTCGGCAGGAGCTGGAACTGCTGGAAGACGAAGCCGATGCGGCGGTTGCGGACGTGGGCGAGCTCGGTCTCGTCGAGCCGGCTCACGTCCTGGCCGGCGAACCAGTAGCTGCCCGAGGTCGGGGTGTCTAGGCAGCCCAGGATGTTCATCAGGGTCGACTTTCCGGATCCCGACGGGCCCATCACCGCAAGCAGCTCGCCCGTCTTCACGCTCATCGAGAACTCGGTCAGCGCCGCGACCGCCGCGTCGCCCGAGCCGTACACCTTGGTGATCGATTCGAGGCGGATCAGGTCTTCCGCCTGGCCGTTAACCACCGGGAGGCGCTCCACGGAACCCTCCACCGCCGCCGCCGGTGCGCCCGCCGGCGCCCAGCGCGGTCCCGGTTCCGCTGCCGGGAACCGAGCTCGTGATCACTGCGATGACGACGACCTGGCCCAGCTTGAGCCCGGAGGTGATCTCTGTGCGTGTGGGGTCGGACGCTCCGGTAGTCACCGCGACCGCGTGCGGTACGTCGTTGACCAGCACCTGGACCGTGGTCCCGGCGGCGGTCGTATGCACTGCGCTCGTGGGCACCGTGAGGACGTGCACGACCTGGTTCACCACGATGCTGGCGGTGGCCGAGATGCCGGGTTTGATCGAGTTGCTGGTATCGGACAGCTGGGCGGTCACAGCGAATGTCGCCACGCCGGACGTGATCGTCGCCGCGGGCGAGATGGCGGTGATCTTGCCGAGCACCGCCTGGGTGGCGCCCGCCGGGGTCACCTGCACGGTCTGTCCGAGCGCGACCATGTTGACCTGCGAGTCGCTGACGGTGCCGGTCATCTCGTACGCGCCGGGCGTATAGATGACGATTGCGTTGGAGCTCGAAGAGCTGGTGCCGCCGCCGGATACGGCCTGGCCTGCCGCGACGTTGACCTGCGCGACGACGCCTGCGATGGGCGCGGTCAGGGTGGCGCCGTCGAGGTTGTGCTGCAGCGTGTTGACGTTGACCTGGTCGATCTCGATCTGCGCCTCATCGATCTGCAGGGTCTGCGGGGAGGCGGCGGTGTACAGGGCGGAAAGCGAGCTCTGCGCGCCGGCCAGCTGCTGGCGGGCCGTGGCGAGCTGGGCCGCCGCCTGGTCGTTGCTCTGCTGCGCCTTGACGGTGGCCGCGTTCACCGGGGCCTGCGCTGACGCCAGCGCCGCCTGGTCGGTCGCGAGCTTGTTCTGGTGGTTGGTGAGGTTGAGCTGGTCGGTGGCGACGAGCGCCTGGTCGGCCGCGCATGTGAGGCCCGACGGGCAGGCCGCGTTCATGGTGCTCGTGTCGCCGGCCAGCGCGGCCTTGTCGGCAGTGATGGTCGTCTGGTCCGCCGTCACTGCCGCCTGTGCCGCGGTGATCGCGGGCTGCGCCGCCGCCTGGGCCGCCGCCACCGCTTGCGCGTTGATCGCCTCGGTGTCGTTCAGGCTGGTCTGCGCGTTGTTGACCGAGACCTGCGCGGCGTTGACCGAGTTCTGCGCGGAGGCAAGGCTCTGTGCCGTCGGTCCCGCCTTGTCCTGCGCCAGCTTCGCGTAAGCGGAGGCGAGGGTCGCCTGCGCCTGGAGCAGCTGTGCGGACAGCAGCGTGGGGTCGACGGCGGCGAGGGTGTCCCCGGCGGGGACGGATTGGCCGACGGCCACGTTCACGGACTGGACCGTGCCGGCCGACGCGAAGTTGAGGGTTGCCTCGGCGACCGGTTGAAGGTTGCCGGCCATGCCGATGGACTGTGTGATGGTGCCGTAGGTGACCGCCGCCGTGCGGTACGTGGTGCTGATCTTCCCCGCCTGGGCGTACACGACCGAACCGCCGACCATCGCGGTCACGACGACCAGGACCACCAGGACCCGGCGTTGCAGAAGGGTTCGGAACGGCAATTTCATGAGATCACTCCAGGTGAGTCGAGACTCGGATCAGGGGGAAAGAGTCCCCCGGCATGGTGCGCAGGATGCCCGTGGCTGCTGGGACCCGGCTGACAGAACCCTGAGAATCGGCTGAGGGTTCGCGGCCTGGCGCAAAGTGCGCTGCTGAGCGCGCCCAGAGGCTGAAGGCCCACGCGGTCACCGACCAACGGCCGGCGAGCCCCGGTGGCGCCGCGCCTAGATTGGACCTGAAGACTGTGCGTTGGAGAAGCTTCGCCCTGCCACTCATGCTCATCCTGGCCATCTCGTGCGGATCGCAGGCGGTCATGCCACGGACGTCGCCTTCGCCGTCGGAGCCGATCGTCACGCCTGCGGCTACGCCGACGCCCCCGTCAGAACCGGCTGCCGTCGAGTGGAAGGCGAACCTTCGCCCGAATGCGCAGGCATTTCAGCTCAACCAGCCGGTGGCGCTGATCGACATGACCTCTGGGCGGCAGGTGGAGATGGTCGGCCCCGGTCCGTTGGCCGTGGCCTATGAAACGTCCGCCGGTGGCCTCGCGTACTGGGTGACCGACTACTCCGTGAGCCATGGCTTGCCCAACGGCCTGCTCAAAGACGATGTGACGGCCTCGGTGAACGCGGCGCCGGTATCGCCAACACCACATGTGCTCCCGCAATCCCTGGCTGGCGCGGAATGGACGAGGCTGCCGACCAACGCCAAAGTCGTGGCGCTGACATTCGACGCGGGCGGCAACGACGCCGGGGCGAGCCCGATCCTTGCGGCGCTGGCCGCCGCGGGAGTATCGGGAACCTTCTTCATGACGGGCCGGTGGGTCGAGGTCTACCCGGCCAGGGCCAGGCAGATCGCCGCCCTTTATCCGGTCGGCAATCACACCTACGACCATCCCCACCTGACCGCCCTCACCGATGCCCAGGTCCAGGACGAGGTGGCACACGCCGGGCTGCTGATCTCAACGGCGACCGGGCGCGACACGCGCCCGCTGTTCCGATTCCCCTATGGCGAATCGGACTCACGGACCCTGGCAGACGTCCATGCCCTCGGATACGGCGGAATTCGGTGGACCGTCGACACGCTCGGCTGGGAGGGAAAGTCCAACGGCCAGACGGCGGACACGGTGCTGCAGCGGGTGCTCGCGAAGCTTCAGCCGGGAGAGATCGTGCTGATGCACGTGGGCGCCGCCACCGACGGGACCACCCTCGACGCGGACGCGCTTCCGGCGGTGATCCGCGAGATCCAGGCCCGGGGCTATTCGCTGGCCCTGGTGCGGGATTTCGCCTGACGAGACCGAACTACTGCTGGACGGGCTGGAGCTCCAACCGCCGCTCGAGCCTCTGGGATCTCAAGAGCCAGACGCCGGTGGTGACGAAAAAGACCGTCAGGACCAGCGTGAACGGCCGCTGGAACAGGCCGTCGGGGTAGTGCACCAGCGGGTGGATGGCGAGGGCGAAGGCTTCGATCGCGAACGATGCGATGCCGGCCGCCATCCAGATGCGGCGCGGAGGTGACAGGTGGGCGTGGTCGCGAGAGCCGAAGAACAGGACCAAAGGCGCTACGCTCGCGAGGCCAAAGCAGATCTGGGCCATGGTCCCGTGCAGGACGCCGGCGATGAAGGAGGTGGGGTCTTGCTGGAAGATCCCGGTTGCGATCTGAAAGGCACCCGCCCCGATCACCAGGGCCGCTCCTGCGCGCCAGGCCCGGCCGCCGCGAATCGATAGGGCCATGCCCAGCCCGAGGACGATCGCAAGGACTCCTGGGACCAAAAAGAAGCCGAGGTCGAAGATCGTCGCGTTCTGGCTGCCGCGGGTGGCGAGGTCGCTGAAGGGTCGGGTGAGGAGGTTGTAGCCATGGCGCGTGAGGCCCATGGTCAAAAACTCCGCCCACATCAGGATCGGGGCAGCCAGGGCTGCAAAACCGGCCGCGCTTCGCCATTTGAGCTTGGGCATCGGTAAATGTTATGCCCCCGCCAAGTACCGTCGAAACGCCAGCAGACCGGGGGGTGTCCGACCCCCGATTCTGAGGGCGTCCGACCCTGTTGGGGTCGCGATCGGGGGGCCATCTTGCTTGCGATGGCCGTCGATCCATACCGGGGCCTGGGCGATCTGATCGACATCTTCCGGGTGCGGGAGTACTTCGACGGCCTCACGGAGATCCGGGATCTCTCACGCAGGATCCGTGAGGATGCCGGGTTCGCCGGAGCGCTGCGCCGGGCCCTGGTCCGGCTGCCCACGGATTCCAGGCCCGCCCTGCCGGCAGATCGGCTGTGGCCCGCCAGGAAGGCAGGGACCCCGGTCCGGGCCGTTCGCCTGGGCATCGTGGCCAGCGGAGGCAGCGGCGCCCTGGCCTCTCTGCTTGGAGTGCTGAAGGCGTGCGAGGAGCTCGGCGTCCGTCCACGGGCGATGTCCTTCGCCTCCGGGGCGGCCCTGTTCGGCTACCCGGTCGCGGCGGGGAAGAGCCCGGACGAGGTCGCCCAGTTCGTGCTTCAGGCGGACCCCACGGACTGGGTGGACGCCAACTGGCGCGGCCTGGCCCGCATCATGCCTTCCCAGGGACGAGGCTTTGCGGGGATCATCAAGGGATCCAGGATCGAGGCCGCGTATGCCGAGTTCCTGGGCGACGCCAGGCTCGGCGACCTGGAGATCCCGACCTACGCCCCGGTCTGGAACATCGAGCACAACCGCCTCGAGTACGTCGGCCCGTCCACGCACCCGGAGCTGAAGGTCTCCCGCGCGATCCGGATGGCGGTTTCCCTCCCCCTGTTCGTCGATCCGGTGCCGTGGCGCGGCGGGCACTGGTGCGACGGGGGCATCGTCGACATCTTCCCGGTCCATCCGATCCTCGACCTCGCGCCCGCCAGCAACGTGGTGCTGGGCGTCAACTGCTTCTACCCGCCGGGCTTTGCGGGGGAGGACGCCAGCGGTTGGCAGAAAAGGCGCTGGAGCATGCTCGACATCGCCGACCAGGTGGTCACCGCTCAGCACGTCCAGCTGGCGCGTGAGAACCTCCGCCGGCTGCGGGCCGAGGTCCGCACGGTGATGATGATCGACCCGGTCCCATACGAGCTGGTGCGGCGGGCGGGGTTCTACGCGCAGTTCCTCGATCACTCCGGGTGGCCCGAGTTCATGCGAGCAGGACATCGCGCGGCCCTGGTCGCGCTGCGACGCCACCTCAGCACGAGGCGCCGAGGCAAAATCGGGTAGGACGCGCGGCCCCCGGGCCACCCGTGCAGAATCTCTGCACAAAGCCATGGCCAACGAGCTGAGCGCCCTAGTCGAGGTTGGTGGAGACGCGTTTGACCGGCTGATCGTCGGCACCACCGAGTCGCTTCACAATGCCGTGGCCGGTCGAGTCTTCAGAAGCATCGGCCCGCTGGCAGCTCCTTCGCGCTACGTCCACGACCGAGCCGCCGCCGCAGCCTACCGGGCGGTCAGGTTCGTCGGCGGCGCCGTGACCTCTGCATCCTCTTACTCGATCCGGGCTGTCAGCGGAGCGGACTCCCGTCCGGTGACCGCCTCCCGGCGCGGTCGCGCCGCAGTCAGCGCCCTGAACGGCCTCATCGGCGATGTCCTGGAGCAGAACGGCAACGCGCTTGCGATTCCGATGGCGGTCCGCTGCAAGGGCGCCGACGTGCCATGCGAGCGCGAGTCGCTGCGACACGCTGTCCGCCGTCCCACCGGCCGGCTGGCCGTGTTCCTGCACGGTCTGGGCGAGACGGAGGAACGATGGCGGCGCCCGAGACGCGGCCGTCTCGATTTTGGAGCCCAGCTCAGGCGCGACTTCGACCTCACGCCCGTCTATATCCGTTACAACTCCGGCCTGCACATCAGCGAGAACGGGCGCCGGCTCGCCGCCCTGCTCCAGAACCTGCTCGACGCGTGGCCGGTGGCGGTCGATGAGATGGTCCTGATCGGGCACTCGATGGGCGGCCTCGTCGCTCGATCGGCGTGCCATGCGGCTGGGACCGTCGCACGCAGGTGGCCGTCCAGGGTGCGGCACCTGATTGCCCTGGGGTCCCCACACACCGGAGTCCCGCTCGAGAAATCGGTGCACGCCGCGGCGTGGGCCCTTCGCGCGGTGCCCGAGACCAGGCCGCTGGCGCGGATCCTGGACATGCGCAGCGCGGGCATCCGCGACCTGCGTTTCGGCTACCTAGTGGACGAAGACTGGCGCGGCGAAGATCCCGGACGGCTGATGCACGACCACCGCAGTGACATCCCCTCATTGCCTGGCTGCGCGCACACGTTCATCACGGCGACCTTGACTCGAGACGCCCGCCACCCCCTCGGATGGCTGGGCGGCGACCTGCTCGTCCGCACCGAGAGCGCGGCTGGGCAGAGAGGTGACGGTTCGGTCGTGGTGCCGGCGGACCGGGTCGTGCACGTCGGGGCGGTGAGCCATTTCGACCTGCTCGACCATCCCCTCGTCTACGCCCACATCAGGCAGGGCTTGGCGGCAGATCCAGGCCGTCCGAGCGGCTGACGGGCCTGGCAAGGGTCGCGTGGGGCGAGCCCCAGCGCGACCCGAACTGCATCGTCAGCTCAGACGGCGACCAGTTCCTTCTTCTCGGCGAGGGCCTGGATGTAAGCCTCCACCGGGAAGGCCACCGTGGTGTCGAGGTGGAACAGCCCCAGCTCGGTGATCTTGACCCGGGACTTGAACGCTGCCATGTCGTCCGGGTACTCGGCCAGCGTAACGAAGTCGTAACGGCCGGTCGTGGCCCACATGAACTCGACCTTCCCACCATAGGTCTTGATGATCTCCTGGACCTTGGCGAGGATGGCCGGCGCCTTGTCAGGCGGCAGCACCTGGCCCTTCTCGGTCAACTTGACGAACGTGATGGTCTTGAGCATCACAAACCTCCTCAGTTCGGCGCGGATGGAACGCCGCGCCCGTCATCAAGACGGTGCGCCCGAGCCGCGCCGAAGCAAAGAGGCGATGGTCCTGCGGCCTCTGGGATGCCTGCTCAGGAACCCCCCTGTTGGTCCTTCGGCTCGTCCGGATGACCCGTGTTCCCGAAGGCGATGCGGTCCCGGACGACGCGGGCCCTGCCGAGCAGCCGTGACCGCTGCACCGCGTCCTCACCGAACCGATCGCGGATGGCGTCCAGCGCCGCCTCGAGCCGCTCGTTGCGCGGCTTCTGAGACAGAGAGAAGAGGTCGAGCTGGCCGGCGTCGTTCTCGCTCAACCCTGCCAGCCCGACGCCCAGCGTTCCGACCGAGCGGCGCGGATCCCGGGCCGCCAGCAGCTTGAGGGCGGCCTGATAGATTTCATCGCCGGTGGCGATGGGCCGGGCGAGGGTCGCCTGCCGCGAGAAATGCCCCGCGTCGGGCCGGTAGACCACTCCCACCGAGACCACGCTGCCGCGCCGACCTGCCGCCCGCAGGCGCCGCCCGACCATGTCCGAGAGGCGCATCAGGAGCTCCTCCAGCTCCGTCTGCGAGCTCGTCGCCCGGGCCAGCACGTGCGAATGGCTGTAGCTCTTCCGCTTGGCGCTTTCGAATCCGCTCACCTCGAATCCCCTGAGTCGCTTGCCCCAGCCGGAGGCCACCTCGGCGTGCATGCCGGACAGTTTCAACCGCTCGCCCGTGGCCCGCAGGAACTCCAGGGGCGTGGAGATGCCCGCCTTCAGCAGGCGCCTCGCGCTTGCTTCCGCGATGCCTGACAGGTCCGTGAGGTGGAGCCGTTCGAACACCGAGACCAGGTTCGTGTGGTCGATGCGTTGGAGGCCGTCGCGCTTGTCGAGGTTGGACGCCTGCTTGGCCATCCAGATCGAAGTCGATACGCCGACAGAGCAGGTCACGCATTCGCCGACCTCCTCGCGAATCGCCTTCTTGATGGCGCGGCCCACGCCCTCCGGCCCGAGCTTAACGAGGTCCGGAGTGCCGACCAGGTTCATTGACGCCTCGTCGATGGACATGCGCAGCACGTCGGGGCTGTGACGCTCCATGATCTCGATCAGCTGGTCCGACGCCTCCCGATAGAGGGGTGGGTTGGGCTCCCGCACGACGATCTTGCGGAACAGGGCCCTGGCCTCGAACACTCGCATGCCGGTCTTGATACCAAGGTCGCGAGCCTCCCTCGACGAGGACACGATGGTGGCCGCATCCGTAGCGTAAGCGGCGATGGCGAGGGGCCGTCCCCGCAGCGCCGCGTCGTGCTGCTGCTCGATCGACGCGAAAGCGCAGTTCAGGTCGATGACGAGGGTGGTCGGCTCGGCGGTGTTGAGGCCGAGCTCGATCGCTTCGGCCGAGGGTGGAGTCACGGCGAGCAAATGTTCGCACCAAGCGGCGCCACCCGCAAGCCCCGCGGGCGCGGTTCGGCCGATGATTGTCCTCCTGCCGCTCCCGCTAGTTTGGAGAACGACTGATGCGTGCTTCCAGGATGCTCATGGCGGTGGACCTCCACGCGGCGGGTGAGCCCGGCCGGGTGATCCTGGCGGGGGTTCCGGAGGTGCCCGGAGAAACCATGTTCGCCAAGCGCGTTTACTTCGAGGAGCACCTGGACGGGATCCGCAAGCTGATGCTGCGCGAGCCGCGCGGGTACCCCGGCCTGTGCTGCAACGTGGTCCTTCCGCCCACCGACCGGCGCGCCGCCGCCGGGTTCGTGATCATGGAGCAGACCGAGTACCCGCCGATGTCGGGCAGCAACATCATCTGCACGGCGACCGCGCTGCTGGAGATGGGCGTGATCCCCGCGATTGAGCCCTTGACCCGGTTCGTGCTGGAGGCGCCCGCGGGGCTGGTCGGGATCACAGCCGTGGTCGAGGGCGGCAGGTGCCGTTCGATCACGTTCGAGAACGTGCCCGCCTTCGCCGTCCACCTCGACGCGGCGGTGGAGGTGCCCGGTCTGGGGACGGTCAAGGTCGATGTCGCCTACGGCGGCATGTTCTACGCGATCGTCGACGCTGCGCCCCTGGGTTTCCGGATCAGCGCCGACGAAGGCCGCGAGCTGGTGCGGGTGGGGGAGACGATCAAGGCGGCCGCCCGCGAACAGCTTCCGGTCACCCATCCCGACAACCCGGCCGTGAGCGGCATCTCGATCATGGAGTTCACCCGCCCGGCGACCGATGGCGGCCACGCGAAGAACACGGTCGTGATCTCCAGCGGCCCTTTCGATTCCTCACGTCCCGAGACCTGGACCGGCATCCTGGACCGCTCTCCTTGCGGCACCGGCACCTGCGCCCGGATGGCCGTCATGCACGCCAAGAACATGCTGGGCCTGGACCAGGATTTCGTTCACGAAGGCATCCTGGGCACCACCTTCACCGGCCGGCTCGAGCGCGAGACCTCGGTCGGACCGTACCCGGCCGTGGTGCCTACCATCACGGGCTCGGCGTACGTCTACGCGATCGCCAACTACCTGCTGGACCCCGACGATCCCTTCCCCGAAGGATTCACCGTCGGCGACATCTGGAGCGTCCAAAACCAACCGCGGGTCTGAAAGCGTCCTAAGCTGGGTTCATGAGTAGAGGATTCAGGAACGCCGACGCGACCCAGGACCTGAGCGAGAAAGCGACGCTCGGCACGATCGAGGAGATTCTCGAGCTCGACCGCGAGCAAGAGCAGCATGCCGCCGAAAGGCGCGCCCACGGCGCTTATGGCAAGTGCGAGGACTGCGGCAGGGACATCGGTGCGGAGAGGCTCGAGGCCCTGCCCGCCTCGACGCGGTGCATGAGATGCCAGGGCCAATGGGAGCAGTCGAACCGCATCTGAGACGGGGGTCAGCTGTCGCGGTCCCGCTCCGACATCTCGTCGATGCACACGGCGGCTGAAAGCAGCAGGACCTCGTCCTGGCCAGGGGCGATCGCGATGCCGTAGGTCTCGAGCACGGTGAACCAGCGTTTCGAGATCGTCGCGATGACCTGGCCGCCGTCGGTGATCTCGTACTCGTGATTCAGGATGTCGCCCTGGGCCTCCAGGACAGCGCCGTTGTGGACGTGGATCGAGTAGTGCTGCCGGAAAAGCGTGAAGAGGGCCTTTTTCACGGTGGCCCAAACCTGGCCGCTCCGCTCGATGTTCATGGTCGGTTGGATCGCTAGCAGCTTCGCCTGGATGACGGCGAGAGCCGTCCCACCCGCATCCTGGAGCTCGAAGGTCTCCCTGATGCGCAGCACCTTCCCATCCACTTTGTAGACCTGCTCTCCTCGATCGTTCTCGATCCAGAAGTCCTCACCGATCGAAAACAGCTTGCGGCGGAGCTGGTAGCGAGCCCAGGCGTCAACGCTCATGGCAACCCCCTTAGTAGCAGGCCGCTTGCGGGTGGGTGGTTCTGAGCAGCATTATCCCGACCGCAGTGCCGAGGCTGGAGGCTGGGCTTGCCCTCAGCCCGACAGCGCTACTTCCCCTTGCGCTGCGGCGCGCGATTTGAGGCCTGCTGCCTCGAGCTTGCCCAGCTGCGCGGCTTGCCGCCAGTGTCTGACCGATGCCTCGGTGTCCTGCCGCGCATCCAGCAGCGTGGCGTAGTCAATGTGCAGGTCTCGAAGTCGGTCCGGCATCCCCACGGTCTCCAGGATGCCGATCGCGATCCCGAACTCTTCGTCCGCCGCCCGGCGATCGCCCTCCTTCTCCGCGAGCTTGCCGAACAGCTCATGTGCCTGTGCGCGCACCAGGTTCTCGCCGGTGGCTTCGCCGCACTCGAGCGCTTGCGCGAGGTAGCGGCGGGCTTCGCCGAGGTCGCCGCGCAGCAGGTTCACGTGGCCGAGGTTGTTGAGGATGAACCCGCGCCCCCGGCGATCGAGGTTCGCGTGTCCCGAACCCGCAAGGGCCTTGAACAAGTGCTGCTCAGCCGAATCGAGCTGGCCCGCGTCGAGAAACAGGCATCCGAGGTCGTTCTCGACACGGTAGGTGGCGCTGGGGTCGGACTCGATGGCGTACAGGGACAGCGCCTTGTCGAAATGGGCCTTCGCCTTGATCGGTTGGCGCAGTTGCTGGTAGGTGGTTCCCAGTCCATGGTGCATCTTGGCCGCGAGCAGCAGATCTTTGACTGCCCCCGCAGCCTCGGCCGCAGACTCGTAATAGCGCGCTGCCTGGGCCCATGAATGTCCCACCACGTGGAGATTCGCGATGTGGCCGAGGATGCGCGCCTCCGTCAGCCCGGGCTTGGGATCGAGCGCCCGGCATCGCTCCAGGGCCTGTTCGGTCATGGGCAGCGCCCGTGGATCCTCGAGCAGGCCGAGCGCAGAAGCCTCCCAGTCCAGGGCTTCGACCGCCATCGCCTCGTCGCCACGCCGTTCGAAGTGCCGGTGTGCGGCTGTTAAGTGCGGCAAAGCCTCTTCGGGCCTGACCAGGCGGCAGTAGGCCTGGCCGAGATAGAACTTTAGGAGCGCTGCGTCGTCGGCGCTCGACTGTCTGGTCAGGAGCTCGGTCGCGAGCACGATCGCCGCCTCAAAATCGCGCACCGCCGTGAGGCGCTCCAGCTGGATAAGCTCATCGGGCAGCTCGCTGTACCTGGCCCCGCCCTCGGGATCCAGAAGGAAGTAGCTGATGGGGAACCTTGTCTGGCGGGAGATCAGCCGCAGGGTCTCCATCGAGGGTTTGGTCCGGCCCGTCTCGATGTAGAGGATGGCGGTGCGGCTCACCTTGCCCGCGGCGACCTGGGCCAGGCTCAGGCCGGCCTCTTTCCTGGCCTGTCGGACCGAGCCTTCCCTGATGGCCACCCCGAGCCGGCGGCCGCGGTACTTGCTGTCGAGCATTGGCGGAAGTTTACCGCCAAGCTCGACAGTTCGCTCGACAATTAACAGGTGGCTTTACGGGGTCGGCCCAATCGGTGAAGAAGCGAAGGCCGGGATGATTGAGGCAGCCATGACGCCCAGGGCGAAGACGGCGGACAGGATGAATTTGCGCATGATGATTCCTCCTCAGGAAGTTGTGATCCTTCGAGTCTCCGTTGAGTTGACGTCAGTGTCAACTCACACGAAGTAGCCGGGCGGCTGCCTGAGGGGTGCGGGGGCGCCGAAACCGCTAAGCGGCGGGTCCCTTGCTCCGGCTCTCTTGCGCGATCCAGAACGGGCTGGCGCCACAGGTTGGCGCGAGCGCGAGCGCCGCCAGCGATCTCCCCGTCATGCGGGCAGCGTCGCGGCGCTGACTAGCGGCCCGGGCTGCGGCTGCGCCGGCGCGTTCGAGTATTCGAACCAGCCCGGCCGCACGCTGCCCCGCGGCCCGAGGTGCCTCGCGAGGAAGGCGTCCGTCGCCTCCTGGCCCGCGTTGAACAGCGGACGGGTGAGGCTGAAATCGCCGAATCGAGGCCGGAAAGCCAGGATCGGCCTCAGCACGGCGATCCTCGCCGCTCGCCCAAACGCCAGCACGCCGAGCTCTGTCTGACGCCTGGCCAGAGCGGCGATCGAGCGCTCAAGCACCTCGCCCACGTCCATGGCCGGCCGGTGCAGCCCGTCGCCCATGACATCGACCACGAGCACATCGGTCATTCCCGCTTCGACCGCCGCCTCCACGTCGCAGTTGGCGACGACCCCACCGTCCACCAACCTCTGGCCCGCGACCTCCATCGGGGGCCACAGACCCGGGATGGCCGACGAGGCGAGGACGGCCGGGATGAGGCGCCCGGTTCGCAACACCACGCGACGGCCGTGGTCGGCGTCCGCGGCCACGATTGCGAGCGGCACCTTGCAGCTCTCGATCGTGGCGGTCTCGGGCAGGCTGCGCCGCAGCAGCCGGTCCAGCCCTTGCTGGGTGGTGAGGTGGCCCTTGCGCTGGAGCAGCCGGCCGACCATCGGCAGCGGCCCGTCGGGGAACATGATCGAACGGTTCGAGCCCAGCCACAGCTCGAGCAGTCGTTCGCCGGCGTCGGAGTCGGGGTTCAACGCCCAGAAGGCGGCATTGACCGCGCCGATGCTCGTGCCGACCAGCAGGTCGGGGACGATCCCGCGGCGGGCCAGCACGTCGATGACGCCGACCTCGAAAGCGCCGGCCGTGGCGCCCCCGCCCAGCACGACTGCGAGTCGCGGCTTGATCAGCCACGCGGGCCAGCTCATCTTTCGAGACCGCTGGGTCGCAGGGCGGGGCTCAGCACCTTCGAGCTTGCCGCTCGCCTGTCCGCGGACTCGGCCCCCAGCGGCTTCAGGCCGAAGATGAAGCGGGTCACGTTGGTGCGCCTGATCCCGAACTCGTAGACGAGGACTGTGACCGCCATCGCAAAGCTGACCAGCAGGAGGAACCGTAGCGGCAGAGGCAGGTCCCAGGCGACGATGAACGACCCAAGGATGACCACGATGGGGTGATGGATGATGTAGACAGGCAGCGCCGACTCGGCGCCGTATCTCATCACAGCGTTGCTCCGGTTGAGCCAGATCAAGCCCATCGCGAGCACCGCCATGCACCAGGCCCAGATGTTCAGGCTCCAGAACAGGCTGTACGTCGCGAACAGCGGGAGGTCGGACGACGAAGCGATGCGCGGGTTGAAGGACGACATGACGAGCAGCACGCCGACCGCGAGCGAGGACCCGACCCCGACGACGAGCGCGAAGCGCCCCCGCGTTCGAATCGCGACCCCGAACCGCGTGTCGCAGGCCAGCACGAAACCCGCTAGGAAGGCCAACGTGTAGGTCGCGACGTCAGCCCAGTCCTGGTAGGCCGGGAACCTGTTGCGGAGCAGCAGCTGGCTCACTACCAGCGGTGCGGCGCAAAGCACAAGTCCCCTTCGTGTTCGGCTCGTCCTCGCGAGTCGCGAAATCCACCGCCGCCCACGCTCGCCGCGGAGCCACTCCAGCAGCGGGAGCGTCGCTGCGGTGATCGCCAGCAGATAGCCGAGAAACCACAGGTGGTAGCCGTAACGGCCCAGCCACTGGGGCGTCCAGTCGAACCTCATCGAGCCCAGGAAGTGCGGGTAGTAGCCCAGCATCCCCCCGACCGTCTTCGGCACGATGCCACCCGTTAGATAGGACTGCAGGGGCGACAAAAGGATGATGCCGGCGACCAGCGGGAGGCCAAGCCGGATTATCCGTTTGCGCAGGAAGGCTGAGGCCGCCTTGGTCCTCAGACCGAAGTAGGCGCCGGCGCCCGAGAGCAGGAATAGCAGCGGGATG
Organism: Candidatus Dormiibacterota bacterium; assembly: GCA_035468355.1. Lineage (GTDB taxonomy): Bacteria > Chloroflexota > Dormibacteria > Dormibacterales > Dormibacteraceae > DATKSS01. The sequence continues at coordinate 29,897 of DATITA010000061.1, forward strand.
CCCCACGGGAAGGTGAACCCCGCGAAGGCGGTCAGCACCAGGCTCTTGTCGCGGCTCGCGATGAGCCAGCCGCCGCCGTAGGCGAAGGGCAGGCTGGAGTGGTAGACGATGATGCCGTAGACGACCAGGAACTTGAGCCAGTCGAGATAGACGACGTGCTCGGTCGGAGGTCGGCTCGTGGATGCGCCGGCCGGCGTCCCGCGCCCGGGCGACGCTCTTGGCCCTGCCACGCTCCGAGCATCGGCCAGGCACAAGGGGCGCGGTAGGGCCGCTTGCCTTCAGAGAACGGGGACTATCTGCCCTGTAGCGACCTGGGAGCGAGAGCGCTCATCGGAGCCGTCTCAGGAGCAGGAACAGCCCCGCCAGCATCAGCACGATCGGTCCGCCGATCCGCGCCACCACCAGAACGCGCCCGAGTTGACGGCCAGCAGGTAGGCGCCGATTCCCACGAGCAGGACGCCGAGCCAGGCGCCCTGGCGGTGCGCGTTGGGCGCGCTGGTGCGGACCCGTTCGGCGACCCTGGCGACGGCCTGTGATCCCGGTCTAGGCGGATATGACCTCGAATTTCAGCCACACCGAAGAAAACCAAGCGGCGCCCGGTGCAAGCGTTCGGCGCCAGTTCTCGTCACGCGGACCATCTCTCCGACCTGCACCCCCATCCGCAAGTCCTTGGTGACGACGTTCGGTTGCACGACGACCAGCATGTTCTCGCGATAGGTGATGGCCGGCGGTTCGCCGGCCGTGGTTGCCCGCGTGCGCAGGTAGGGTGAATAGACGCCTCCGACGGCCATGTGGACGAGGTCGTCGCAGATCGTGTACCCGGCCTGGTGAATGTCCTCGGCGATCTCCAGCAGCTCATCCGACGTGGCGCCGTCGCGCAGTTTGGAAACGATTCGGTTGAACGTTGACAGCGCGACGTCGTGCATCCGCTCGTACTCCGCGGTTGGCTCGGCGGAAACCGTGATCGAACGCAGCACCTGGCCCCAATAGCCGTGATGCATCGCGCTGAGCTCGGTCAGGATGACATCGCCCCTCAGCAGCCGACGTGATGATTGGACCTGCGCCGGGGAGCACAGCGCCGGCGCGCTCATAGGAGTTGCGCCCAGGTAATGGATGTGGGTCCGTCCGCCCTCGGCGTAGTAGGCGTTCTGCACGATGGCGGCCAGCTGGTGCTCGGAAAGGCCTGGCCGCGCTTCACGGACCAGCGCCTCCACCGCGAGGTCGCTGAGCGCGGCGCCGCGGCGCGTCCACGCGATCTCCTCCTGGCTTTTGACCAGTCGCTGGCGGGTCAGCTGCGGCTGGATGTCGACCAGCTCGGCTTCCGGGCATGTTCGGCGCAGCGCGGACCAGCGCGCTTGCGTCAGCGGGCCGCCGATGCCGATCCGCGACGACGCCAGTCCTCGCAGCTTGAGCTCGGCGCCGGCGGTTTCGGCCACGTCATCGCCGGCCCAGCGGACGTCCTCGACCGTCGACAGGGCTCGTGCCGTCGCCACGTGGTTGGCGTAGTGGACCCACAGGATCGGGTCGCCCTTGGCGGGGAACAGCAGCATGCCCTCGAACGCGACCGCGTGGTTGGTCAGGTACTGGATCTCGTTGTGCGCTGCGCGGTTGCCATATAGAAGGACGGCTTGAAGTGAGCTCGAGTCCACCAACTCTCGCATCGCCGCATGGCGTCTGCCGAATTCGCCCGCCGAGAAACGTGGATACCCGGTCACTTCGTCCATCAACGTGCTCCCAACCTACATCCGCTAGGGTTGAGCGGGATGGCCGGCTCGAGGCGCGGGCGCGTCGACCTCGATAAGCAGATGCGGGAGATCGAGCGCTTGCGCTCTGAAATGGGCCCCAAGACTCCCGACCAGCGCACTGTCACCACGCGTGCGGTGGCGCGGATCATCGAGGACGTTCACCTCGAAGGCCGCATGGGCAAGTTCACCGTCGAAGCAGACGAGCCTTTCGCTCGGGGCGGCACGGAAAAGGGCGCCTCGCCGCTGCAGTTCGTCATGATGGGAACCGCGTTTTGACTGCTCACCCAACTGGCGCGGTTCGCGCCGCTGTATGAAGTCCCAATCGACGATGCGACGGCTGACGTGCGTGCCACCTTTCGCAACACCGAGAAGTACGACGTCGACGACGCGCCCCCTTATTTCGAAGAGGTGACCATCAGGCTGGACGTCGTGAGCCCAGCCGGTGCGGAGCAGGTGAGGCGTTTGGCCGCCCACGCCGAGCGCGCGTGCCATGCTGCGCAGAGCCTGCGGCATCCGATCCCCGTGGCGCTGGAAACCACCCTCAACGGAGCTGCGCTCTAGAGGCGCCTCTAGCTCCCGGCCTTCAGCTGCTCGGCCATCCAGTCGGCCATGAGCGGCCGGTACTTGTAGGCGATGTTATTGCAGACGTGGTTGCCGTCCGGGTACATGACGAGCGTCGCGTTCGGCGCCTCCCGTGCGATCCGCTCGGCCTGCGCGGGTGGGAAGAGCCGGTCCCTGGCGCCGTGGATCACCAGCATCGGCTGTGTGACCTTGGGCAGCACCCCTTCCAGGTTGAGGGTATAGGCCTTGCGCTTCGCCTCCTCCTCGCTTGCCGACTTCGTATAGAAGATGTAGCCCCCTCTGGTGAGCGGGTTCAGCGCGTCCCAGCAGTCGCCGAGGTTGTAGGGCCCGGCCAGCGCGACCACCGCGCGCAGCCGCTTTTCGTGAGCGGCGGCGCGCGGCCCGTAGATCGCCCCCATGCTGATACCCATCAGGCCGACCCGGCCGAGGTCGATGTCGAGATCGCGCCCCGTCAGCTCGTCGAGCAGCGGCGTGATGACCGTTTCCCAGTTGGGCCGGATCGCGAAGTGAACCGAGTTCTCGGACTGCCCCGGGCCGTCGATCGTCAGCGTCGCCATCCCGCGTCGCAGGAAGTCTTCCTCGATGGCGTACAGCTCTTCCTTTGACGAGTCCAGCCCCGGCACGATGAGCACGAGCGGCGGGCGCGCCGAGCCCTTGGCGCGGCGGAGGTTGCCCGGGATGAACCGGCCCTCGAACGGGATCTCCAGGCGCTGCGCCGGCGGGTCTAGGTGGGGTAAGGCCTTCTGGTAGACCCACACCGAGCGGTCACGCAGGTCGGCGTGCATCTCGAGATGTTCGAACCACAGGAACTTGCCCAGGTGATAGCACCAGGCCGCGCGCTGGGCTGCCTGCGCGGCGGAGAGCATGTGCCCGTCGGTTCGCGCCTCGGCGCCCAGCCCCTCGTGCATCTGGCCGACCGCGAGCCAGTTGGGGCCCCAATCCTTCCATTCGGTGGTCTTCGCCACGGTCTCGTCGAAGTCGTTGACGTCGATTCCGTTGGCGACGAAGCGCGGGCGCCAGTGGTGGGCCGCGACCTGCACCCGGTTGGTCGTTTCTTGCGCGCTCATTGCTTCACCTCGTCTTTCCTGCTATCGCCTGCTGCAGGCTTGACCCGAGGTCCTGCAGAAGGACTTGCGCGCAGTTGCGTCCGGGAAGGCCCGACACCGAACCTCCCGGGTGCGTGCACGCCCCGTTCTGGTAGAGGCCCGGGACCGGCGTCTGGTATGAGGACCATCCCTCCACGGGACGGAAGTAGCCGCTCTGCTCCGGTGAGTTGGCGCCGCCGTGACACGAGCCGCGCCAGTTCGCGGGGTTGCGCCGCTCGAGGTCCAGCGGGCTGTCGACGTGCTCTGCGAGCACTATGCGCCGCGACAGGTTGGGCGAGTAGCGGGCAAGACGCTCGAACAGCGCGTTCGATACGTCTGACTTGATGCGGTCCCACTGTTCCGGGCCGTCGGCCAACTCGTACGGCAAGAAGCTGATCACCTTGAACGTGTGCTTGCCCTCCGGGGCGCGCGACGGATCGATCACCGTTGGCGTCAACGCCAGGAAAACAGGCTCGTCGACGTCGACCTTTCCAGATCGGAACGCTCGAAGCATCGCGTCGTATGAGTCGAGCGACTCGAGCGCCCCCATGGTGACCGAGGGCCGCGGCGCATCGACGTTGTTGAAGCGCGGGACCTCGCTCAGCGCGTAATGCGTGACGAACATCGTGAGATTCGGCTGCCAGCGGGCGATGCCGGCCCGGTAGTCTCCAGGCAGGTGCTCGTCCCCGAGGATCGAGGGCAAATGCTTGATGTGGATGGTCGACACCACCGCACGGTCGGCGTGGTACGCGGTCCCGTCGGCCGTCTCGACTCCCGTCGCCCGGCCTCCTTCCACGATGATCCGGATCACTCGCTTCGAGGTGTGGATCGCGCCACCGTTTTCTTCGATGACCTTCTGTAGTGCAAGCGGCAGCTGGACGGAGCCGCCTTTTGGAAGGATCCAGCTGAAGCGCTGGCGACCCGCCACCAGGGAGAACGCGAGCAGGCCGGTCTCGTCCTCGTCGAGAGGATGCAGCGTCATGAAGGCGACCCAGGCGAAGAACGCGCGCACGTGCTCGTCCTTGAACCGTTCCTTGATGACGTCAATGGCCTTGGCGCGCCGGATCTCGACCATCCTGCCGCCGAGGGAGCTCGCCCGCATCTGCGCCTCGAGCTTCTGAGGAGGCCGGGGCGGGTTCGAACGCTCGTCGTTGACCACGGGCGCCATCTGCTCCCAGTCGTGGAGAAGCTCGCGGTAGGCTGCGGCATCCGCTGCCGAGAACCGAGCGATCTCCGCGCACGTCCGCTCCAGGTCGCGCCACATCGTGATCGACGCGCCGTCGAGAAAGGGCATCGTGAAGACCGGGTCGGGATACAGGTACTTGAGGCCGTGGGCGTCCAGGTGCAGCTCGTTGTTCTTCATCAGGGGATTGCTCTGGATGAGGTTGTGCGCGGTCGCGCACGGGTCGTGCACGAAACCGGGCAGCGTCAGCTCCTCGCAGCTCGTATTGCCCCCGATCCGTTCCGCCCCCTCGAGCACGAGGACACGGAAGCCGGCGCGCGCCGTGTAAGCAGCCGTCACCAGGTTGTTGTGGCCGGCGCCCGCAAATATGACGTCGTACGTCCCGCCCGCGCTCAAGCGGTGGCTCCCAGGTAGAGGCGTCCGATCTCCGGGTTGTTCAAGACCTCGAGCCCAGGGCCTTCGAGCCGTACCCGGCCGCTTTCCATCACGACCCCATGTGTCGCAATCCCGAGTCCGGACCGCGCGTTCTGCTCGACCAGCAGCAGCGTGCGGCCGGATTCGTTCAGCGAGCTGATGGTCTTGAAGACGAGCGTCCGGGTCTTCGGGTCGAGGCCCATCGAAGGTTCGTCCAGGATGAGCAGCGACGGCTCGAGCATCATCGCTC
>DATITA010000062.1:0-6178 GCA_035468355.1 Candidatus Dormiibacterota bacterium
GCTCGAGGTGTGGGTCAGCGCGCCCCCGATCGAGGGCGCCGCCAATCAAGCCGTGCTCGAGGCGGTGGCGAAGGAGCTCGGGGTTCGACCTTCGGCCGTCACCCTGCGCTCAGGCGCGCGCAGCCGCACGAAGGTGTTCGAAGTGGCGACGCGGTAGGCAGGGATCGGTCGGCCCGATCCCTGCCTCGTTTACAGCTAGCTCGCGTTGATTGAGCCGATCCAGGTGCCCCAGTTCCGGCCGAAGGCCGGTGGGTTCGCTGCGCCGTGGAATGCGTTCGCGTACTCGCCCGCGAACCAGATGTCTCCGGCGCCATCGAAGGAGGCGGCTTCGAAGTCGCCCCAGCGGCATACCGGCAGCAGCGCAGAGCCGCAAAGGCCAGGCCGGTACGGCGATTCACCGGCCTTGAGCAGCTTTCCCGGACCCTCGAAGTTGTCGCTGTGCGCGTGCTTCACGATGTATCGCGCTTCAGGGTTCACCGAGCCGCTCATGTGCTCGAACAGCATGGTCACGTTGCCAGCCGAATCTGGCATGACGGTGCCGAACGTGGCGGCTCCGTCGCCAGAGAAGTTGTAGTAGTCGGTCTGGGCAGCGTTCGTAGATCCCAGATCGGACAGGCGGATCTGCGCCCATTCGATGCCCGGGACGGTCTGGCTGCCGTTGTTAACGGCGGTGTCCCACGTGCCGTAGAGAGTCCCGCCGCGAACGACCGGGGTGCCGGTAAAGCGGAGGTCGAGCGCGTCGATGCACTGAGTGCAGCCCGGCTCATCGGCGGGAGGTGAAAACGCGAACGGCTTGGTTGCGACATAGGTGCCGGTGAGCGACGGCGCGGGCCCTCCGTGGTCGTGCGCGGTCGGGTTCGTCATCTTCCAGACGATGAGACCGCTGCACGCGTCGGCCAGGCTTGAGCACAGGTGGCCGTTGAGCAGGTCGGGGCCGTCGACCGTGTCGACGAAGGTTTCAGAGCTTCCGCCGCTGCTGTCCAGATTCGCCGCCGGGTGCACGGTGTCGGCGAGGAAGGGACCCACCCCGGCGATGGCGACTCCGGGACCGTTGCCCTGGAGGTTGAAGAAACCGTCGGCCGTGAAGCCACCCTGGCCCCGTTCCATCTTGGACTTGTTAGCCTCGAACAGCTCGGCATAGAAGCCGCCACTGTTACCGAACATGTTGGCGGAGAAGTAGACCGCCTGCCCGTTGATCCCGAGCTGGGTGTAGTCGGCTGAGAAATCCCTGCCCATCGACATATCGAACTCGTAGACGTTCCACTTGCCGTTGGGGTCGCTCGTCTGGCTGACGGAGACGTAGTAGACGGACTTGAACGGGCAATCGGGTGCGATGCCCAAACCGTTCTCAACCTGCAGCATCGCCGCCCAGAACCTGTGATCGATCGGGTCGTACAGCGCCCGCGGGTCGCTGAGGAACGGCTGGCTGCCTGACGCGGTGTCACACGGAGTTGTTCCGTCGGCCGCGGTCACGTTGGGCACACCGAAGAAGCTCTGCGCGCTGACCGGCCATCCCGGCTGCACGTGGCCCGCCGTGTCGAGGACCTCCCACTGCGTGTTGACGCCCTGAAGGACGAATTGCGGCGATGCGCCCAAGGCCATGTCGGGAGGGTTGCAGCCGTGTGGAAAGTACGAGCACGTTTTGGCCGAGGCCTGCTGCCCGATGAAGCTGGCTTTTCGTGATGGGTTGCCGGACTCGTCGGACTGACCGGTTTCCTGCACCGTGTGATTGCTGGTGACGCCGGACTGGCCGTGCTTGCTCGATCGTGTCGGGTCGCCCTTCGGCGAAAGGGTGATCGTCCCGCCCTGGTCATTGGAGTTCGAACCCTCGTTGTTGGGCTTGCCGGCGGGAGAAACCACGTAGTGGGCGACGATCTGGGCGACGCCAGGTTGCGACGAGAACGACACTCCGGGAGGCGACGATGCCGTGACCGGTATGCCCGCGACGACGACACCTGCGGCGCCCGCAAGCGCGGCGATCGAGACAGCGGCGGCTAAACGTCTTCGCGCTTGACTTACCACACTCATTCCCCCATGACGTCCACCGGTTGATTGGTCTCGGCAGGCAGTGACGGTTCAGCCACGACCGGGACACGAACCAAGCGATCCTAACCGCGCCGGGCGCCTCTTGCAATGGGCGAGTTCGGCGCTCGGGAAGGGCGCCGAGGATCGCATCGAGAGAGGGGATCGCCACGAGCGGCGCAGGCTGCTCCGATGTCCGATCTGCTGAGCGGGCTCTTGAGCCGCGCCTTCGACCTGGTCGACGCGGGCGGCCGGCTGGACTCCTTGCCCTCGTTCTCGAGAGCGGCGCCGCGTCAGCGCGCGGGCGTCAACCTGAGCACCGGGATCTCCCGGTCCGTCTTGGCCTGGTACTCGGCATAGCGTCGCGCCACCTTCGCGACCCGGGCCAGCGCGGCCTCACGCTCGCTTCCCTGGAGCGATTCGACATGGGCCCTGAACTTGCGCTTGCCGACCTCGAGCCACACCTGGTCCGGGTTCTTCGCGAGGTTGACGAACCACGCCGGGTGGGTGGCCGCGCCGCTCTTGGACGCCACAATCAACCAGGAATCATCGCCGTCCGCAAAGCCGCCCAGCACGTTGGTGCGCTCCAGCCCTGTCTTGGCTCCAAGCGTCGTCAAAAGGACGACCGGAAAGCCCATCATCACAGGGGCGGTGTCGCCTGCGGTTTTGCGGTATCGAGAGACCTGCATGTCCATGAACACCTTGCCCACCTTCGTGAGCTTCGCCATCCACGCCATGCCCCCCGCTCGCGTGCCGCGTGGCGGGATTCGGATCTTCTCTGTCGAGTCACCCATCGCCGGTAGCAATCCTCCGCGGTCCTCGGGTATTCCCGGATTCCGCCTCGCGAAATGCTTCGGCCAGGCGCTTGGGGAGGACCATCCTCCAGGCATCCAGGACCAGCTCGCGCATCCGCACATCGTCAACGGTGACCATTCGGGACTATCCCAATTCTGGGCGTAACGGCCCATCCCGGCCAAGCGGCGGCCGGTACTTCCCCGCGCAGCGGGGAAGTGGAGATCTCACTTCCCCACCGAGTGGGAAAGGTGGCCCGCAGCGGCGGATGGGGGAGACCCAATGAATCTCCCCATCCCATTCCCGGCCAAGTGGCGGCCGGCCGCTTACGATGGCCTGCCATGAGGACGTTGCTTACCACGGAGGGCAAGGCCCCCGCCGGGGATGCCGAGGTCCTGGCCTGTTTCGCCAAAGCGCCCAAGGATGGCTTCTGGATGGACATCGAGTCGCCCGACGCGGCTGACTTCAGGCTCCTCGAGGGGGGATTCAAGTTTCACCCTCTGACGATCGAGGACATTCAGCACCAGAACCAGCGTCCCAAGCTCGACGAGTACCCCGACTACAACTTCGTGGTGATCTTCCAGGCCGACTGGTCCGGCGACGACGTCGCCTTTCGCGAGAACCATCTGTTCATCGGACCTCACTACCTGATCACGGTCCACTTCGATCCGGCGACGGTGCTCACATCCCTGCAGGAACGAGTCACCAAGAGCCCGGAGCTGACCAAGGGCCAGCCCGCCTTCCTCACCTACCTCGTCATCGACGCGCTGGTGGACGCCACCTTCCCGGTCCTCGAACGCGTCGATGACACGGTCGACCAGATGGAGGACGACATCATCGCCAAGGCGGATCCGGGGTCCCTCGACCGCATCTATCACCTGAAGCACTCCGTGACCGAGCTGCGGAAATACCTTGGCGCTCAGCGCGACCTGTTCCAGCGGCTGATCACTCACGGCATACACCTGCAGCAGCAGGACATGACGCTCTACTACCGCGACGTTTACGACCACATCGTGCGCCAGTACGAGACGGTCGACTCCTTGCGCGACCTGTTGACGAGCGCCATGGACGTCTATCTGTCGACGGTCTCGAACCGGCTGAACCAGACCACCAAAGCCCTGACTGTGATCGCGAGCCTTTTCCTGCCGCTGAGCTTCCTGACCGGCTTCTACGGCATGAACTTCACATACCTGACTCAGGTGCTCGAAACGCCCTATTGGACTTTCGGCGTGGGCGTGGGCACCATGCTCATCGCCACCGGCATCCAGCTCTACTTCTTCCGGCGCAGAGGCTGGATCTAAGAGACTTTTCCGTGCTCACAGCCACCCAGCGGGGCACGGCGGGCGAGCAGCTGTTCGCGGCCTGCGTGACGCTGTCCTCAGATGGCGACCTAGAGCTCTTCAAGCCACTCACGGACGACGACCATACCGATGTCACGGCCGGCCGGCGCGGCCGGGTGCCGGCGCTGGCGATCCAGGTCAAGACCGCGCTTTCGCTCGACCGCAAGGGCCTGGCCGTGGCGCGAATGGCGTTTCCTGAGGGAAAACCGCGCGAGCACCCTGCATTCCTTTACGCCATCCTCTATGTCACCGACGCCAACGTCGACACCGCCTGGCTGGTGCCCAGCGCCGATTTCAACCGGCTCTCGTATCGGGGCGCGGGGAGGCGCGGCAAAGGCATCGAGCTGCAGTTCATGGCCAGCCCGACCAGGGCGGATCGTTGGGCCGCGTTCCGCTGCGGGCGGATGGACCTGGGCCCCCGACTCATCACTCTCATCGATTCGCTTCCGGCCGGTCCCACCCCCCGTGTTCCGGGCACGCACCTGGTGCTGCGGCGCCGGGCGCGGTGATCGCCGCGTCGCCCAGCTCGCCAGCTGCGCCTGCCGCGCGGCCTTCCCGCCGCCCGGCGGCTCTGCTCTATGGCGGCGCGGCGTTGGTCGTCATCGCCATCCACCTCGCCACCAACAGCACTTTGGGATTCCATACCGATGAGCTCTACTACCTGGACAGCGGCAACCATCCAGCCTTCGGATATGTCGACTTCCCGCCGGTAGTCCCGCTCCTTGCCCGGCTCGAGACCGGGCTTCTCGGAGTCACTCCCTGGACCCTTCGGCTTCTCCCATCCCTGTTGGGCGGCTTCCTCGTCGTGCTCTCGGCCACGTACGTCCGCCGACTCGGTGGATCGCTGCGGCTGCAGGGACTGGCGCTGCTCACCGCCATCGCGGCCCCTTTCCTGCTCGGGTCGAACTGGGTGTTCCAGACGGTGACCTTCGACCAGGTGACATGGATGACAGCCATGTACTGGTTCCTGTGCCTGGTCATCGACCGGCGGCCCAGGTACTGGATCTACCTCGGCATCACGCTGGGGATCGGGCTCGAGGTCAAGTACACGATCGCCGGTCTCATCCTGGGCATCGGAATCGCCATCCTCCTCACGCCCGCCCTGCGATCAGAGCTGCGGACCAGGTATCCCTGGATCGCTGCAGCGATCGCCCTTTTGGTCTGGGCGCCAAACCTCGCCTGGCAATTCGTCGAAGGTTTTCCAACGCTCGCCTATCTCGCCAACCATCAGGGGAGCGGCGGAGGCCCGGTGACCTATCTGATCCAGTTCGGCGTCTATTTCTTCTTCCTCATCCCTGTCTGGCTGGCGGGCATGATCTCCTTGTTCCGCTCTCCCACGCTGCGGCCGGTCGCAATCGCGTGTGCCGTTCCGCTGGTCCTCTTCCTTTTCGCCGGCAAGTCGTACTACGCGGCCGGGACGGTTCCGGTGGCCGTGGCCCAGGGACTGATGGCGATCTCGCGCATCGAGAGAACCAGGCTCCGCGCCCGCCTCGAGGTCGCCGTGGCGGTCGCGAGCGTGCTCGAGTTCGTCACGTTCTTCTTCCTCGTCGTCCCGGTCACCCCTCCCGACCGAATTCACGCCGCCAAGCTCGATGACGTCAACGAGGTGTTCGCGGACAGCGTGGGATGGGAGGACATCGCGGGCCAGGTGACGACGATCTACCGCGATCTCCCCGCATCTGAGCGCAGCAACACGGTCATCATCTCGGCCTACTACGGCGTGCCAGGCGCGCTTCAGGTCTATGACCAATTCGACGTTCGCCCCGTCGCCATCAGTCCCCAGCTGAGTGACTGGTACTGGCTACCCGACAACCTCACTGCGACCAACGCTGTGATGGTCGATTACCAACCGTCCGAGGTGGCGTGGATGTGCACCTCACCCACCCTCCTCACGCACCTGACCGTGCCCTATCACGTCAAAGGTCTCGAGCAGGGCGCCCCCGTCACGTTTTGCCGGCTGAAGCAGCCGATCTCACAGATATGGGGACGGCTCCGCAACTTCTCGTAGTTGCGACAATAGGTGC
>DATITA010000063.1:0-8166 GCA_035468355.1 Candidatus Dormiibacterota bacterium
TCGAATCCAGACCGGCGGGCGAGCTCCGACATCCCTTCGTACAGGCCGTCGAGGTGCTCGACCGTCCACCGGCGCGGCATGGCCAGCGAGACGAGCGCCCACGACGGCGTGGCGCCCTTGGCGGCGAGGTCTCCGAGCGCCAGCGCGAGCGATCGCCAGCCCGCGTCCGCGGCGCTCATCCAGTCCAGGTCGAAGTGGACGCCTTCCACGAACATGTCGCAGCTCACGACGTCAAAGCCGGTCCCGTCCGCGAGCACGGCCGCGTCGTCGCCGGTCGACCCGGCGGCCAGGTAGGGTTTGATGCGCTCGAGCAGGCCGAACTCGCCGAGCCCCTGGACCTCGCTCACGAATCCAGCATCGCACGCAGGCGCCGTGCGGCTTGCTCGGGGTCGGCCGCCGCGGACACGGCGCGGATGACGCACACCCGCCGCAGGCCCTCCGCGACCAGCTGCGCGACGTTCCCCTCTTCGATGCCGCCGATGGCGAAGACCGGCACGGCGGGACCGACGGCGGCCGCCACCGCGGCCACGCCTGCGGGGCCGATCACGAGCTTTTCCGACTTGATCGGCGTGGCGAACGCAGCCCCGGCGCCAAGGTAGTCGGCGCCCTCGGCGACCGCAGTGCGAGCCGAGGCAGGGGTCGAGGCGGAGGCCCCGATGAACAGGCGGCCGGCCGCCACCCGCCGCGCGGATGCGAGGCTCAGGTCGTCCGGGCCCAGGTGCACCCCGTCGGCGCCGGCGAGGAGCGCGATGTCCACGTGGTCGTTGACGACGAAGAGGGCATCGCGAGCCAGCTCGCGCAGCCGGTGGGCCAGGGCGAGCAGCTCACCGCGAGGGAGCGTCTTGTGCCGCAGCTGCAGCACGTCCGCCCCGCCGCGCAGGGCGCCAGCGGCGGCGGCCAGCACGCGCTCGGGGGCGGCGTCGGCCGTGATCACGTAGAGCCGCGCGGCCTGCAGCCGTTGCCGGCTCGTCAGGACAGGATCTGGCGCAGCTTTTCCCGGAAGGCGGGCGGGGCGGTGTCGCAGTCGCAGGAATGCCGGACCAGGCGCTTGAGGTGAGACTGGAACTCGTAATGGTCCTCGCAGGGCGGGCAGCTCTCGAGGTGGAGCTGCAGCTCGAGGACCTCGGTGTCGTTCAGCTCGCGGTCAACGTAGCGGTCGAGCTTCTCGGAACAGTCCTTGCAGTTCATGGTTGCGGAATCTGCCTCATGCCTGCGGTGTGGACGATACCCGATTCGATCGCGTAGTCATAGAGCGATTTCTGGAGCTGCTGGCGGGCCCGGTGGAGTCGGGACATCACTGTGCCGATCGGCACTCCCAGGGTCTGCGCGGCGTCCTTGTAGGAAAAGCCTTCCACGTCGACCAGCAGAACTACCTCTCGGTGGAGAGGCGGCAGCATTTCGACCGCCTCCACGACCTCTGAGGCGGCGAGCTTGTTGAGGACGTCCTCTTCGGGCTTGGCGCCCTCGTCGCGGAGCTTTTCGTACAGGATGAACTCACCGACGTCGTCCAGGCTGACGTCCTCTTTGCGCGAGCCCTTGAAACGGTCCCAGAAGAGGTTGCGCATGATCGCGAACAGCCAGGCCTTCATGTTGGTGCCCTGCTGGTAGCTGTGCTGGTAGCGCAGGGCGCGGAGGTAGGCCTCCTGGACCAGGTCCTGCGCCTGGTCGGGATCACGTGTCAGCCGGAGCGCGCCCCGGTACAGAGTGTCCAGATGTGTCAATGCTTCTTCCGCGAAGGCAGTTCGTGCCGGACTTTCCGCCATCTCTACACCCAGTGTAGATTCAACCTGCCCTTGCACCATCTGGAATGGCAGGGCGGCGGCGGGTATTCCGCGGGCGGGGAAGTGAGATTGATTAATCGCGGTAGTGACGTTCTACGCGGGGTCCGATCGAGGTCAGGACCTCGTAGGAGATCGTGCCGGACCAGCCCGCGACCTCCTCGGCGGTGATCCGCTCGTCCCCACCGCGGCCGATCAGCGTGGCGACGTCGCCGACCGCGACGCCCGGGACCTCGCTCACGTCGAGCGTGATGGCGTCCATGCTGACCATCCCGATGAGCGGCGCCCGGCGGCCGCGGACGAGCACCTCGCCCCGGTTGGCCCGCGCTCGGAAGACGCCGTCCGCATAACCGATGGCCACGGTGGCGACGCGGGAGCCAGCCGGGGCCGTCCACCTCGCCCCGTAGCCGACGGTCGCCCCTTTCTCCACCGTCTTGACGTGCGTGACCACGCTCTTGAGCGAGAGCGCCGGCTCGGTTCCCGGCCACTCGCAGCCGTAGACCGCTATGCCGCATCGCACGGCGTCGAGGGCGAACTCCGGGTGGCGCAGCGCGCCGGCTGAGTTGCACGCGTGGCGCATGCCTGGGTCGACGTCGAAGCTGGAGAGCGTGTCGAGAAAGCGGTCGAACTGCTGCCGCGTCATGCGCTCGTCGGAATCCGCGGAGGCGAAGTGCGTCCAGGTGCCCGCGAGACGCAGCCCCGGCGAGGCCTCGATTTGCCGGGCGAGCGCCGGGGCCTGGTCGGGGCTGCACCCGAAACGGCCCATGCCGGTGTCGATCTTCAGGTGAACCGGCACCACCTCGTCGCCGTCGCCAAGGGCGTCCACCACCTCGCTGCTGAAGACTCCGATCCCACAGCCGGTGGCGGCCGCCTCGTGCGCCTGGTCCGGGGTGAGGCCGCCCATCACGAGCACGTGCTCTGCGGGCAGAAGGCCGCGGAGCTCGTGGGCCTCCTCCAGGGTCGCCACGGCAAGGCCGCCCGCCCCGCCGTCGAGCGCGGCGCGCGCGACCGGCAGCGCGCCATGACCGTAACCGCCCGCTTTGACCACGGCATAGAGCCGCACGCCTTTTGGCAGGTGCCCCAGGATGAGCGCGCAGTTGGCGCGCACGGCGCCCAGGTCCACCTCTGCGGTGCGCAGCGAGGCGGTCAGAGGCCGCCCTGGCGGAGCACGTTCATCACGACCGGGATCTCCATCAAAAGGTCGCTCGCGAGCAGCCCCGAGTCGCCGAAGCGCTGCGAGATGCGCCTGCCGGCCGCGGCGTGAATGTACACGCCGGTGACGGCCGCCGCGAACGGGTCTGAACCCTGGGCGATCAACCCGCCGATGATCCCCGACAGAACATCCCCCGTGCCGCCGGTGGCGAGGGCGGGGACCTCGTGCGGGTCCTCGCTCGTCCGGCCGTCGGGATGCGCGACCACCGTGTGCGCGCCCTTGAGCACCACGATCGCCCCCCACTCCTTGGCCGCCTTGCGCGCCGCCGACGTGCGGTCACCTTCGATGACGTCGATCGGCCTGCCCGTCAGGCGAGAGAGCTCGCCAGGATGCGGGGTGAGGACGCGATGCTTGCCGAGCTTGCCCTTGGCCCTGGGCGAGTCGGACAGCGCATTCAGCCCATCGGCGTCGATCACCAAAGGGCAGCGGGCGTGGAGCGCGAGGTCGAGCACCAGGCGCCACGTGGAGCTGTCGCGCCCGAGGCCGGGGCCGATGATGCCCACCTCCGCGGCCGCCATCTGCCGGAGGATGGAGTCGTAGGCCGCGTGGCCCACGGCGCCCGGGGCGACCTCCTGCATGGGCGTGGCCATCACCTCGGTGCACTTGGTGGCGAGGATGGGATAGATGGTGTTGGCGACCAGGAGCCGGACCAGGCCCGCCCCGGTGCGAGCGGCCGCGGTCGCAGTGAGGTAAGCCGCGCCGGTCAAACCCAGGCTGCCGGCCAGCACGACCGCAGTGCCGAAGGTGCCCTTGTGGGCGTCGCCGGGGCGCTGGGGAAGCACGGCCGCGTCCGGCGCGTGTAGAAAGGTGGCGGAGGCTTCCGGCATCTCGAGGTGCGCGGTCGCCACCGCCAGGCGGCTGTGGTGGGTGATGCTGACCTCCACCCGGGCGCCGCGGTGCTCACCGATCAGCCGCGCACGGGGCGCCCCGTTGGGGCCGGGCAGGACCTCGATGCGCCGGCGCGGGAAGCAGATGCCGGTGCCGTCGAAGCACTTGATCACCGCCTCCTTGGCCGCCCAGCGGCCGGCCAGCCGCTCCGCGTCGCCGGCGCAGTAGGCCTGCTCGGCGGGGGTGTAGACCTTGTTCAGGAAGCCGGGGCCGGAACGCTTGACGGCGAGCTCGATACGCTCGACCGAAACCGCGTCGACGCCGATCCGCTGCATGGAACACATTGTGGCGTTAGTGGCGGGTGTTCCTCCCCATCCCCCGGCCTGCGGCCGGGTACTTCCCCGCGAGCGGGGAAGTGGGGTCGGCTTCCTTTCCCGCGAGCGGGGAAGTGACTAGCTAGCTATTCGACTGTGACTGATTTGGCTAGGTTGCGGGGCTGGTCGACGTCCTGGCCCAGCTCGAGCGCCACGTGGTAGGCGAACAGCTGCAGCATCACTGTGTTGAGGATCGCCGCGGAGATCTCCTCGACCGCCGGCATCACGAACTGGTCGGTCGCCACGCCGTCGAGCGAGAGGTCGCCCTCGGTGACCAGGGCCAGCACCGGGGCGTCGCGAGCCACGATCTCGTGGACGTTGCTCGCCATCTTCTCGCTGGTCGCGCTCGCCGTGCAGATCGCGATCACGGGGAAGTGGTCGTCGAGGAGGGCGATGGGGCCGTGCTTCAACTCGCCGCCGCTCGTGCCCTCGGCATGCAGGTACGAGATCTCCTTCAGCTTCAGCGCGCCTTCGAGCGCCACCGGATAGCCGAGACCGCGGCCGAAGTACATGAAGTTGCGGTAACCGCTGTACTTGTGGGCGAGGCGGGCGATCTCCTCGTCGCGCTCCACCAGGACCCGCACCTGGTCCGGCAGCGCGCGCAACGCCTCGACCAGCTCGTGCCTGCGCTCGAGCGACACGCGGCCGTTGGCGTTGGCCAGGCGCAAGCTCAGCAGCGCGAGGCTGACCATGTGCGCGATGAGCGTCTTGGTCGACGCGACGGAGATCTCGGGTCCTGAATGCAAGTAGATGGCCCCGTCCGCGTCGCGCGCGACCGAGCTCGCGAACACGTTGGTGACCGCGACCGTCAGGGCGCCGCGCTCCTTGGCGCGCTGCATGCCGACCAGGGTGTCGGCCGTCTCGCCCGACTGCGTGAGCACGACGGCAAGGCTCGTCGGCCCGAACGTCGGGCGGCGGTAGCGAAACTCGGACGCGTCCATGGCCCGAGCCGGTATGCCGGCCCAGTCCTCGACCAGGTATTCGCCGACCATGGCGGCATGTCTCGACGTGCCCATCCCGAGCAGCAGCACCTCGTCGATCTTTCGAAGCTCCTCATCGGAGGCTTTGAACTCGCGAAAGGAAACGATGCCGTCATCGGTCAGTCGCCCGCGGATGGCGTTGGCGACCGCCTCCGGCGTCTCGTGGATCTCTTTCAGCATGAAGTGGGCGAAGCCGCCCTTCTGGGCCTGGCTCACGTCCCAGTCGACGTGCACGAACTTGGGCTGGACCGTGACGCCGTCCAGGGACGACACCTCGACGCCCAACCGGGTCACCGCCGCCACCTCGCCCTCGCCGAGCACGAGCACGCGCTTGGTGTAGGGGATGATGGCCGTGATGTCGGACGCGACGTAATACTCGCCCTCTCCGATGCCGACGACCAGCGGCGCATTGAGCCGAGCCCCGATCAAGAGCTCGGGGTCGTCGCTCGTGAACATGGCGAGCGCGTACGCGCCGCGGATGCGCTTCAAAGCCAGGCGGACGGCGGCCAGGAAGTCGCCCTTGTAATACGACTCGATGAGGTGCGGAACGACCTCGGTGTCAGTGTCGGAGGTGAACTCGTGCCCCGCCTTCTGAAGCTCGGCCTTGAGCTCGGCGAAATTCTCGATGATGCCGTTATGGACGACGAAGATCTTGCCCTTGCAGTCGGTGTGTGGGTGGGCGTTGACGTAGGTCGGCTTGCCGTGGGTCGCCCAGCGGGTGTGACCGATCCCCAGCGTGCCGCTCGGCATGTCGGCCTGCAGCTTGGAGATGAGGAGGTCGACCTTGGCCTCCGACTTGGTGATGCTGGTGCGGCCGGCGGCGCCGCCCTTGGGGAGCGCCAGGACGGCGACCCCGGCCGAGTCGTAGCCACGGTACTCCAGCCGCTTGAGGCTCTCCATCAAGATCGGAGTGGCCTCCTTGTCGCCCAGGTAACCGATGATTCCGCACATTTCTTTACTTGATACAACTCCCAGGACGTTTGTTTCGACCAGTGCTTGAAACGCCGCCTGTGGCGCCGAGGTTACGCCACTACGGGCTCGGTGAAACGTTCGGGTTGGCCGAGATCGAGTACTTCACCGTGGCGTTGGCGACGTTGCCGGTCATCCCGGCCTTGTACGGGATGGCGACCTGGAAGGTGGCGTCCGCGGTGTGCGCGCTGAGATCGACGGGAGGTAGGAGGATGGACTGGATCCGCGCGAGGACCGCGGCTTCCCCCGTGATGATCACGGTCTGTGGCGAGATGGTGATCCCGGTCACCCGGTATCCAGGGGGTGGTGGGTTCGACGGGGGCGCGTCGACCAGGGCCACCGTGCTGCTGGTGGACCCCGGCGTGGCCTCGATGTGGACCGAGACGTTGGGGAAGTCGAGGCTGACAGACGGCACGGTGCGAATCGACTGGTCGAGCGTGCCGTTGCTGTTCTGGAGCACGACCGGCTGGCTCGGCGAGTCGATGCTGCCGACATTTACCTGTGCGGCGAAAACGACGGTCGCGACGAGGCTGTTCTCCCAGCTCGCCGGGCCGGTGAAGCGCACCACGCATGGGTTGGGCTGCGAAGCCCCCGCGCAGATGGCCACTGCCTTGTTCACGCTCCAGCCGGGCGCCGGCCTGGCCGTCACCTGAACGGGCAGGTCTTTGGGCTGGAGGGTCTCGACGTCGGCGACGATCGGCGCGGGATTCTGCACGCTGAGCCCCTGGATCGTCGAATGCGGCGTGATGTTGAGTGTCACGGCAGGTCCCGGTTTGGCGTGAGTGACATCGACGAAAGCAGTGAGATTGTCCGGGTTGACCTTCTTGATCACGTCAGCCAGGCCCGAGTAGGTCACCACCGCCGACACGGGGGGATTGATCAGGATCAGGTTCGGCGGCATGGTGTAGTTCAACCTCACCGTCAGGCTGCCGTTCGTGGGCGGGTTCTGCGAAAAGGCGACCGCGCCCAGCATGAGGATGGCGAGACCGATCGCCAGCAGCTTGAGCCGCCAGTCGTCAAGGATCAGGTTCACTTTCGGAACCTCAGGAACCCGTTGCCGTTGGTTCCGCTGGGCACCCTGACGCTCACCCTACGACGCAGGCTGTCCGGGTCGAGGTTGCGGCTGATCTTCCCCTCCTCGATCACCGAGATGTTGCCCGTCTCCTCCGAGACCACCATCACCAGTGCGTCGGAAGCGAGCGAAAGGCCGAGCGCCGCACGGTGTCGCGTGCCGAGCCTCTCGCGGACGGTGCCCTCCTCGGGCAGTGGCAACAGGCACCCTGCCGCGACGATGCGATTGCCGCGCACTATGACCGCCCCGTCGTGCAGAGGCGAGTTGGGATAGAAGATCGACTGCAGCATCTCGGCGGAGATCTCGCCATTGATCCTCACGCCCGTGGCGGCGTAATCCTCGAGACCGACCTCGCGCTCGAAGGCGATGAGGGCGCCCGTGTGCCTGGTGCTCAGGCGCTCGGCCGCGCGGATCGCCTCCGACACCGCCTGGCTGTACAGCCGCGTGTTGTAGTTGGAGAGGGGACGGCCGATGTGGCCGATGCGGCCGATCTGGTCGAGCGCGCGCCGCAGCTCGGGCTGGAACATCACGATCACGCCGATCACGATGAAGAACGCGGCGTTGCTGAACAACCACGAAAGAAGGACGAGGTGGAACTGCGTGGCCACGACGCCGACCACGGCCAGCAGCACCAGCCCGACGAGGATCTGCGTGCCCTGGGTGCCTCGCAGCAGGCGCAAGAGCTGATACAGGATGAGGGCGACGACAGCGACGTCGATGACCTCGACCAGCGCGATGTGCCTGACCACCTCGCCGAGCTGCAGAAAGAAATGGGAGATCGCCTGGCTCATGCCTCGGCTCCGAGCAGCTTCGCCATCAGCGCCATCTGCGCGTACAGGCGGTTGCCGGCCTGCTGGAACACGACCGATCGGGGGCCGTCGATGACCTCGTCGGTGACCTCTTCGCCGCGATGCGCGGGGAGGCAGTGCATGAACACCGCGCGCGGGGCGCG